>SUWI01000367.1 GCA_015061565.1 Lentisphaerota bacterium
CCATGAAGAACGCTCTGGATGAGAAATTGATCGTCGGGATCCTGATCGACCAGAATACCAAGGTGCGCAACGGCGGCGTGTTTGTCGATTTCATGGGATTGAAGATCCCGGTCAGCCGGGCTCCTGCCGTGCTGGCCCGCGCGAACGGCAGCAACCGTTATATCGCGATCGGCGCAGTGATCCGCGACACCCCGGACACCTGCAAGGTCTATTCACGTGAACTGCCCAAACCGGCTGCCGAATATGAGACCGACGAGGAACTGATCCAGGATATCACCGACATTACCGCCGATTTCATCCGCATGGCGCCGGAACAGTATTGCTGGCTTTACCACCGTTTCCAGTATATCCCGCCGGATACGCCTGAGGAGGTCCGGAAACGTTATCCGGACTATGCCAAAGTGCCGGGCAAGTCCTTTTTCCGGCGTTCCGCCCGCAATTAAGCCAGGGAAACATCATAATTGAACTTGGCAAGATCCTTTTCCCGGCCGTCGGCATGCCGGTAATCGTAAAACAGCGAGGCCGCCTGGGGCAGGGCGGGCACGGACATGACTTTTTCCGCCGTGACCTGCGTCAGGATCCCGTTTTTCTCTACCCGGAACCGTTCGCCTTTCGAGTCGCTCATTTCGCCGCGGACGGGCAGATTGGCCCGGGTCGAAAGCAGCACCGGCCGGCCGTAGCAGTAAAGTTCGCTCGGCAGCGGCGATTTTTCCGCCAGCAGACGCCATTCTTCCGCTCCGAGTTCCAGCGAACCCTGGACCAGACTCACCCCGTGACCGGCCAGTTCCGCCGCCGCAAAGGAATTGCACACCGGCAGCGGCATGCAGGTTTTCAGGATCAGGTCCGGAAATTCCCGGACCAGTGTCAAGTGACTGAGGGATGAGATCCGGACCGTGTTCCCTCCTTTATCGATCCATTGTTTCAGCCGCCGTCTGATTTCCGGCAGCTCGGATTCGCTGATATAAAACGGCAGCAGCAGTTCTTCGTGCGGCGAAGGGGAATCCCCGATCTCGCGGACGATCCGGCAATGGTTCGGCAGCACCGGATGTTTCCCGCGCGGCACCGCTGCGTAAATCTGCATTTCGCCCTCCGGTTTCCGCCGTTCCGCCGCCGCGTATTCCTGACGGAACCTTGCCAGGCCCCGTTCCGATTCGGCCGAAACTGCCGCCGGGAGTCCCGGCAGGATCGCCGTTTCCCAGCTCTTGCGGAGATTTTTCAGCACGCTCGCCGGCAGGAACGGATTGTCCCGGATCTCGACTTCGATGCTTCCCGGTTCGAAACGGTCGGACTGGAAACGGTTGAATTCGTCCCGGACCCGGGCGGGATCCAGTTCCTGTTTCGAGGCCGGTTCCAGTTCGAGTTCCTGTTTCCAAATCTGTCCGCCGGCAGTGACCTGACAGCCGGTGCGGGAAATGACCACGCCCAGATCCAGAACGGGCTTGCGCAGGGGCAAGGCGGCGATCCGGCCGGAATAATCCGGCGTCTTCTCGCCGATTTTGTAGACCAGGCCGCCGTTCGGGATGGCCTTGTCGGAATGGATGAACACTTCGTCGCCGCGCGCCGCTTTGACGGTGCCGCGGCCGCGCACGCTCATTTTTGTGATGCGGAAGGACGGCCCTTCATCGCCGCTCTGCGGCTGCACCCGGATCATGTCGCCCTCGAAAAAGGGACGTCCGGCGGAAACCGTGAAACCGTTGGCCGCCGTCTGGACGACCTTGCCGCAGAGCAGACCGGAAACGCCGAGAGAATCATGCTTGATCAGATTGCCGGCGGACTGAGGCGTGTAATAGCCGAGCGACCATTTGCGTCCGAGGGTGCGGGCGAGCCGTGCCCGGGCTGCGGGCAGCACCGCGCGGAAATCCTCGTCGGACCGCTCCGCCGCATCCATCGCCATGCGGTAGGCCGCCACTACATGCGAAACATAATCGGAACGGCGCAGCCGTCCTTCGATTTTGAATGAACTCACGCCCGATCTCATCAGCTGCGGCAGGATCTCCAGCGTTTCCAGGTCCTGCGCGGAAAGGAAGAACCCGTTGCCGTCCGCGGAACGGTGACGCCGGCGGCAGGGCTGTTTGCATTTGCCCCGGTTGCCGCTCCAGCCGCCGAGCCATGAGGAGAGCAGACAGGTTCCCGAAATGCAGCAGCAGAGCGCACCGTGAATGAAGATCTCCACTTCCACCGGCGGTTTGGTTTTCAGCATCATTTCAAGTTCGGCGAGGGTGGTCTGCCGTTCCAGGATCACCCGGGTAAGACCGATCTCTTTCGCAAACTGCAGTCCGGCGGAATTATGCAGGCTCATCTGCGTGGAGCCGTGCAGCGTGAGTTTCGGGAAATAGCGCCGCGCCAGCCTGACCACCCCGATATCCTGCACGATCAGCGCATCCGGACGGAGCGTTTCCAGCCGCGCCAGTTCCGCCGCGGCCTCGTCCAGCTCGTTTTCCTTGATCAGCGTGTTGAACGTCACGTAAACGCGTCTGCCGTGCTTGTGCGCGTAGGCGATCAGCTGCGACATTTCCTCCGGGATGAAATTTTCCGTGCGTTCGCGGGCATTGAATTTTTTCAGTCCGGCATAAACCGCGTCCGCACCTTCATCGAAGGCGGCGAGGGCGCATTCCAGATTTCCGGCGGGAGCCAGCAGTTCCATTGTGCGGTCTCCTCAATGTGCACCCGTGAACACCGGCTTGAGGGCGCGCCAGGCCAGATGCGGCACGGTTTTGCCTTGCGCCAGCCAGTCACGTTCGAATTCGGTGCGGAATTCCTCGCCGGAAACATCCGCGATCGCTTCCGGTCCGGCTTCCTCGAACAGACCGGAAGTTTTTACCAGACTGGCGACCGCTTCCAGATATTCCGGATCATCGGTGGAGAAATGGAAAATGCCGCCTTCCTTGAGCACGCGGTTGACCGGCATCATGAAATCGGCACAGAGCAGCCGGTGTCCGCGGTGCCGGTCCTTCGGCCAGGGATCGGGACAGAGGATATGGACCCGGTCGATACAGCGGTCGGGCAGGCAGAATCCCAGCAGATAGCGTGCCTCGGTGCGGAGGCAGCAGACATTGTGATTGCCGGTGCGGTCGGTTTTCTTTTTGACCTTGCGCATGCGTCCGAGCATGATGTCCGCCGCCAGGATCAGGCGGTCCGGGTATTTTGCCGACAGT
>SUWI01000368.1 GCA_015061565.1 Lentisphaerota bacterium
AGGTTCCGATACCCGTTTCGAACAGCGGCCGGGCGAACATTTCCACCGGCTGCGCCTGATGTTCCGCGGCAATCTGGTCATCCCGCTGGCAATGTCCCTCCAGCTGACCGGGGAAAGGATCATTCCCCTGCAAGATCCGGAAACGGCGGCGGCGAAATTCCGCGAGATCATCGATCTGCTGGCCGCACCGAACCCGGACGGTGCGGTCATTTCCGCCCTGGGCTATGCGCTCCTGACCTCCATCGCAGGGCAAACCGGACAGCAGAAGAAAATACCCCCGCTGCTGGAACAGATCCTGTCTTCCATTAACGGCGATCTGAGTTACCAGTATTCCATCGCGGATTTCGCCCGGCAGCACGGCTGCGGCGTCCATACGCTGATGCGGCTGTTCCGCAAACATCTCGGCATCACGCCCTCCGCCTACCGGGAACGGCTCCGGTTCGGACAGGCCTGCCGTCTGCTCCATACCACCGACCTGTCGGTCAAGGAGATCTCCGAACGGCTGGGTTATTGCGACCAGCTTTATTTTTCCGCCGCCTTCCGCAAACGCGCAGGCTGCCCGCCGACCGTCTATCGCCGCCAACAAAGCGGCCTGCCCTGGGAATAATAGAATTCCGGCTCATATCATGCGTTCATTCGTATTTTTTTCCCGGAATGCCCCGGCATTCCGAATCGAGCCGGTTTTTGAAATTTCCCCGGTGATTGTCAACCTTGTCTTCCAGAATGATGAAGACCGGACCGGTTTCCTTTTTTCCTTTGCCGAAGTAATTGTAATCGGAAAAACCGGAATGTTCCCGGCACGCCGGACAACGCAAAACTTTGTCATCGGTCAAATAGTCCGGTGAGAGCGCTTCGAGCCGGTCCGGATAATGGCCGTCATTGTTTGCTGCATACATGTACAATGCCGAATAAATGTTTCTCAGATTGATGTGGCATGCGACCCTCCGCCGCTTTTCCACCGAAAGGTTCGGCCAGATAGTGCCCGGCAGACACGAAATCAGCAGACTGGAAATGAGGGGGAAAAAGAAAAAAACGGCAGACATGACCCAACGGGGTTCCCGTTCTTCCTTCTTCCAGAACCAATGGATCAGAAAACTCCAGATCAGAGACAGCAGCCAACTGGTCAATAGAAGTGCGACAAAAACACCGTTTCCGGCAATGCCGGCGGTAAAATCCTGAAAATCACACAGCAGCTTTTTATTTCCGAAGCAGGAGATGCAGAATTCGATCCCGACGCAGACGAACGGCAGCAAAAGGGCCAGACCGAAAATCCAGAACGGCAGAAAATGCAAAAATACAACACCCAATGACCTCAGTTTTTTCATCCGCCATTTCCTCCCCGGTTATCCGGTGCATCCGGAATTATTTTTCCCGGCGCTTGAAGGCGGGACAATCATCCATCGGGTTGACCGTTTTATTGAATTTGGAACATTTGAACACGAACGGATGCGGGATCAGGAACGCACAGTCCTTGCAGAAATTCGCCTCGGATCCTTCCGCTTTCCAGGTCGGTTTCTCCGTAAAATCCTCGCCGCCGAACAGATTTTTCAGCCGGTCCGCCGCCTCGCTTTTCAGCGGATCGGCAGGCTTCTCCGTTTCGGGTTTCAGTTCGCAGACCAATGCACCGCAGGAGGCGCATTTGAGCACTTCGCCTTTTTTGGTCCAGCCGTCCATGACGGTCTCTTTTTTCAGGAAAGAATTTTTGCCGCAATGCGGACAATTGTATTCGTCGCCGGGTCTCATGGTCAGATTTCCTTTTCTTTGTCGCGCCAGGCAATGAACCGCGCGACCTCATGAACATTGCCGCCTTTGCGGCCGGCGTAATCGTTGAGCTGGTCGTCGCCGATCCGGCCGACCGCGAAATACTGCGCCCGAGGATGGACGATCAGGAAACCGCACACCGCCGACGCAGGGATCATCATATAACTTTCGGTCAGCCGGAAGCCGTATTTGCGTTCGACCTCCAGCAGGCGGAAGATATCGGCCTTGAGGGTATGGTCGGGCACGGCGGGATAACCCGGCGCCGGGCGGATGATCGAAACCGGCTCCGTCCCCTGCCAGTCGGTGCGGACATATTCCTGAAGCAGACCCGCGCCGGCCTCGGCGAGACGGTCGGCCAGAGTTTTCACCAGCAGGGTGCCGTAATCATCGGGCTTACAGGTCTCCAGGATGGATTCATCGACACGGCAGCCGACGGCGAAACAGCCGCCCCAGACTTCAGGCCCGTTTTCCGGCGGGAAATAATCGGACAAAGCCAGGTTGGGCTGTCCGGGATATCTGCGGAACTGCTGCCGGAGCATCGGCAGGACGGTTTGGCCTTCGCCGGTGCGGAAAATGACCGAATCGTTTTCGGCATATGCCGGGAAGAAAGCCAGCGAGGCGGAGATCGTAACGGCATTATGCTGCTGCAGCCGGCGGAGCATCAGCTCGGCATCGCTGCGCAGATCGGAATTGCCGGAAGGATCATCCTGCCAGATCCGGCGGAATTCGCGCCAGTCGATCCGCTGGAACACCGAATTCAGGTCGAGGGCGGGGAAATCGGTCACGGTGCGGAACCGGTCCGGCCGGCCGAAATCCTTGCTCCAGTCGGTCCGGAGCGCATTGGCACGGGCCTCCGCCAGCGGGAGGGTCTCCGACCGGGAGGCTTTCAGTTCGGATTCGACCCGGATCTTCTGATAAGCGTCCTCGACCTCGGCGCGGTAAGCGTCGCGGGTCTTGGGATTCAGGATGGAATTGACCGCCAGCACGCCCTGCGAGGCGTCATGCACCTGAAGGACCGTGCCGGACGGATATGCGGGCGCGACTTTCAGCGCGGTATGCGCCTGCGAAGTGGTCGCGCCGCCAAGCATCAGCGGGATCTTCATGCCGCGGCGTTCCATTTCGCCGGCGATGGAAACCATCTCTTCCAGCGAGGGGGTGATCAGGCCGCTGAGGCCGATCAGGTCGGCATGTTCGCGTTCGGCAGCCTCGAGAATGGTCTCTTTGGGGACCATCACGCCGAGGTCGACGATCTTGTAATTGTTGCACTGGAGCACGACGCCGGCGATGTTTTTGCCGATGTCGTGCACATCGCCCTTGACGGTGGCGAGCAGGATCGTGCCGTTGGAGGAACCGGTCCCGGATTCTTTCACGGCGGCCTCGATCAACGG
>SUWI01000064.1 GCA_015061565.1 Lentisphaerota bacterium
GCAGAAATACGGCGCTGCCATGGGAAAGAACAAAATCAGTCTGCCCGCTTACAATAAAGTTCTGATCCCCGAAGGCGAAACCATTCGTCTGACCGCATATTTGGTCCTGTTCAGAGACGCCGATCCGGAAGAAGTCGTCCGGCAGGCGAAAGAACGGGTATTCGGCAAAGGTGAAGATCTGTCGGTTTTCCCCTGGAAATCGGAGGAAAAGATCACGACCTCCTCCCTGCTGAAAACGGCTTCCGGAGCGGTGGTCTGGCGGTTGTCACCGGAATTGCCGGCTGAAAACGGCTCCGTCCCCTCCGGATCCCCGCGGGAGTGGAAGCTTTCCGCGGCGGGCAATGAATTCATCGCCGATCAGCTGGTGATCACTCCGAAACAGGAACTGACCGGATTTCAGTTGACCATTGCTGATTTCAAAGGTCCGGAAAATGCGGCGATTCCCGCAAAACTGTTCCGGTTCGAAGCTGTGCAAGCTGTCCCGCGTAACTATCCGGCGTGCTGGTTTGCCGTTTATGGTCCCTATATGGACCGGCTGCTGAGAACTCTGCCGGAAAAAATAGCCGCCGGAAAAAATCAGGTGTTCCTGATCAGCGGCAGGATCCCGGCAAATCAGACGCCTGGTGAATATTTCTCGGAAGTGGGCGTTCAATCCAAAGGATTCCGCGCCAGCATTCCGGTAAAACTCACGATTCGGAATTTCTCGCTGCCTGAAGAACCGGCATTCTACGGGGATTTCCTGATCTCCGGTTCCGGATGGGCAAACAAGTTCAGCAATACCCCGAAAGAAGACTCCATATTCTGCGGGCAGGACTTGAGGGCTTTACGGATCCATCCCGCCTATTCGATCAATGTTTACACGACCAAAGCCGGAAAACTGGGCAATGACCCCGGCAAAGACATCCTGAAGAAATTTGCCAAGGATGGAAAACAGCGTTTCCGGATCAACGGTTCCTACCGCTGCAACCGGTTCAGCAAACTGAAGCCCTGTTCGCCGGAAATGGACAAGGCCATGACGGATTTCGCCGTGGCCTCGCAGCAGGCTTTGGAGAAATACAACCTGACGGACCGGTCGCTCTGGCAGCTGGGGGACGAATGCCATGTGCCGAAATATTTGAAGATGCAGATCCATTATTCGAAACTCACCGGAAAGGTTGCTCCACGTCTGCGCCGTTTCGCCACCATCAACGGATATAACCCGCTGGTCGAGGAATTGATCCGTCACACGGATATCATCGTGCCGCAGGCGGATATCTTCTTCAGCCGGATCAAACCAAATATAGATCTCACAGGCAAGGAAATCTGGACCTACGACAACGGCTTTATGAGCAAGGGGATCCGTCAGACCGTGGTGCGCGGCATTGCCTGGCGCAGCGCCCGTTTCGGTTTCACCGGATATCATCAGTGGTGTGTCAACGCCTGGCCGAAAAACTGGACTACCGGGTTTGACAATTCAGGCTGCATCTATTATGCCCCCATGGAAAAGGAAACCGTGCCTCAGAGAAGCCTCCGTCTGGTCAATTTCGCCCTCGGGGTCAGCGATTTCGATTATGTGAAAATCCTACGGGATGAAATCCGCACGGCCAAAGACCGGAAAGCCGCGGCAGCCGCGGAAAAGGAATTGAATGACATCCTCCTGAAATTGATTCCGGACTGGCGCGATCAACCGGCAGATTACCACACCATGGTTCAGGCCCGTATCCAAATCGGCGACCTGATCGAAAAGCTGAAAGCCGGTTCAGGGAAATAAGAAGATCCGTCCGGACGATTTCAGTTTTTCAGAGCGCGGACGAGTGGACAAGTTGCCGGATCGACGTCCTCGCCGGCCCGGTAGCGGCTCAGCAGCTGCCTCGAACGTTCCGCCAGCTGACGGCGGACTTCCCGGCGTTCTCCTTTGATCCGCGCGATCGACATGTGATCGTAGGCCGTGGTCTGATGCCGCATCCAGGCGATCACCGCGGCCTCGGCCCGAACGGCCAGCGGAATGCGTTCCGTGCGGGCCACCGTGCCGCTGCCGACCGGCACGGCCTGATCGGTCACCGCATCGGCAAGATCCCAGGCCAAATCCCGGTATCGCGGGGCGAAATTCAGAAAATCCACTACCGCCTGGCGGAATTGGACCACATACGCATCCTGTTTCGCTTCGCGCGCCTGCCGGGCCGCCGCCAGCTTCTGCTGATATGCCGCACTGGAATGTTCCGCTTCCAGCCTCGCTTTGATGCCGGCGATGCGCCGTCCGTCGGTCCAGATCCCCTGCGCTTCAATCCGGTTTTTGCGGCGATGTACCTGGACCCAGTATTCACCCGTGGCTTTCAGCCGCCGGGTCAGTCCGGGATCGCCGGACGGCACAAAGACCCAGCCAGCGGGTACCGCGACCGGATTCCCATTGCAGAGCAGCGTCCCTTTTCCCGGATTTTTCCAGACTTGTATCTCATTTTTGTTCATGCCGAAATACCTTTTTTATCCTTTTTTTGCTTGCAAATATAACACCAAAAAGTTATTTTTCTGCATAAATCCGGGAAAAACTGCAAAAAAATCAAAATTTTTTCAAAAAAAAGCGTTTTTTGATTTGACATTTTGAAAAATGTCCGTATACTTTGCGTAAAATTTGAAGAACCCTTTACCCAGGAGGTGTGGTTATGGTATTGATCTGCCCTTATTGTGACATCGAAATCAGTGAAAAACTGGTGGAAGCCGAAGACGGCTGCTGCCCGGAATGCGGAACGCTGATCACTGCGACTTCCGTGGCTGCGGACGATGACGAGGAAGGAGATCTTTACGAAGAGGATGAGTTTGCCAACGAATTCGCCGATGAAGATTTCCCGGAAGATAATTATGAAGAGGAGGATATAGATTTCGGCGAACTGGATGAAGATTATTCGGAAGATCTTGATGAGCTTGAATCAGAATCTGCCGGCGGGAAGGTTTCGGCGAAAAAAAGAGCTGCGAAGGAGGATAATAAGGAAATCCTGGCAGCTGCCGCCGCATTGATGGCTGCTGCCGGGGCCAAAGGCATGGCTAAGGAAAAGAAAAGTGTTGCGAAAGCGAAAGCTCCGGAAAAGAAGGAACCCGTCAAGACAGAGCCTGTGAAAGCTCCGGCTCCTGCGAAAGCGAAAGCTCCGGAAAAGAAGGAACCCGCCAAGGCGAAAGCCGCGAAAGCTCCTGCGAAAGTGAAAGCTCCGGAAAAGAAGGAACCTGCCAAGGCGAAAGCCGCGAAAGCGCCTGCGAAAGCGAAAGCTCCGGAAAAGAAGGAACCTGCCAAGGCGAAAGCCGCGAAAGCGCCTGCGAAAGCGAAAGTTCCGGAAAAGAAGGAACCTGTCAAGGCGAAAGCCGCGAAAGCGCCTGCGAAAGCCAAGGCCCCGGCTAAAAAAGAAACTGCCAAAGTTTCAAAATCCAAGGCCGCTGCCCCTGCCAAAGGCAAAACTTCCGGTAAAAAACGTTGATTTTTACTGCAAGAGACACCGGCCGCTGCAGGATCCCACCTTTCTGCAGCGGCCTTTTTTATTTCAAAACTGATCCGATCCATGAAATACCAGACAGAAAATCAATAAAAATATTTGCATTTTATATATTACCATGCTATATTTAAATTAATATATGATTTTATTGCACGTGCAATAAAAGGGAATGTCAGCAGATGATCACCTGTAAACAGATAGCGGAAATGGTGGGGCTTTCCCGGCAGGCGACAGCCTCGGTGCTGAACGATGCTCCGGTCTGTCTGGTCTCGCCGGAAAAGAAGGCCAGGATATTGGAGCTGGCCCGCGAACTGCATTATGTCCGCAACAACGCCGCCCGGACGCTGGCCCGGGGCAAAAGCGGCATTATCGGGATCCTCACCGGCGGGCTGCATATCCGGAAAAATCACCTGAACCTGATCCTCATGGACCAGGTCCTCCGCGCCGCCGGATATCTGCCGTGCATCGTTTACACACGCAATGAGGAACAGCATCTGGTCAGCGGCATCCATGAACTGGTGCAGCAGCATGCCGACGGTCTGATTGTCAACAGCATCCTGCCGGACGTCATAGAAAATCTGCGCGATGCCGGACTGGACCGGCTGATCCCGACCGTATTTGCCGATTCGCCCGGTGCGGACGCGCTCGGCGTGCATGAGGCTGTTTATGATTACGCGCCTTTCTGCAGCGCCATCGTGGAATTCTGCCGGAAACGGAAGATCCGCAATGCCGCCGCATTCACCTGTCATGACAGCAAGTTTTATTATGCGCATCATCTGATCCGGAATCTGCTGCCGCAGCTTGGCGTGCCCTACGATGAATTTCCGGTGATCGAGCGCAGCCGTATTCTCGATCCGGGGCGTGACCGCTGCAGCCTTTTCGGCAAGATGCATCAAACCATCGCGCACATGAAAAAATACGACCTGCTGATCTTCGAGCAGGGGATCGCGGCGCAGTCCGCGCTATGGTCCTTGCGCGACCGCGGCTGGCGCGTGCCGGATGAGGTGGCGGTCGCGGCCTTTTCCGACTTCGACAGCTGCAGCAGTTATGTCCCCGCGCTGACCATTCCGGAGTTTTCTCCCGAACACCTGGCGGAGCGGACCTGGCACCTGCTTGCCAAAGTCATGGCCGATCCTGAATTGCCGCCTCAGCGCGAGACCATACCTCTGAAGATCCTGGAACATGATACGCTGAAAATAACGTCCCCGCATCGGAGGACCCGGACTGTGAAAGACAAGAACCATGAGATAATGACAAGAGAACAAAAAACGGTCACTGCCGGCAAAGGAGGTCGATCTGTGAAGAAATGATCCGTATTCCAGGTCCTGCATTACGTGCCGTCAAAACCAAATCAACGAAAGGAAGACAAGATGAAAACGAAGACCGCCGCCAGCTCAAATTTCATTTCATATTTGAAGCGTAAAATGCCTCGGCAGTTTACGCTGATAGAACTCCTGGTCGTGATTGCGATCATTGCGATCCTGGCCGCTATGCTGCTGCCCGCGCTGAACCGCTCCAAGGAAATGGCCAAATGCACCAGCTGCAGGAGCAATCTGCGCCAGAATTATCTCGGGATCAATTTCTATCGGAGCGATTATGATGACTGGTGCATTTCTGCCTCCGTCGATACTTTTTTCCCGGAAAAAAACAATACTTTAGGTGTCACCTGGTCCGGGATGATGGAACGGCTGAATTACAGCAAACGCGGCAATGTCTTCCGCTGTCCTTCCAACAATTCGAAAATGACGGGCCGTTACACGCCGGACGGCGATGGAATGTACAACTCCACCACCTATGGAATGACCAGCGGGACTTTCGGTGCAACCACCGCCGGAATGATCAAAGGAACCTATCTGGAAAAAGCCGCCGGCGCCATGGACTGCGTGGTCCTGGTCGATTCCGCCAATCTGCGGACCACTCATGCCCATTCTTCATTTCCGTCCACTTTGAACAAGCCAGGTTACCGGATCATGAATGAATCCTCCTACAATTACAAGATGATCAAGGTCAATTACACGGCCAGCGGCTATGTGCCGTATCTGCTCCACAACAGCACCGCCAATTATGTGTCCTTCGGAGGCAGCGTTCTTTCGCTTGCCTATTCCGCGACTAGCATCGAAGATATTCCGATCTTCCGGCCCACCCGCAAAAATTCCAGCGATGGCGCGGCCTGGTCAAAAACCAACTGACAGGGAGGCGATTCACCATGAGAAATACTGTTTTATCTGTTATTTCAGCTTTGTTCTGCATCTCGATGCTTTGCGGAGCGCACGAATTCAAGGGCAAAAAACTGATCCACGCCGGCTGGGCTGACGGCAGTTCCGAACAGGTCCGGCAATATATCTCCCTGATGGAAAAATCCGCTCCCGTTTACAGCGGCATGCGGATCTTCATTTCCGGCGTGGATGAAAACAACAAGACCGTTCACCACCGGATGATGTTCGGCCCGAGAAAATTCAAATATGAATATTTCAGGAAGGCCGTGGAAGACCTGAAGGCGACCAGGTTCACGACCCTGACCGACAATTTCATCGCCACTGGCGTCCAGCCCGGCAGGATCGACTGGTTTTCCGATGCGGACTGGGATGGCGTCTGCAACAATTTCGCCATTTTCGCCCGGATCGCCAAAGAGACCGGAATGAAAGGCCTGATCTTCGATTCCGAGGAGTACTCCGGCAAATTCTGGTGGTTCAAGAATGTCGCCGGCCATACCCGGGAAGAATGCATTGCCATGGCGAGAAAACGGGGGCGCCAGTTCGGAAAAGCGGTTTTCGGAACTTTCCCGGAATGCAGACTTTTCGCCTTTTTCTGGCTCTCGCTCAATACCGCGAATGTGGAGGATCCGGATTCGGTCCATCTTTCCGCCTATTTCATCGACGGTGTTTACGATGTCCTGCCCCCGCAGGCCCGGATCTATGACGGCATGGAAAACCAGGGATACCGGCTCCGCGACCTCAACGATGTCCACCGGGCGGTCAAGATGTTTTATCAGGATTTCCCAAAGATGCTTTCGCCGGAAAACCGAGGCAAATACTTCGATCAGACCCGCATGGCCATGTCCATCTATCTGGATGCGTATTTCTCCCTCGATCCCTCGAAATCCTATGCTTACTGGCTGGCCGACGGCAAGAAGAAATACGGCACCGCCGGATTCTTCCGCCGGAATCTGCAGCTGACCATGCAGGCCGCCGATGAATATGCCTGGACCTGGGGCGAACGCGGCACCTGGTGGAAGTTTCCCAATTCTTCGCGCAAGACCTGGGATTCCTTCGATCCCGAGGCCCGCCAGGCGCTTTATGATGCCCTGTCGCCCATCGCCGCCGCGGAACGCGTCGTGAAAACTCAGAAACGTCCCAATCTGCTGACCAATGCCTCCTTGAAGGAGCTCAACTACAAAAAGACCCCCGCGGCATGGACCGTGATCCAGAACAGCCGTCTTTCCCACGGGACTTTGGAATTTCCGAAAGACCAGGGGCAGGTCGTTTTCCGCGGGACCTATGCCGCGAGCCTGTACCAGCGGGTCAAGGTCACTCCGGGCAAGGAATATTTCCTGACCGCGCGGGGGATCCTCAAGCCCGCTGCGAGTTCGCCCGGCGCCCGCCTCAAGCTCGAAATCGATTACCGCAACGCCAAGGGGGAACTGACCGGATTCAACCGCCGCAGAAGCGCCGTTTTCCGGCCCGACGGCAAGGACGGCGAATTCAAAGGCACGTTGCTGTTCGACGTCCCGGACGATGCGACGGGTCTGCTGGTGTTCCTCAAGGCCGAAAACCTTGAAAAGGACGCCTCGGCCGTGATCTATGCGCCAGCCCTTTATGAAAGATGATCCGGCGTTCACGGTCATTTTGAAACCATAAGCTTTACCAGGGAAATGATATGAATAGAATCGTGTGTCTGGCCATGTTCGCGGCAGGGGCGCTGGCGCTTCAGTCTGCGGAACTGATGATGAGAGAAAATTTCGAACGCGGCGCGTGGCGCGTGGACGGCAGCTGGCGAGGCAAAACCTCCCTCACCGCTGAACAGCCCCGGTCCGGCAAAAAAGCCATGCTGCTCACCTCGGTCGACGGTATCGGCAAATGCGGCAATACCAGAGGCGATTATCTGCTCGGGACGTATGAATACACCCTCTACGCCAGCGGGACCGGCACGCTTCAGCTCGGCGTGATCCGTTACGACCGGAAAGACGGCAAACTGCTGATCCGCGAAGAGAAGCAGAAAGTCGTCACTCCGCTCAGTCCCGATTATCGGAAAATCGTTTTCCCCTTCGAGATCAAAAAGCCGAACCCCTCCCGGATCATGCTGACCATCACGGTCCGCGGCAAGGACAGTTTTGCCCGGATCGACGACCTGACGCTCATTCGGCTGCAGACGCCCGAACCGGATTTCAGCGACCTGAAATCCGCTCCCCTGATGCAGCAGGCCGCGGCGAAGGTCAAGGCGTCCGCGCCGGCCGAGATCCTGTTCATCGGCGACAGTCTGACCGATTTCAGCCGCGGCGAAAACCATCTGGACATGGTGAACTATTTTCTCCGGAAAAACGGCAGCGGCGTGACCTTCCATAATTACGCCTGCCGCGGCGATTCCATTGTCCGCGCGGTCAACCGTTTCAATCAAGTCCCCAGGGTTCCTTTCCCCAATCATTACAAGGGTCTCTGGGACCGGAAATACGACGCGGCTTTTGTGCTGCTCGGCGCCAATGATTCCGTCCTCCGGCTCGAGTCCGGAAAAATGGCTGTCCCGCCTGAGGAAGTGGAGAAAAAATACCGTGAACTTTTTGAAATCTTCAAAAAACACGGCATCCGCAAAGTGGTCCTGGTCTCGCCCGCCAGCAGCAATTATCCGGCCTGCCGCGCCAATGCCAAAAAGAGGATCGCCGCCGGAAAAGGGGGACTCTTCGGCGTTCCGGAAAACATCGAAGCCTTTGCCGCGGTGATGAAAAAACTCTCGGTCGAATTCCAGTTCCCCTATCTGGATATCTATACTCCGATGAAAGCCCTGCCGGACCCGGACAAGGCGGCGCTTTTCCGCGCGGGCGACGGCGTGCATCTGACTCCCGCCGGACATGAATTCGTGGCCCTGAAAGAACTCGAATTCCTGGCCGGTTCCGGATTGGTCAAGTGAAATCGGGCAGAGGTGTCATGATGGATTGTGATTTGGAAAAGCTTGCCTGTCCGGAATTCCCCGACCGGGTGTTCGAACTCAAGGATTTTGCCGGCGGTTCCGGCGATCAGGATACTCTGCAGCGCGCGGTCGACGAGTGCCGTCGCCAGGGCGGCGGAACGGTCCGCGTGAATCCGGGCGTCTGGCGGACCGGTGCCGTGAAACTTTACAGCAATATCCGCCTTTATCTGGAAGAGGGCAGCCGGCTGGAATTTTCCGCTGATCCGGCGGATTATCTGCCGATGGTTTTCACCCGCTGGGAAGGAATCGAATGCTGGAACTATTCGCCCCTCATTTACGCGGCCGACTGCGAAAATATCGCGGTTGTCGGCAAGGGCGAATTATACGGCAGCGGTCCGCAGTGGTGGCACTGGAAAAGTCTGCAGCAGAAAGCCGCGCGGAAACTTTACGACGCCGAGGCTGACGGCATCCCGGTCGATGAACGGCGTTTCGGCACCGTCGAAGCGGCTCTGCGTCCGTCCTTCATCCAGTTTGTCCGCTGCCGCAATGTCTGTTTTTCCGATTTCTCCATTTCCGAGGGGCCGCAATGGATGATCCATCCCGTCTATTGCGAAAATGTGTTGGTCAAGGGTGTGAACGTGATCTCGGGCGGCCCCAATACCGACGGGCTGAATCCCGATTCCTGTTCCAACGTCCGGATCGAAGACTGCACCTTCGCCACCGGCGACGACTGCATCGCCCTGAATTCCGGCATGAACGAGGACGGCTGGCGCGTCAACAGACCCTGTGAAAATATCCTGATCCGCCGCTGCCGGATGACGAAAGGACATGGCGGCGTGGTCATCGGCAGCGGCATGTCCGGCGGGGTCCGCAACGTCCGGGTGCAGGACTGCGTCTTTGACGGCACCGAACTGGGGATCCGTCTGAAAGCCATGCGCGGCCGCGGCGGCGTGGTCGAAAATGTTGTGTTCGACCGTATCCGGATCGACCATATTCCCGGTCCGGCGATCCAGATCACCACGTTTTATCAGGCTACCACGACCCCGCCGAAATCGTCCGTTCCGCCGCTTTTCCGCGACCTGACGATCCGCAACATTTCCGGCTCAGGAAATCTGCTCGGCATGGAGATGAAAGGCCTCGCTGAAGCCCATCTGGAAAACCTCACGCTGGAAAATATCGATCTTGCCGCCGATTCCGCCATGGAATGCTGCGACATTTCCGGGATTGCCCTGAACTGCGTGAGGATCGTCAAAAATCCGTCGAGGCAGTCCTGAAGATCCGTTTACTTCGTCCGGATCCGGGCAATGAAAATGGAATTGTCGCTGCCGTAACTCATGCAGCGTTTCCAGTCCGAGTGATCCGGTGCGATGGTCTGCATCCATTCGGCCGCGATGACCCATGATTCGTTTTCATCGACGTCCAGACAGCCGAAATTTCCCAGCCTCGCGCCGCGCTCGGGCACGGCGATCATTTCCGTGCTGCGGATCAGACACATCCGTTCCGGGTCGAATTCGGCGATGAACAGCGGCGCCCGGTGCCGGAACACATGGTCGTTGTCCGCTCCGCGGCGGGTATAGGCCATATAGAGTTTCCCGCCCAGGCGGAACCAGTGCTGCTGCGTATTGTAATTTCCCGATTCCTGTCCGTCGTCGAAAACCAGCACGCGCGGTTCTTCGTAGTGCAGACCGTCGTCGCTTCGGGACACATAACCGCGTTCGTCATTCCGCAGGGCGAGGAAAAATTTACCCCGGAAGGCGGTCACGGACGGCTCGCCGAGTCCACGGCCGCCCGGAACCGTCAGCGCATTGCCGTAAGTCAGCAGGGAAAGATCTTTCCCGTCGAAACTGCAGCGCATCACCATGGAGCTCGAACAGCGGTCCCCGGGAGCGTGGAAATAGACCGGGATCAGCAGATCGCCGTTGTCCAGTTCCACGCTCTGTCCGCACCCGTTCCCGCAGGCGAAAAAACGTTCCTCATCCGGCATTTTCAGCTGCCGGCAGGGAGTCCAGTCCAGCTTGTTCCGGTCGAAGGTGCTCCAGCAGGTATGGATCGGCCGCGGCGCGGGCGCCACGTGGTCATCCCGGTAGATGATATCGTTCCCGAGCAGCAGCAGGGTTTCCGTTGTCCGGTGCCGCATCGGCGTCGCATTGCCCATGACATAATCCAAGCCGTTTTCCAGCGGCGTCCGGACCAGCACGTCGGATTTTCTGAAGTCCGACCAGTGTTCTCCCCGGTCCGGACTGATGAGCGTTTCCATATCGTAAAAAACATCACAGCCGGTGAGCCTCAGTTTCTGGGCCGTCAGGACCGTGAACCCGTCGGATGCCATGGCGCTGCGGGCGTGAACGTAACAGTACCCGCCCGTGAAACCGGTCCGGATCTGCTGAAGCGAGATTTTCATGATTTTTCCGACCCTTTCCGGAATCCGGAATTATCCGTTTCCCTGACGGTTCCGCAATGCCGGAATGCGGCCGCGGGGGAATCCGCATCGGTAAAGAAATATCCGGCTTTCGAATGCGGGATGAACGGATACGTGCCGTCCGCTTCAAAAACATTTCCCGATACTTCCGCTTCGGTGGCGGACATGATCGAGACCAGCGGACGATCCGCCGCCCGGAAACGGTTGTTTTTCACCTCGATCCGGCCGTGATAATAATAGTTCTCCGCCAGGGAAGCCAGTTCCGGAAAAACCGCCAGCGGCTCCTGGGTGGCTCCGAACGCATAATAGTTGCAGTTGTCGAAGAAATTGTTCTCGATCAGCGCTTCCTTCACCGGGCCGGATTCATACCAGAAACTGAAGTCGCCGGAAATGAATACTCCCGCGCCCGAAGTGTGAAAACGGCAGCCGGAAATATGCACCCGGTCCATCCCCGAGGCCAGCACGCCGCGTCCGTAGAGCGGACGGCATTCGGTATCGGTCACTTCCAGGTCGGCCAGGGTTTCGAGGATCAGCGCCGGATCTCCCTGCACAAACGCTGCCGGCAGTTCCCGCTCGTCGATATCCACGATCACAAACGCTTTATTGCACGGTATCACTTTTCTGATTTTAAGCTTGCCGTAAGGCTTGCCGTCAGCCCGGCTGAAAAGCTGCATCGTGTCTCCCGCGCGGACATTGAACACGCCCTGCTGCTGATAGTGCCCCGTTTCCAGATAATACATCTTTCCGCCGGGGATGCGCGATTTCAGTTTCCGGAAAACGCCGTGCACATTGATCGCATCATCCAGGGTTCCGGACAGCCGGCAGTTCGCGATCCGGAGCTTTCCCCGGCAGTCGGTGATATGCAGCGCATCGTCCGACACTGACGCCCGCCGGCCGTGCGGTTCCACCACGGCTCCGTCCACCTCGCAGTTTTCGCTGTTCTGGATCAGGAATCCCATTCCCGCCGCATGATGGAGCGTCACGTTCCGGATCTTCAGATTTTCACAGTCATCAAATACCATTCCCGGACAGAGCCGCCGTTCGTGTTTGACGATGAAAGCATCCGTTTCCGCCGAGGCAAAAACGTCTTCCATCCCGATCAGTCCGTCACGGTACAAGATCTTTTCATTCCTGACCGTGACCGAATGCGAATTGCAGATGATCTCTTTTTTCATCCGGTCATAACAGTAGAACAGCAGCTTTCCGTTCATATTGTCGTAAGCATCATCGCTGAAAACGATCTTTCCGTCAGCGACGTGATGTTTCCCGAAGAAACGGAACCAGGCGAGGCCGTTTTCGCGCCTGACCAGATCGGCATCCGAAACAAAGGAATCTTCGAAATCGACGGTCAATCCTTCGACTGTGAGGTCGCGGCAACCGAACGCGCAGAGAGGAGAAATGCGGCCGTGGAAAATAAGTCTGGCATTCTCGCCGCGCACGGTGAACCCGTCGAGATTTTCCAGCAGCAGGGCGATGGTTTTCACGCCTTCGTCATTATTGGAAAAGGAACAATACCTGATGGAACATCCTTCCGGGTAAAAATGATATTCGCCTGCGGGGAAAAACAGTTCACGATCCTTCCCGGCCGCAGTCCGAATGGCCGCCTGCAGAGAGGCCGAAGCATTGTCTCCGTTCAGAAAATCTGTTATGCAAGTCATTGGATCACCTTCAGCAAGTGAGAAAACATTTCCTTGAAAAGTCATATCTCGTTTATCAGTTCCGTCTGTTATTCCTGAGGCCGTTCGGTCAATCCCGGCAGCGGTGAACTGCAGGGATTGTCAAAATCAAGGACCAGGGGTTTTCCTGTATTGCCGAATGATTCCACCGGATAGATCTCCGCCCGCATGCGGCCGCAGGGGGTAAGGTCATTTCCCGGCAGCTGAATGACCTGCCTGTGATCCTGATTGCGTTCCAGACGGTAAAAACCTGTCACATAAAGATTTTCCGACTTGAAAACTGCATTCCGGTTTTTGTCCAGATCATAGAGCCTTACCTTGTAAAACTGGGTGAAATCCTCATGCTTTGCCTGTTCGAAAATAAGATAGAGATACCCGAAATCATATCGCAGGAAAACCTGTGTTCCGGCGGGAAATTCCGGGGCGGAACGCTGATTTTTCCGCGCATCGGTATATCGCGCCGCTGCCTGGCTGTAAGGGATTTCCACCCTCCATACACTCTCCGGTTTGATTTCACGGCTGTCTTCCACATTCCAGCGGTGGATTTCCAGATGACTTTCGAAAATCTCCATATAAAGGCATTGGACCGCTTCCCTGGCAAAAGGCAGGATCGAATTGCAGGTGTTGAAGGGGCGTTCCTCCATGCATCCGTAACTCAGGCCGGAGGTCTGAAAGGCGGTGAATCCGCCTTGCCAGATGCTCCGCTCATCTTCCAGCGGATAATGCGTGTGTCCGGAGATCGAAACGACCTGCGGAAAGCGTTCGAACAATTCAAATAATTCCTGCCTGCCTGAGGCATCATGGCTTCCGGCAACCGTGTTTGCCGGCGGGTAGTGAGTGACCACGAAAATCGGTTTGACCGGATCGCGTTCTGCGGCCCGGACCAATTCGCGTTCCAGCATTTCGAGCTGCTTTTGCGGGGGGATATCTCCGGTATTTTCCGAAAAGGCGATAAAATCATATCCGGCGATCAGGGAATGAAATGGATTCACCGCTTCCTGTCCGAGCGCACGGCAGAGTTTTTCATAGACCGCAAGCGTATTTCCCCCGGAGTGCAGATAATCGTGATTTCCGGCGCACGCCACAGGCATGGGGATTTTTCCTTTGAAATATTTTTCCGTCAGCATCCGATAATAGGAAAATGCTTCGGGATCGCCCTGGTCGGACAGGTCGCCGTCCATGATCAGAACATCCGGCTGTTTGGGAGCCAGCATGGCAAAAGCTCTTTCCAGATTGTGCATTCCCCAGTCGTATTCAACCGGATAGCCCTGAATGTCTCCCACGATTCCAACTTTCAAAACGGGTCTGCTCATCTTGATTTTCTTTCATAGTTTCTTCTGAAAAGATGCTGTTTTCTCCCTGCATCAGGAGATATTATAGCACCGCTTTCCGATAAATCAAGCCGCGGACGATATACCCATCCCCGGCAAACACCATGAGGAGAGTCATCTGCATTCCGGACGGGTTTCGCCCGGTTCCGATTTCAATTCGACATTTCAGATTTGCCGGTTAAAAAGGAAAGCCGTAAGCGTTGAGCATGTCCACCTCTGCCGGACAGGGCGGACCCATCGTTGACCACGGCGATCCGCCGAACGGACAAACGATTTCCGCATCGACCCAGTTTCGGTTATCTTCCGAGGCTTGTGTTTTAGTGTCGGAAAGGATTTTGAGCACCTTGCCGTTTTTCTCCCTGATGACCGCCGAGTAAAGAAGTCCGCACGGCGCACCGCCGCCATCCATTGCTTTGATCAAAATGGTGTTTTTCCCTTTTTGGAGGAATTTCGCCGTGTCGCGGAACGAAATATTATTCCAGGAGCGCGACTTGTAATGTTCCATGAAAAGCCTGCCGTTGACATACATTCTGAAATAATCGTCGGCGGTGCAGAAGATCAGCGCTTCATCCGGGACGGCGTCAAGGGTGATTTCACGCTTGAAATATGCCCGGTGGTCTTTGACCCGGCTTTTTCCCGGATACCAGATCCAGTTCGCGTTCCGGTAGTCATCGGGCAGATTCAAGGCTGCGGTCATTCGGCGCGTAGTCGGGATTTTCAATTCGGGCGGCAGTTTTCCCGCACTGCTGTAAATATGGACATCATACGCCTTGAAGGAATCCTGAAAGTGTCCGGAAGCGGGAACGATTTTCCGGTTTTCAAAAAATACATTCAGCGGTTTTTCCCCTGCATGGCTGAAGTCGACCATCAGGTTTTTTTTGCTTTCGTTGACGGCAATATACCAGTCGATGCCATCGAGCCTTTTGTGGAGAATATTCACTTCCGGCGCGGAGGCCTTCGACATTGCCGGCTGAACGGTTTCCGCCACGAAAACGGCGGACATCTTCCGCAGTTCCCATATGGTTTTTCCCAATTGGCGGACAAACTCCCAGTTTTCGCAATTGCCGTTATTGATTCCCCACCAGAACAGACCGGTCGCGCCATGTGCGACGGCATTGTATGCCATGAAGCGGGTTTGATGTTCGGTCGGATAAACCAGCGGTTTTTTGGTGACAGCACCCCAAGCGAACGCCTGCAGGGTCATCCAGATCGGTTTGCGGTCGTAAACGACTTGCCGGCAGATATCGACATATTTGCCGACTGCAGTGATATTCTTGTCGGACAGACCGGAATGAGCATTGGGTTCGGGGACCGGGTAAATATCTACGCCGTAGATATCTCCCGCCGCCGCATAAGGCCGGATGTCGGAGATTTTCCCGCGGGGAGCTTCGTTCAGCATGATCGGACGGTAAGGATCGATTTTCCGGAGATATTTGTATGCTTCGAGAAGTTGTCTGCTGGAGATTCCGCGCCACGCAGGTTCATCGCAGTTGTAATAGCCGATCAGCGAAGGATGAACCTGATTTTTTGCCATTGCCCGGCGGTATCTCTGATCCCATCTGGCGAATTGAGCCGCACTTTTGAATTGCGGCAGTTTTTCCGGCACGGAAAGCAGAACCATCATGCCGTGTTCGGCAAAATCATCCATTGTATCATCATCGGTTCTGGCGGTATTGAACCCGGCTTCGGAAATGAGTTTTGCCTTTTCCCAATTGCTTTTTTTCCCTTTGATGCTCCAGACACCCAGCGGAAAAAACGGTTTTCCGTTAATCAGCATGACCCGGTCCGCCCGGAAGGTGACCTCCCTCTGTGCCGGCCGGTTTACCTGAAGCGGCAGTGTCGCCGATGCCAGGGATTTTCCGGCGGCATCCAGAGCCTCGACCCGGATGGGGTAAATCCCGGCATCCGACGGAATTTCCAGTTCGAAAACCGCGGACGATTGCATCGGGATCGTGAACTGTTTGCGGTTGAAATCGATTTTGTAAGCGGTCGCCTGCTGGACCGTGTTGTTGACGATGCTGTATTTCCCCTTCCGGCACTGCCGGTTGGCGGAATAAACGCCATTCCGGAAGGTGAACGGCGGATTGGGCAGGATCACCAACGGAGGAACCGGTTGTTTGACAACGGTCAGTTCGACATTGTCGAAATCCACGCAGTAAGGTTTTTTTGCTTCCAATACGATCGTCACTGTGCCGTTTGCCGGAGCTTTGAATACTGTGGATTTTTTCTGCCAGGCGTTGAAACAGTCCCGCCAAGTGTCCTTCGTGAGGGGTTTTCCGTTCATCATGACCGAACCCCGGAACCAGACGGCATTCTGGGAATCCCTGTGGGTTTTGTCGCTGCCGCCGGACACTTGATAACGCAGTTCGTAAAAACGTCCTTTTTCAACCCTGATCCCGGTCTGCCGTGCTTGTGCCGATTCGTCCGAACTGTTCAGTTCAAGGATTTTTCCGGCGGATTTCCCCAGGTCGATCACCTTGCCGTGACTGATTTCCCAAGCCTGAGTCCCCGCGGAAAAATCTCCGTTGACCAATCCCCCGGCAACCGGTTTAACGGACGGTTTTTTGATGAGAACTTCGCCTTTCCCTTTGGCACGCAGTCCCAGATACGGCTGTAACTTGAATTCCCTGAACTTGAAACGGAACGAAAGATTCTGCCATTTCTCTGTACCGTTCCACCAAGGTGATGCATGAGTTTGCCAGACTGGTTTGGAACTTTCAAGATAGGCGGAGAATCCGCTGTCCGCCGACCCTTTGACCAGTGCCGAAAAAACGTATTCCTGATTCGGTTTCAGTTGGATGCCGTGCTGGAGGACCAATGCAATCTTTCCGTCCGGAGGGCAGGCCAGTTTCAGATATTTTCCATCCTTGTCCTCTTCGAAAGAAGCATTGGCACCTTTTCTGATGCTCCACCCTTTCGGCTGCCCGTCGGTTCCGGTTTCCGTGAAGTCATTGTTCCGGATCAGATTGATCTCGCCGGGTGTGGATTCCATCAGTTCCAAACCGGTAATGAGCATGGTGCCGGGAGCTTTGAGCCGGCAGACTAGGTACGGTGGCTTATCAAGTTTTTTGAAGGAGATGTTTTTGACACTGAAATTCTGCCAGATCCCATTGCCGTTCAGCGGACCGGTGGAATGAGTCCTCCAAGGGGAATTGCATTCGAGATAAATTGAAACCTGGCTTCCGGCATCGGCTTTGAATTTCCCTTTCAGCAGATAGGTCTTTCCGGCTTCTATGCGGATCCCGGGCTGCGTCCAATGATAAAACTTTCCCGCTTCTGGTCCGGTCAGAGAAATGGCATTTTTCCCATCCGGTCCGGGAACAACTTCTCCGAAGGCGTTTTTATTCAGGCGCCAGCCTTTCGGAAAACCGCTGCCGGTACTCAGTTCGAATTCAGGATTCCGGATCAGATTTTCCGCAGAGGAAACCATTCCTACGACACCGCAAAACAGCCCCGCGGCAAACAACTTTTTCAGATTCACAGGTATTTTCCTAGCGAGTTTCAGAATCATTTTTTCACTCCTTGGTCAATTTTATAAGCCGTTGGTTCATTGTGTTCAAAAGGGAACCTCTATCAATATCTTTTTGACAGAAATTCCGATTGTTTCTGTTTGAAAATCTCCGAATGAGATTTTTCTGTGTTTACGCTTTGACTTCTCTTTTTCAAGTATCCTCGACTGAAAAAGCCGACATTTTGTTTGATTTTTTCTGTAAAATCCTCCTTTTATGCGGTCTGCCTCATCAAAAAGCAGAATCTCTCCATGTTGTATGCGATGTTGCGTAATCCCAGCTTCACTTCAGCCCTGCTTATTCCGATGGACCTCAGAATGAGATTCCCGGCTCGCTAAGTCATGGCCCCGAATATATGTTCTATTCTGGAACGGGTTTTGGCTCGTGTTCGGTTCCCTTGTTTCTCCCATGAGGTCAACGGATGTCCCTTGCATCCTTTCCTCTGAAGATGCGCCCGGAATCTGCCATCCTTCAGGTTCGCCTCGCTCTCCGCGGAACGATACGCGCTGTCCGCATAAACATCCCGGCTGGTGTTGTTTTCATCATAGAAGTCAATTTGTATTTTTAAGCATATCAGAGTCAGACCAGTTTTCCACGAATCTTGGCGATTTCCTTGTTCATTTCCCGAATCTCCGTTTTGGTTAGCGGAGTTCCGTCCGAAGTACGGGGAGAAATGAAATCCGTTGTTCCGTGTCCAAGTGCGGCCACAAGTGAAACATCGCCCCACTCAAGGAAGCCGGGAATGGAAAGCGCCAGGGAATAAATCGCTCCCGGAAGGAACTTTTCAAATGGACTCTTCGCAATAAAATTGACAGTTCTTGCGTCAAAACACAGTGATTCCGGAGAATTGACCGCTGTCACGCTGTCAATGATTTCCGTCAGCGCATTGGCACAAATGGCAGTGAAGCCGGTTTCCAACAGTCCGGTAACATGGATCTCTTTCGCTTTGAAATCTTTTTTCAGCATCCGGGTCAACGCCAGCAGGTCGAAAGTCCATTCCCCGGTCAGGGAACGGCCGATCCAAAGCAGCTGGCGGAAAAACTGATGATGAAGCCCGATCGTATGGTTGGGCTGTGCGGTTTCGCCCGTTCCGAAAAGATCCGGCAGGATCAATGTCGATCCGTCTGAAGCTGTCTCTTCCAGAAAATTCCGGTCCAGCGCACCTTTTCCTTCCGGATGCAGCACGAGCCGGAATTTTCCCGGAACAGTTCCTTTCCGGATCAGGAACGGGATCGTATGATTGCCGATTTCCAATGCCGCCCGCCCGGTCCCGTCGATTTCCGCATAACGATGAAGCTGTATTTCAGCAGGCAGACTGGGCAGCCGGAGCAATGCTTTAAGTTCCTTTACGGCGGTATTTGCCGGAATGTTTTTCCGTTTCAGATATTTCTTGCGGAGTTCCCCGCCGACGATCCGGCAATGCTCCTGAATCGAACGGACCTGGTTCTCCTTCCGTTCGGAGGGTTTGCGGAAAAGGTGCAGGTCTTCTTCCGGGATCAGTTCATATTCGGGTTCCGGCAGCGGATTGCCGTTGCCTTCCCCTTTCAATGCAAAAGCGAAAAATCCAAGTGCGGATTCCCGCTGTCTGTCAGTCATCCCGTGCACTCGATCCGCCACATTGAAGGATATGTTCTGCGGAACTCCCAAATTCCAGTAGATCCGTTCGACCGGATGATAGGTCCGGAGCATCTGTGCCACACTGAAATCATGATTGCAGTCATAGAGGGCATTGCCAATTCGAAGCGGCCGCGGTGCGATCAGCGCCAGAATCCCGGATTCTTCCGTAATGGTCAAGCCGTCCGGCAGGAGTTCACATATGCAGTTCATTCCGTAAACATAGGATTCAAAGGAACCGACGCTGACGACAGGCATGGCGGCCGCAACCCGTGTGTCCATGGCGCTCAACCACATGGTCTGATTGCCGCCGCCGGAAGCTCCCGTTGCCCCGATTCGATCTTTTTTCACGTTCGGAAGGCTCTGAAGCAGATCGATCCCCCGCATATTGTCCACGATTTGCGCCCCCATCAGAGTTTCTCCGATATTGAGAAGACTGCTGCCCAGCACATTGCCGTGTTTCTGCATTGAATAACAGATATCTGCCCGTTCATATGTGCCGAAAGCATCCACGGTAAGGCAGACGTACCCGCTTCGCACCAGTGCCAGGGACATGGATTGCGGATTTTCACCGAATTTCCCCTCCGGATTGTGACCATGCATCTGAAGCACGGCAGGGAAAGGTCCTCTGCCTGACGGCACATACAGCAATGCCGTTACGAAAATGCCGGGACGGCTTTGATAGATCAGTTTGGTGATTGAGAAATCTTTTTTTCGGACAGTGCCGAATTTTTTAACTTTCAGCGGCAGGGTCGAATCGTAGCGGCAGCCGAATTTTTCCCATAACCGGGCACGCAGTCCGGTCTGAAATTCAGCCAGAGCTTTCCGGTCTTTCATCACATCCAGCTGATGCAGTTGTGCCAACCGTCCGGCTTCAAAGGTCAGCAGTCGGTTGACCTGACAGTAAGGCGACATGTCCAGGTGGAACAATCCCTCCCGCGGATACGGCGGCAAATCGAAATTCCAGACTTTCACTGAAGCAAAGTTTTTCATTGTTTTTTTTTGCATGATTCCCTCATTTTTAAATATCATTCAAAAAAACTGATTCTCCGATCTTATGGCATTGCTGCGTCAATGAATATGTTAAACAGTGCTTTTGACTGCAACCACTGCCGGATAATGCAGCCCGGATTTTTCCATTCGCAAAGTTACCTTATCCGAAGGAGCGTCCAGAACAATTATTCCATCATCCGGAACAGAGGTCCTTTTTGTCAAGCCATTTATGGTAAGTTTGATTTCTCGGACATCGTTTTTCAGCAGGGTAATATAAATCCTGCCTCCGGGGACACATTTCAGCTCTACTTCAAAAAAGCCATTCGGAAACACGGTATTTCCTGCGTAGCGGATGGGGACGCCGTTCTTCAATTCGCTGTGGCTGGCGTGCATGTAGCGGAAGATCCGGTACTGATCCCCGAAAGAACCCGGCAGGATCAGATCCAGCGTTTCAGCGTCGGTGAGTTTCGCACGCAATTTCTGTTCCGCTTCGTATTGGGGAAGCATTTCGCGGCAGAGGACGCGGAGTCCTTTCAGATACACCCGGTCGAGGTCGTCGCCAGGAAGCGGAGCGCCGTCACAGCAGCTTTCCATGGTCGGGAGAGATTCGGAGGTATCGGCAAGCAATCCGTTGATGATCTCTTCCGCATTGCCGACGCACGTTTTCAGTTTTTTCGGATGTGGTTCGCAATTTTCCAGATCATCGAAATAGGAGCAGAGCGACTCCGTGAATGCGCAGATAGCCTTGCATGCGATATTCAGAATGCGCCACACCCGTTCGGTCCTTGCATATTCACGCTCGGAAAGAATGCCTTTCAATCGGCGCACGCGGGCAAGCCCTTCCGAAGCAAGTTTCAAGGCTTCTTGCTTTTCTTTCCGGATCGCATTTCGTCCAGGCGCGTTGTTGTCTGCCAGAATGCCCCATTCGCCGCGAAGCTGATGCAGGGAAACATTATTGTGATACAAACCGGGCGAGCCGCCCGCGGCCACCCATTTCCAATCCGGCAGAATCGGGAACTTGTGGAATACCACGTTGCTGCAGATAAAATTCGTTTTGAGAACCGCCTCCAACCCCAAACGGGAAAGGACGGTCATCTCTTTTTCGCATCCCTGCCAGTGATCTTTTGCCCACATTGCGTAAATATCATCAGCGGTCAGTTCCGGATTGCGGATCAGTTGCTGATAAGCAAAAATATTGATCTCGTGACTGTCGAAGATATTGTTGCCGATACGGTCAAGGCGGATCGCATAGCGGGAAACGCCGGCGGCTGTCCCTTCGCGGACATAGCGGACAATATTATCGACATTGGCGGCGGGCATATACCCCGCGCCAAGAAATTCGCCCAGTCCATCGCATTCGGCATTGAGCTGTGTTCCCGGCTGTTTTTTCAGGAATGGATTCGGCGGCAGGAACGGGTCGAAGTCATATGGTGTAATTTTGGTCTCAATATCAAATGAATGATCCTTCGCAGCCCGGCGTGCGCCCCGCAGGATGTCTTCATAGTCTGCCGCAATCGAACCGAATGAACGCAGGATGAACCGCTTGTGAAATTTCTCGTGTTCCTCGGCAAAAAGACGCACGATCATTTCCACGACTTTATCCGGAGGATAGCGGTCCGGATCGGAATTGTGGATCACAGAGTAATCCGCTTCGGTCAGCGTCAGAACGATCCCGCCGAGGGTTGGCACGACCTTAAAAGCATTTTCGATCTTATAGCGGAGAAAAGATAGGAAGTCCTTGCCCAAAAGATCGAACTCACCGTCTTTGTCGAGCATGGCGGGGCGATCTTCCAGCATTCCCTTCGGCATCATGATCTCGCGGTGCCAGAGATAAACAGGACGCGTCCCGGCAAGGTCAACGATTTCGCCCAAAGTCCGGCGGGTTTCCATCACCCGTTTCTTGTCGCATTTTTCAGCGGCATGAGGATACGGTTCGAAAAGCAGCAGACCGTTCAGTCCGCCCGCCGGATTGGCAAAAGCACCGCAAAGCTCGAAACTGTCCACATCGTAACGGGATGCTTCGTCTGCGATCCGGCGCATATATGCGCTGTCGATCATCGTGGGATGCATCAAACTCCAGGTGATCTCCGCTTTCTTATTCATTTTCCTGCTTTCTCCAAAGACTTGCAGATTTCCTCGATTTTACGCACGGAACATTCCCAGAAATTCTTTTCAAAGTCTGCTGAAAATGCAGCTGCATGGGGCGTCAGGATCACTTTATCCTCAAAGAGCAGCGGATTATCGGCTTTCGGCGGTTCATCGCAAAGGACATCCAGCGCAGCGCCTCCGAGTTTATTATTGCGGAACGCTTCTGCAAGAGCCGCTTCGTCAATGACCGGACCGCGCGAAGTATTCACCAGCAACGCATTCGGTTTCATCAGAGCCAGACGTTCTTTATTGATAAGTTTCTCCGTCTCCGGAGTCAGCGGACAATGCACGGAAACGAAGTCGCATTGAGGCAGCATTTCATCCAGAGGGATCGAACCGGCTGCATACGGGTCATAGTGCAGGACTTTCATGTTGAAGCCGGAGACCATCTTTTCCACGGAACGGGCGATCCGTCCGTATCCGACCAGGCCGAGCGTCCGTCCGGTCAGGTGCCAGTGTGTCTGATTGCCGGAACTGTCCCATTCTCCTTTATGGACCTGATTATGGAACTGGACGATATGGCGTGCCAGTGAAAACAACAGGGAAACGGCGTGTTCCGCGACCGATTCGGAAATGGATTCCGGCGTGTTCCAAGTGCTCAACCCATGTTCCTTCGCATAATCCAGCGGAAGGGCATCCATGCCACTGCCGCTGCGGAAAAGAGCCTTGACGGTCGGGAGCTGATCCAACGCTTCTGGTTTCAGCGCCACGTTGGCCCCGAACATCCAAATAATGTCCGAACCTTTTGCGAAAGCGGCAAGCTCCTCCGGATTTCCGCAGCGCTTACAGGTTATATCGGCAAACTCCCGGATTTTCGCAATGCAATAGGCAGGAATACGCTCCTCCGGCGCAGAGATCATGGCAACCTTGAATTTACGCATTTTCACACTCCTTCTTAAATGCCCGGAATCTGCCATCCTTCAGGTTCGCCTCGCTCTCCGCGGAACGATACGCGCTGTCCGCATAAACATCCCGGCTGGTGTTGTTTTCATCGAGGATCTCTTCAAATACATTGCTGTCGTGAACAGATGCATCCGTGACCTTGTAATCCCGAATGATTTTGTACTTGACATCCGCCTCCACATGGTTCTTGTAGCCGTAGTAGTTCTTCCCGTTCTTCTGAACCCAGCGGGCATCCGTATCCTTCTGGCGCTTCTTCGCCTCGCTCCAATTTTCAACAGGAGGATTTCCTTCTTTGATCGCCTTGTTTTCATCGCGGGTGTTACGCTGCGTGGGAACGCGAACAATGGTCGCATCGACAATTTGCCCCTTCTTCGCCACAAATCCGGACTCGGCAAGAAATGCATTGAACTTGTCAAACAGCTTCCGTATGAGCTTATGCTCCTCCTGTTTCGAACGGAAGAGCCAGATCGTCTTCGCATCGGGAACGCGGCTGTCAAGAGCCATATCCAGAAAACGCATGAAACTCAACCGATCCATGATCTGATATTCCATCTCGTCATCGCTCAGATTGTACAGCGATTGCAGAATCAGTATCTTGAACATCATCACCACATCAAATGGTCTGCGT
>SUWI01000369.1 GCA_015061565.1 Lentisphaerota bacterium
CATGAAAACGTTTCGTAAACAATCCCGCCAATGCCGTCCCCAGCCTGAACTGAGGAAAAACCGTTTTACCCTGATCGAGCTCCTCGTGGTGATTGGGATCATCGCCATTCTGGCCGGCATGCTGCTGCCGGCATTGAATGCGGCCCGGCAGAAAGCCTACGCAACCTCATGTTTCAACAATCTGAAAAACTGGGGAATCGCCAATTCCCTCTACCATGCCGACAATAATGATTATCTGCTGCCGAACGAAGTCCGGAACGACCAGTCCAGCAGTGCCGGCACGACCCCGAAAGTGAACTGGTATGATTACCGCAGTTCCTTCCGTCAGCTGATCGTCAAGGACGACCTGAACGCCTGGCAGGGATACGACCGCTGGCAGGCCGGAAAATCCATCAACGGCTGTCCGTCCCTCGTGGAGACCGACGGCGCCAAACGTTTCCGCAGTTATCTGCTCAATTACGGCGTTGCTTCCAACAATCCGTATCAGTGGACAGTCTACCTGAAAACCGGCCGCTGGCAGAAAATATTTCATGTCAAGACCCCGTCGTCCATTATTCAGATCATGGACGGGAACGGCGTCGGCGCGATCTTCACCAACACGACCGTGCTGACCGGTGTCTTCCGCCGTCACAGCGGCCACATCAATATCCTGTATGTCGCAGGCAATACCGGGACCCAGAAAATCATCGACCTGAAAAACGACTGCAATATCTGGCCGTGATCCGCTTGTTTTTTCCTTCCTGAGCGTATATTGGTGTCTGCCGGCTTTTTCCCTTTTTTCGGAACAATATTGGAAAATGAGTTTGAAAAACGGCTGAAGGATGATATTGTATTTTATTATCGGGTATCGCCGTGACAATGAATCACACTGAATACGGACAGGAGGATCGATGTCGTTTTCAAGACATTATGCAAAAACCGTATTGTTTTCTTTTCTGTTGCCCGGTTTTTTGGGGGTATATGGCGTAAATCCGGAAAAACAGGAGAGTGATATGTTGCGGAATATCCATTTGACCGAACCGGAAGACCGGGCGGAAGTTTCTTTTCTGAGCCAGGAACAGAAAGCGTTTTTCAACGATTCTTACCGAAGCACTCCGCATAAGCCGGACAGCGTACCGCGCAAGACCGATCTGACGCTTCCGGTCCCGGTGGAATTCGTCTGGGAAGGCGGGGCGGAAACATCCCGGCTGCAGATTTCCGCCCGTGCGGATTTCGAAACTCTGCTCCGCCAGGCCGAAGGGAACAGCCGCAAGCTGAAAAACGGGCGGCTGCGATTCCGTGCGAAAATCGCCAATTTGGAACACGGTAGACAGTATTTCTGGCGCGTGACCGACGGCAAAAAGTTTTCCGCCGCGCGGTCTTTTACGGTTGCCGATGAACAGCCCCGTTGGATCAGCGTGCCGAAGGTCACCAATGTCCGCGACCTCGGCGGCTGGAAAACCGCATCGGGGAAACGGATCCGGCAGGGCATGCTGTTCCGCGGCGGACAATTCAATCCTGCCTGGACCAATCAGCCCGGCGGCAGCAAAATCACCCCCGCCGGCTGGAAAGTTCTGCTCGAAGATTTGAAGATTCATACAGAACTGGATCTGCGCAGCGGCAAGACAGCGTCCGCGCTTCCGGGAATTCCGCGCTATGAACTGATTACTTTCAGCGCCTATGCCACCTGGGGCGGAACGCCGGGGCAGGGGATCTTTTCCGATGCAATGCGGACGCAGGTGAAAAAAATCTTCGAACTGCTGGCCGATCCGTCCGCTTATCCGCTGTATTTCCACTGTCAGGGCGGCGGCGACCGCACCGGGACCGTGGCGTTTCTGCTGGAAAACATGCTCGGAGTGAATGACGCCGACTGTCTGAACGATTACGAATTGTCCAACCTGTCTGTTTCGGGCGAACGTTCCCGCTATTCGGAGGTCTGGATCAAATTCATGGAAAAACTGGAAACCATAGTTCCGGGCGGTTCCCGGCAGGAACAGGTCTGCGAATTCCTGCGTCAATGCGGCGTCACCGATGCCGTGCAGGAAAAGATCCGTTCCATCCTGCTGGAATGCCTTCAAACCAAATATCAAACAAAGAGGACAAAAATGCAAAAATCACGTTACATCGGCATCATGGAAAAAGTGCTTTCCGCCTATACTACCGAACATATCGACCGTTATTACAACGATGTCAAAACCGGCGGCCTGAAGGAACACGGATTTCCCCGCCTGACCGCAGATATCGGGATCCTGATCGCCCACGGCAGACGGACCGACCTGAAGGAGCGTCTGGCGCAGATGATGGACCTGTGCTGTGATGAGATGTCCAGCCACAACCGCTGCGCCAACGATTTCAGCGTGAAGGAGATCATCTTCGCGATTATGGAACTGGAGAAGAACCGGACGTTCCCGCAGAAGCAGATCGACTCCTGGAAGGAAAAACTCAAAAAGATCGAAGTGGAAAAATGCTATGACAAATTCGCTACGTCGGAGGACAGCATAGTCTACAACTGGGCGGCATTCACCATGCTCAGCGAATGGATGCGCTATCAGCTCAAGCTGGCGCCCGTGGACATGCGTTTCATCGATATCCAGGCGGCGTCCCAATGGCACTGGGTCGAGGGGAACGGAATGTACCGCGATCCGAACAATCCGATGGTTTACGACCTGGTCCCCCGCGGCCTGTTCTCGCTGCTGATCCATTTCGGCTACCGCGGCAAATATTATGAACGGTGGGACTGTGCACTGAAAAAAGCGGGACTGTTCACGCTGAGAATGGTCTCCGTAACGGGCGAGATCCCATACGGCGGCCGGAGCAACCAGTTCCCGCACAACGAAGCCCATCTGGCCGTCATCATGGAGTATGAGGCGGCCCGCTATGCGCGGCTCGGCGACCTGAAGACGGCCGGCCGGTGCAAGGCGGTGGTCCGGCGGGCGCTGGACAGCATCGAATCCTGGCTGGCGAGCCAGCCGATCTATCATGTGAAAAACCGTTTTCCGCGCGATACGAAATACGGCTGCGAAGGCTATGCCTATTTCGACAAATATATGATCACGACCGCCTCGTTCCTGTATGCCGCGTACCTGGTGTGCGATGAGTCCATACCGGCCGGCGAGCTCGATGACCTGACCGGAGACA
>SUWI01000370.1 GCA_015061565.1 Lentisphaerota bacterium
GGAAAATTATCCGGCAATCGATACGCGCATTCCGGAAAAAATGCTGCCGGTCTTCCGGGACGCAATCAAGGCGAATCCGGGACAGACCCTCGGCCGGCTCTGCGATCTGGCGATCCGGCCGCTTTTCCCGCACACCACGCTGGAATACTGCGCAGTTACCGCCTACCGCATGCTGGAAACGCTGGCAAATGCGGGCGAGATCCGTTTCGAACCGGCTCTTGTTCCCGGCTGGAAAGACGTCCCCGGACGCATTTTCAAAATTTATCTGGCGGAATAAAAAAACGGGTCATAGGCGAGGGTTTTCCGCGAACTGATACGGAGAAAACGGAGAAGACAGAGAAGACGGAGAGCGCGCAAGACAAGGCATGACCCGAGATCATTCATTCCGGGTAACCGCCGCGTAAAACTGCGGATAGACTTTTCCGTTCTTTTCCAGGCGGACCGTGACCTTTTCCGGCCCGGACGGCAGCATCAGCGAGATTTTTCCCTTTTCGTCGAATTCGGCAGGGATCCTTTTCCCGTCACAGACGAGCGTGAATTTCCGCGTCTCGTCCGTGACTCCGTAAATGACCAGTTTCTTGCCGCGGACCAGTTCCATTTCGATGAAACCGTTGGGGAACACCCGGTTGCCCGCCCAGCGGGACGGCAGACCGTGGTGCAGCAAGGCATGGGAAGCGTGCATGTAGCGGACGATCCGCCAGTCGTCCGAAAGTCCGCCGATGATGATGCCGTCCCGGCAGCCGGGCAGGAATTTCCGCCGTGCCGCCGATTCCGCGGCGAATTCCGCCTCGAGTTCCCCGCAGATCGCGGCCAGCGGTTCCAGCACCAGTTCTTCAATGCTCCGGTTCAATTCTTTCATCCGGTGTTCCATGCCGTTGACGAATTCGCGTTTCACGATCTCCACTTTATGACCCGCCAGACGGTCGAACTCGGCGAGCGAAGCGGCGAATTGCGCTTTCAGCTGCGGACAATCGGCTTTTCCCGCATCCATGTCGTCGAAATAAGCACTGATGCAGCGGACCAGTTCCCGGACCGCACGGGTGACGACCACGGCATTCTGCCAGAGCCGCCAGCGGTGATCATCGGACGGCGGCTCCAGTTTTTTCAGCAATGCGAGTCCCTGATCCGCCAGCATCACGGCACGGTCTTTTTCCTCCAGGATGGCGGCCCGGCCGGGCGTTTCCTTATCGGTCAGGATCGACCAGATCCCACGCCCGTTGGCGAGCGTGCGTTTTCCTGCCGCGAACAGCGCGAAAATGAAACCGGCTTTCAGATATTTCATGCAGTAATTGCCGTGGAACAGCACATGACCGTCGATGAAATATGTTTTGCAGACCATTTCCCAGCCAAGCCGGTCGAGCTCGATGAAGCCCGCACGGTATTGCCCGGGATAATGTTTTTCATGCCATTCCCGCCGGATCTCGCCGGCCGTGATTTTATCATCTTCCAGGGCCCGAGCGTAGGCATAGTAGTTGATTTCATAGAGATCGAAAATGCAGTTGCCGCGGCGGTCGATGCGGATGACGAACCGGTCCACGCCGGCCGCCTGCCCCTCGCGGACAAAGCCGACGATCTTGTGGACATGTTCGAACGGCATGTTCCCCTGCCCCATGAACTCGCCGACGCTTTCGCATTCGGCGGAGAGCGTGAAGCCCGGACTCTTCCGCAGGAACGGATTGACGGAGAGGAACGGGTCGAAGTCATACGGCGTGATCTTGGTTTCGATCTCGAACTGGTGCCGCCCTTCCAGCGCCTCGGCGCCCGCGAGGATGCACTCGTAATCTTCCGCGATCGAACCGAAGGAACGCATGATGAAACGTCTGCCGCGCTTTTCCAGTTCGGAGGCAAAAATGCCGATGATGAAACTCACCACTTTTGCCGGCGGATATTTCCGCGTGTCGGAGTTGTGGATGGCCGAATAATCCGCCTCGGTCAGAGTCAGCACGATCCCGTCCAGGTCGGGCACGCTTTCGAAGGTCTTTTCCAGCTTGTAACGGATCAGGGAGGCAAAAGCGTCTCCAGTAAGGTCGAATTCGCCGTCGGAGTCCAGCAGCTCGGGAATATCCTTGAGCAGTCCCGGCGGGAGCATGACTTCCCGATGCCAGAGATATACCGCTTTGCCCGCCGCATGGGAGATTGCGAGGATCTCATTGAGCCGGCGCTGATTTTCCGCGACTTTGTCCTGATCCCACGAGGCGAAGGCGTCCGGATATTCCCGGTAATCGATCAGGCCGTCCAGTCCGCCGTACGGCGAGTGGCATTGTCCGCAGATCTCGAAACTGTCCACGCGGTATTCCGAGGCTTTTTTCACCAGTTTCCGCACGTAATCCGGATCGAGCGGCGTCGGATGCATCAGACTCCAGGTGATTTCGGGCTGTTTCATCGGCAGCATTTCCTTTCCGTCGGACACATATAACTGTCCCCGTAATACATCCGCATTCTCCGTTTTCTCCGTCCTTATTGCTGCCGGAACGGGGAATGTGCGATATAGAAGGGCTGGCTCATGGCGCGGCGGATGATCCAGACCGTCAGCGGGATCAGCACCAGCATCAGGATCGCCGCGGCATAAAACGCCGACCGCACATCCTTGCAGATGAACACCACCCAGCCGGCGAAAAAGGAAGCGATCATGCTGCCGATGTTGTGCGCCGTGCTGCGGTAGCCGAAGACCGCTCCGCGCTTGCGTTTCGGCGTGGTGTTCGACATCAGTTTCATGAGCACCGCGCTCGAGCCTCCGAATACGAAAAACATCACGGTGCGGCTGATCCCGAAAACCCATAAGTTCGTCGCCGACGCCTGCAGGAACAGCGTTATGCAGGTGACCGCCATGATCGGGATCAGCAGCTGGAGCGGCCTGATCCGGTCGGAAAAATAACCGATGATGATGCCCGAAAGCATGGAACCGACCGAGACGAACGCACTGATGATGCCCGTCCAGAATGCCGCTTCCTTCAGGCCGATGATCTGTTCGACCAGCATGGCGATGTATGGGGTTTCGAAACTGCGGGCGAAACCGAACAGCAGGGTCAGCAGCATCAGCAGCCAGACGCCGATCGTGAACGCGGGCAGGACGGAATGGCGGTAACGGTGGATTTTCCCGGCCTTCGGCGTGGC
>SUWI01000065.1 GCA_015061565.1 Lentisphaerota bacterium
CTTTCTTTCTTTTTTGCGTATTTTTCGGAGAAGGAAACGAAATGCGGCTGGCGGCCGGGACTCCACGGCCAAATCATATTGGCGGGAACCGCCCTGCCCTGATTCAGCGGATGCGCCGAGAGGAAATCGAAACTGGCCTGCTGGAGTTCGGTCAGGAATTTGACCGTGTATGCGGCTTCCGGAGAATCGTCCAGTGCGGTCAGGCCGAGTTCGGCAACGGGTTCGTCCTGCGAGGAATCGGGCTTGTGATAATCGATGTTCGCGCTGAATTTGGGTCCATGGAGGACCAGCAGATTGCGGTAACTCACGCCAGGATAGAAGGTCACGTCCGCACTGCCGAAACGTTCCTGCAGCGCCTTCATGAGCTGAGCGGAAATCTCGTTTTCGATATGGCCGGAGGAATAATCCTTGAGGATGCCGTCCTTGACATTGACCAGATTGCAGCGCCAGGCGATGTCGTCGGACGCCAGTTCGATGCCCTGGGCGACGGCTTCGATGGGGCCGCGGCCGGGATAGAACTGCGCCAGGGAATAGCCGAGCACGGACATGTTGGCGGCATCGGACGAGGTCGGAAAACCATCCGGCAGGGAAAGGAACGTGCCGGAGGCGCCGCGTCTGGCAATGGTATCCATCCAGGGAGTTTCGGCAGCTTCCAGCGGGGTTTTGCCGCCGAGTTCCGCCAGAGGTTCATCCGCCATGCCGTCGGCAAGGAACACGACCGCCTTGCCGCGATAATCCATTTCGCTCATGATATCACTCCAAATCGTTATTATGAATTTGATTCAAAGGGATAATATACACTGGAAACGGGAAAAAGCAAAGCTCACAGCGGTATTCCCGCGGAAATTGTTGCAATGTGTCTATCGAAATAAGGAAATGCAGACGGGGAAACGGCATATTGAACGTTTCAGACCGAAAAGGACCGTCAGGATCGCCCACGTGCTCCACATTTTATAAGGATTTTCAGTAAAGGACGGCAAGCCGGTGACTTCGCATCCCGGCGGCGGATCGACCGGCAGCGACCACTCCGTTCCGCCGCGGTCGTAGACGTGCAGTTAGGTCAGGAGAAAAACAGATGAGAGCGTTTATAGCTGAAACCATCACTGTATCCTGAAGTTGCCGGGGCATTGGCAGTATCGCTTTTTCCTGCGGAAATTTTAAGTTCCCTGACAAATATTTGTTCCCCAGATGCAGCATAAAGCGTGTTTTGATAAACCGTTACCCTTTCTGCCGGAAGATCTCCGGGTAGCGGAAGAATCAAATCCGTCAGTCCGAAAGATACGATTCCCTGGATCCCCAATTCCGTGGCGGCCAGAACCCGGTCGTCTGCGAGAACGGTAATATCCGAAGCACCCGGAGTGGTGAAATCATACCGTAAATGCAACGGTGCCAGTTTGCAGCACTGATCCAGCGAACCATCCGGAAAAATCGACATTGCATAGATAAATCGCCGGGCAGCGTCAGCAATATAAAGTCGCCATTTATCGGAAGAAATCCCCAATGCAGTAATCTTTTCAAATCCTCCGGCGGCGATTTGTTTTATGCCATCTTTTTCAAAATAAATATTTCCTCCGCTGAACGTATAGATACCTCCGTTGAATGCAGCAGGCTGCCGTTCCGGGAACGTGCCGTTGTACCGTTGCCAGGAGCTGCCGGTTGCTGTCAGCTTCCTGATCCGGATCTGATTGAAAAGCGGTTTTACGGGAACCGTTTCCCAATTTGCCCAGAGGAATCCCATCATCCGGCGCCATAAAGTTGCATCGTCACGCCGGCAGCAATGACCTTCACCGTTAAATTGTTCAAATCTGAAATCATATCCGGCAAATTCCAAGGCGGAGGCCGCATTTTGTGCCGCCAGAAGCGAACTGCCGAAGAAATAGTCCGGTTCTTCTGTTCCGCACGTGATATAAAGTTTGATCGGTTTCGTCTCTGTTTTCCGGGCAATGACCATCGCTTCTTCTCCTCCACGCATAGCGGAAAAGGTCGGGCTGCTTAAAAATGCCCGGCGGAAATAATCGTTCCGGAACCATACGGCGTTCCACGCCGCCATTCCGCCGGATGATCCGCCGCAAATAAAATGCATATCCGGCTGTGAGGACAAGGTTTCACCGGAGATCCGGCAGACTTCAGGAATCAATTCCTCCACCAGAAAATTTGAAAAATTAGGTCCGTATTGATCAAATTCAGCGGCCCGCATATTTCTGTTTGTACCGGTGGGAATGGTGGGATTCAATACGCCGGGCCGAATGAAAACGGCGATGCCAAAGGGAATCAGTTCTTCCAGCATAAAATTTTTCAGCATTGCGGACATGGTATCAAAAGAATGTTCCAATAATACATACAGCGCAAGTTCATTTGCTTTTTCATCCGGTTTGACGGCATATATATCATATTCAAAATAACTGCCGCGTTCGAAATTACAGCCGGTGATGCTGCATTTTGTGAACTGTTTTTCTATAATAGTTTTCTCGTTCATCGGTTCCTCTTGTTTTCAGGGAACCTCCATCAATACTTTTTTGACAGAAATTCCGTTCGTTCTTCTTTGAAAATCTCAAAATGAGATTTTTCAATATTGAAAAGTAACTCTGTGACTCCTCTTTTTAAAGTCTCTACGACTGAGAAAGCCGACATTTTATTTGTTTTTGTCTGTAAAATCCTCCATATAGTCTCGCCCCGGACATCGTCGAGGCGATCCTCGCCGGGATCGAACCCGATGGGCTTTCCATCACCAAGCTCACCGAGCAGCCGATCCCGGAGGACTGGAACGAACAACGGCGGCTTTACGGCTTCCCGATGCGGTAACCTCACCACGAACTGGCGGCAGGAGAAATCTTGCCGCCTTTTTGCGTTTCTGGGGGCCTGTCGCGCAATGTCTTTCTCAGGTAAGTCACGTCAGTCGGGAATTCGACTCTGTTTTGCTCTTTACTTTGCCTTGTATATCCAATCACCAAGACTGTTAATATAGTATAATTTCTTCTCATTGTCGACCACTTTGAAAATATCTGAACTGCAATACTTTATTTCAGAAAAACAAGGTTCCAGAATAAATTCACCTTTGGTGTTGATCAATCCGCACTTATGATTACAACCGATTGATACCGGGGCACAATTCGCATGAAACTTCTCGACCGCGCTAAACTTCGGGGGAATGACAAATTCCCCTTCTTTATTGATGAACCCGATTTTGGTTGATTTTTTTGTGCCTGACGCTGCCGCCAGTCCTTCAGAGAATTCCCATGCGTCATTGAATTTTGGCTTGATCGCATAATTTCCATGCAGGTCTATATAACCGCATTTGCCATTGCACACAGCCTCTCGCACTGGTGCAAAATCTTCTGAAAATGAACGGGCAGAAGTGAAATTGAAAGGAATGACGATTTCGCCGGATGTGTTGAGAAAGCCGGACAGCATCGATCCGTTCGGGAGCCACATGCTCGTTGCAAGTAACCCCTGACAAACATCAGGCTGAAAATAATATTTAGTTTGCGGTTCTATTATCCACTCGCCAGTCCTTGAAATCAGTCCGCATGTCGGTGTCGATATTTGTCGGCTTGTCGTCAGACCTGAGGAGCGCGTTATGCATGCGAAGCCCTCATGAAAACCAGAGGTGATGATATCTTCCTTACATTCGAAAAAACAATTATTATCGAGATCAAAAAATCCCTTTCCCCACGAGAAAAAGGATTTCTCCCTTACGTTATTGACATCTTCGTGGCAAAGGGGAACCACAGTGGCATTGTCTGAATCAATAAAACCGTAAGCACCATTCTGCCGCACCACAGCAAGACCTTCAGCCGAATGTGTCCCGTATTCATACATCGGGGGAATTATTTCATGTCCGGACTTGTCTATGAAACCGCATTTATTGTCCCTGTAGAATGGATAAAAAAACTTGATTTTATTCCCCGTATTCAATTTGATTCTCCTTCCATGCCGTGAGAGTAGCAATTGTTTTCATGAACCGATATATCTCCTTAAGCAGCCGAACTCCAACGTAATATACCCTCCTGTCGCGTCGATTGCAACCGAAAATGCCGGATTTTTGCGGCCCTGACAGGCAATTATCCGCAAATCGTCTTCAGAAAAAGTTCGATGATCTCAAAATGGCAGGAGAGCTTTTTTCGCTACCATTTGACAAGGTAAAGTAGAGGCATTTTTGAGGTAAGAGAGGGGCTATTATCACTAAATAGACTGTTGGTGACGAAAAAAACTCGACCGTGTTTCAAACCTCACCTGCCGTGTACCGTCAAGGGAAGGTAGAATAGGCTGACCTCAAAACGGGAGCAATTCTACCGAGGGTTCGAATCCCACTCGCAGCGAGTTTTTATCCTCCCCTTGGCTCGGTAGAATACAAAAAAGCATTATTGCTGATTATGAACGAGTTGTGTAGTCACTCCAGTTTTTGAGGCTTTCCCGGAATCGTCAGAATTCAGACTGAAAACGGCGGATTTTTCCGGAAAAACGGCCTGATCCGGGAGTCTGAGTGTGTTTCAAACACACGGCGATATGTTTTGTAAAACCCTTTGTGTCAACGGGTTTTAGCGATAGGTGCGCAAACTGACTCTGATTTAAAGAATCTGGAGGAGGCAAAAAAAATGGCGGTCCGTTTTCAAAACCAACACCCACAGTCTGAAACCCGGTTTTCGCCTCAAAAAGCTCAGAATTTTCGTGTGAAATCAAGTTTAAAAACCGCTTCACTCGGCAGGAGTCTGAGTTGGGATGCCCGCAGAATATTCTTCTCCGGTTCGAAGTCAAGGCCCATCGAACAGCGAATTTGTCTCCTGTGAAACAACGATGTTGTTTTCGTCAAAAGCAACTTGATAATAATCCCATCCGGCCGGAACAGCACAACGCCGCCGCGTTCGGTATCCGCTTAAAGCCGGAGCTTTTTTCAACTGTTCATCCGCCAGCGCTTCTTCAAGCGTTGCGAAATACCTGTTGTTTGTACAGATATAAGGTGGTTTTTCGCTCAGCGGGATACAGATGTTGATATGAGTTCCCCATGCTTTTTCCGGATTCTGCGCAAATATTCGGATCACTTCTTCCCGGCTTTTCCCGATAAAATCGATTTTCGGCAGTCTCGAATAACCGGAACAGCCAGTCATAAACAAAAGACACAAAGAGAAAAAGAGCAAAACGAAAGTTTTCATTTCACATCACCCTTTGCCGTATTGATCGATTTGATGAGCATGACCCGGATTTGCGAACAGTGAGTCAGAATGGTTCTCCGCTCGTTGACAGTAATATATCCCACCTTTATTCAAATTTCAAACGGAAATCCAGAAATCGTGGCAATGTCCTCAAGGGCGATGACTGCCCCGTCTTCCATGACCAGAGTCTTCTCCGGAACCGATATGTGCCGCACCCGGCCGGTGACGGTCACATACGCACCACCGGATTTCCGCTCGTCCGGAACGAAGTATTCGACGGTCACTTCCGACCGGTCTTTCAGCCGGGCGGCAAGATCGGTGAGACGGCGATTCAGTTCTTCGGCCTCATGCGCGTCCAGTTCGCGCCTTTCGGCGGTCAGCCGGGCTGTTTCCCCTACCGCCGCCTCGTAGCCCGTCAGCGCGGCAAACGGCGCGAACTGTGCGGCCCGGTCGCGGAGCGGCATCTGCGGATGGTTCCGCGAAACGTGGTGCGGCAGGTTAATGGCTGTCATTTACTGCACTTTTTGGGGGCGTTCCCATAAAGATATTGTGTCTTCAGCTCATCCAGACGACCGGTTTGACGCTCCTGTTCGATGAAACCGTTGACATAATCCCGCAGCGCCTCGTTTCCGGGCGGCAGAAGCGCCCCCAATTGCCCGTGCGTGAATGGCTTGTCCAGCAGCGGGGCGGCGAGCCGCTGGTCTTTGGAACAGTAATACGCCGCCTCCATGATCTCCGTGATCATCACGTCGGCCTTGCCGGAAGCGATCAGGCCGGGGATTTCTTCGTTGACCGGGTGGATGATCAGGATTGCATGCGGAAGATATTTTCTGGCAAATTTCTCGTTGAGACCGCCGGGATTTTCCATGACGCGAACATCCGGCCGGTCGATGGCGGCAAGCGTAACATACTTCTTTGCATCTTCCGCGCGGCAGAGGACGGTCTTGCCGTTGCCAAGGTAGCCCTCCGACATCAATGCCCGCTGTTTTCGCTCTTTCGTTATGGTGATGCCGCAGAGCGCAAGGTCAAATTTACGGTCAAGGGTGTCCCTCATCAGCGTCGGCCAGGTGGTGTGGACATATTCCAGCTTCACGCCGAGACTGTGCGCCAGATCCTCCGCCAGCGCGGCATCGAAGCCCCGATATTTCTCCGTTGCGGGTTCGCGGAACGACATCGGCTTATAGTCCCCGGTCGCCCCGACGCGCAGGACGCCCCGCTCTCGCACCGAGGAAAGCGCATCGGGCGGTGTCGTTCCGCATCCGGTGAACAGGACTGCAGCAGCGAAGAAGAACAGTATAAGAAGTCTTTTGCTCACTTGTCAAATCTCCACGTTGACGGTTCTCCGTTGTTTCGCATCATGTCCAGGTCAAATATATCATACATTATTCCCGAAGATAAACTTTGGAATCCGGCGTCTGGATGAGACGCGGATAATATTTCCGAATCGCGCCGGACTCTTTCCACATACCGTCATACGGAGTGACCAAAATCGCCTTGACCTTCAGGTCTTCGACCATATAACCGATATCCGACTCTGACGGATTTCCATCGAATATCCGGCAAACCCGGTCATAACGCTGTTGAAGTTTCTGCTGCGGGTAATATTCGGAGTAACACTTGGAAAAAATCATGTCCCCGACCGCCGTTGCCCGTTGGGAATAGAGGGAGAAAAATATGTTGGTGGAAAGCTCCTTCATTTCATACAGCATCCCGAGTTCATGAAAACTTCTGGGGTTGCACTGCACCAGATCATTTTTTTTCGTATGCCGGTGGACGATCTCCCAGCCTTTGACGGACCGGGCGAACGGGCCTCTCAGTTCCGGGTAGGTTTTCCGCAATCCGATATACGACCAGGAATCCCGGTAAAGAAAACACTCGAAAAGAATCAGCAGCGCGATCATGCCGTATCCGAAAATCTGCCGTCCCCTTCTTCCGCCGCGGAACCAGCCGATGAATTTCACCAGGAGAAATGCGGAAAACAAACTGAGCACATAGGCCGTCGCAGTAAAGGTGCGCCAGCCGAAATCATTGGTATAGAAGCTGCTGTGGACAAAGGTAATGCTCAAAAGCGAAACCGGAACCAAAATCCGCAAAAAAAACATCATGCCGGTTTTGGGCAGAAATCGCGGAACCAGACAGGCGATCATCCCCAGCAGGAAATACATGCCGATATTGTTGGGAAGCTGGAAGCAGTACAGGGAAATGATATAACGCAGCCAGCGGAACGGTCCGGTCCAACTCCCGAAGACGGGCATCATGCCGAATGCAAGAGGAAAAGTTTCCGAGTCGACCGAAATCAGGTAACGGAAATAGGAAAACGAAAACAGCATGAATACGGCAATCGTGAGCAGATGCGGCAAGATATCCCGATTGAGTCTCCTGCGGAAACTGCCCCAGGCGATATAGAGGATCATCGCCACGATGCCGGCATACACGAGCGCAAAGGCTCCGGCGTATACGGAGGTGAATGAAGCTGAAGCGCCCAGAATTCCGATCAGGACGGCGAGCCGCAGCTTTTCGCGCCGCTCTTTGGCGTTGAGCATCTGAAAATAACAAAAGAGGAGCAGCACGACGACCGCGCCGGAAAACATGTGATGCGGCGACCAGATGAAGTTGTCGAAATTGGGCCAGAAGCCGACGAAACCCGATGCCGGATTGAGCGTGTGAAAAACACTTTCCGGCAGGAGACGCCGCATAAATTGTGCGGAACTGACCATGAACAGCAGGGAAAAGATGAATGCCCCGATTCCGTATTGCTTTTTTCCCAGTCCGCAGAGTCCGGCAATCCCGGTCAGCCCCGAGAGCACGGCCAAAGCCGAAAATCCCGTCATGCAGCACTCGGCAAAAAGCGCGGAAACTTTTGTCAGCATGGGAAGCTGCGCCGCCCATGCATACCAACCGAAATAATAAAACAGCGCAACCGGCTGTCCGTTGTCCGCAAGCCACGGATTGACCGGAGGTGTCCCGAAGTTTGCAATGGCGTTGACGATGGCGCAGCGGACGTGGTCGTAGACGGCAAAACTGAAATACGCCCTGCCGTCGATTTCAAACGGATAGACCAGTCGGCTTATGCCGACCGAAAAAGCAAAGATGACGGCAAAAACAACATAAAAAGTCTTCCCCCTCGGCAAAAAGAGGGACTTCCGCCTGAATCCGCACCAGATCACCGCAATCAGCAGACGGAGCGCCAAATCACAGTGATTGTGAGAAAACAGCCAGAACGGACCGGGTGCGGTCCAGACGGCGGCGCCGAGCAGCGGGGCCAATAAAAAAACGAACGTTTTTTTCTCTTCACACCGCAGGGATGCGGGCAGCAGCGTCATTCCTAACACCGTGTAAAGGACATAAAGCAGAAAATTTGCCAGCGCAAAACATAATATCTCTATCATTATTTATCTCCGCTTTCTAATGTCTCCGTTTTTCCTGTAATATAGCATATTTCAACAGTTTTTCAAAGCCGACCCAAGGGTCGGGGTATTGAACCCAAAGAGAATAAACCGCTTGCTTACGTTCAAATGCATGCTTCTGTATACAGCGAACCACCACGCCGCTGGTACCGCCACTTTGTAAACTTCCTGAATGCCAGAGCATTGTCACCATCAAACTGACCATGAACGTGGATTCGAAGCGAATCGACGGACATCGGCACTTGGTGATTCTCGCGCCCGGCGCGGAGCGGCTGAAACAGACATCGCTTCTCCGGGCGATCCAGAAATCGCGGCAGTGGACGGATATGCTCATCAACGGCGAGGCGGACAATGTCACCGACCTAGCGGAAAAACTCGGCCACAAGCCGTCATACGTCACAAGAATCCTTTCCCTGAACAACCTCGCACCCGACATCGTGGAATCGATCCTCGCCGGGATCGAACCGGACGGCCTTTCCATCGCAAAGCTCACCGAGCAGCCGATCCCGGAGGACTGGAACGAGCAGCGGCGGCTTTACGGCTTCCCGATGCGGTGATAGCGGGAAACGCTTGGCGGCAGGAGAAATCTTGCCGCCAAGCGTTTCCTGAGGGAAAACGTTGAACACTTTTGCAGATAACAGCCTTTCTGTTCAATAGAAGATTTTCATCCAAATTCCAAGCAGTTCATTTTCTCAGTTTCAATATAATGTTAATCATATCTTTAACATCATAATTTTTATCTAAGCTATATGGATGCTTTATTTTTTCTAAATCAATATCATCGATCTGAATTTCTTTTTGTAATTCATTTGCAAAGATGACGGAGTCAAAATTATTCCAAAAATAAAAATGCAACATTTCATTTGTAAATCTGAAATGGGGAGAAATATATTCAGGTGGAACTCTTCCCAATTTAGCTATCACATTTCTAATTTTTAAAGCAACCAAAGCATCTTTTGTATTGCTAATTATTCCACATTGTAAAATAAAGTTCTCGTCAGAACATGTTTTAATTGTTTGAAAAAAACTTTTGTTCGTTTCCGATTTTTTTCTTATTACAATATATGACATTAATAAAACAGGACTAATTATTGCTAACAAAATATATATTAACATTTTGCCTTCCTCCTCTGATAAATCACTTCCCAATAATAACTCGTTCTATCTCGAAAATTACAGTAAGTGTTGCTTTCTGTGTTTTTACGCATAATACTGTGCTTGATCTTTCGCGTCAAGTTTTAATTTTCCGTCGTGCCGTTCGATGAACCGCGCGCATAAAGCGGCCTGATCGATTCCAGATTTCCCGCTTCCGAATGGACCACCCCATAGACCGGACGATCCGAAATGAACACCTTCCTCAAAAGCAGCCGCAAGTCAACCTCTCCGTCGGCAATGACGGACAAAAGATAAACTTCATTTCCCTCCATGACCGCCGGATAACACCATGCGGTCCTGATTCCAGGAAATTCCGCGCATAATTTGCACAGCAAATCCCGCAGGTCGGCAGGAACGAGTTCGGGAGAGGCCATTTTGATCGACATGTCTTCCTGCAAAGTCTCTTTGGAAAAAACGATCCGCTTGAGCGCCAGCGGGCGGCGTGCCGGGAGCCGCCAGTCGCAATGCGCATTGACATGGACAAATCGCAGACAGCCGGAATCATCCAGCGTTGTCCGCATCAGGATGGAACTTTGGTTTTCCGCCGTATAGGAGATCGGCGGCGTGTCCGGGAAGTTCAGCGTCCCTGATTCCCCTGAAATCAGTTCATAGCGGCATTGACAAAAACGCTCCGGACCGTTGCTGAGCGCCACTTCCGAATGCAGTCCCGCGTTTCCGTCTCCGCTTCCGAACCACAGATCCGGGCGGTTCCAAAGCAAGTAATGAAAGGTCAGATTGTGGATCAGCCGAATACATTCGTCGCGGGTTGAAACGAAGCGTGTGTTGTCGAGCCAGCCGAGCCGGACATTCCAGTAGAAATGCCATTGCAGGAGACTGTACACCGGAAGCGCTACGAGGAGAGAAAAGCATACGACCGCCAATTCTCCCAGATAGGGATTTTTTTCACTCAGGATGAGCAGGATCTTCGACTTGACGACAATGAAGATCAGAACCAGACACAGCAAGTCCAGAAGCAGTTCGCGTTTGCGGGTGATCAGGGCGAAGGCGTTCCGCATCCTGTTGATGAAGCCTTTTTCGGTGTCTTTCCTGATTTTTCGGGCCAAATTCGCACTGTAGGCGATCAAATTCGCCATTTGCACGGCCAGCCGGGTTTCCCCGTCGTTGGCGAATTCGCAAGTTTCTGTGCCGTCCGTTTCCGTCCGGTATCCTGTCTTGACCTGGATCAGCGGATTTTCTTCCGCCAGATCCCCGGTGTCGACCGCCCAAACCCGGTCGTCCTCGTGATAGACGACCACCACTGCGCCCGAAGCGAAAAGTTCTTCCGGCATGGGGATCAGGCAATGCATCGGGCAGATCCGTTGAGTTCCGAGTGCCATATACAGGGCTTTCAGTGCGGCGGGCACCTTTTCCAGCGGACACCGGCGGCCGAATTCCTCCGAACTCATTCCGGGGAATTCCCCGCCGTACGCCTTTTGCAACACGAGTTTATAATATCCGAGATAATCCATGCACGGTGCCTTTTTGATGGAATCGTTTCAGATTCCTCACGATAGACGTTTTGAAATGATTCCAATGATTTTTAATACGGCAAACAGCGCAGATATGGTAAACAGAATACCGGAGACCAGTCCAATACCCAACGCCAATTTCCCTTCAACAACCCTCTCCTCATCAAGAGCCAATTTTTTATTTTTAATCACTTTATATGCAATGCTTCCTCCAATTGCAGCAGCGGCTGCATACTTCAAACTGCCTGCGGAATGCGAGAAAAACCATGACCAGCAAACGAATCCCGTCAGAAAAAGTAAAACCACGAAAACAATAATACCCGCAATACTCGAAGGGGTTTCCGTCCACAATTTTTTAAAAGTCATAATGAGATCTCCTTAAACACCCGCCATCCAACGTAATATACCCGGCCGCGCTGTCTTTTGCAACCCGGAATCGGGGATTTTGGTGATTATCGGACAAAAAACAAACACCCGATCCCGGAATACTGGAACGAACAGCGACGGCTTTACGGCTTCCCGATGCGGAGATAGCGGGAAACGCCTGGCGGCAGGAGAAATCCTGCCGCCTTTTTGCGTTTCTGGGGGCGCTTTGGCGCGAGTCAGAGACCGGGGCGGGGAAACGGATAGGATGCGGCTCGGAACGCGGAGCGCGGGGCAAGTCTGGGCGATCTCAGCCGTCTCCCTCGTAATTCAGTGGGTTTCAGCACAAATTCAAGTTTATCATCGGACCAATCAAGAAGCTGCAGAAGCTGTTCACGATTGAGCAGATCCCAGTTTCGGCGGATGATCGTCTGATATCCTCGTTTTTCCCAAAGTCTCCATTCATTCTGACGGTATTTCAGACCTAAATCCTCTGCAGTTTGAAAGACTTGATCTGTCGAAGCACGTAATACTTTCGCCAACCTTATAGCGGTCTGATAGAAAACATTATATCTTTGAATACACCGTTAATGATGTCCCTTTGCTTTCTTTGTCGATAAATAAAAACAGTTTTTACAGTGGATATATGACAATGGATACTAATCTGTAATACTACCTGCCTGACTTGATATCAACTGCTTTTTTATTTGCTGTTTTTCGGATAGCTTGAACTTTGGAATTGACGGCGATATTCCAATGGTGTGACTCTGTTTTTGCGGCGGAACTGCTTGATAAAATAATTACTGTCGCAGAAACCGCATTGTACTGCGATCTTCTCTATGGTACCGTTAGTGTTGAGGAGAAGATGTTTGGCTTTTTTCAAGCGGAGATTCAGCAGATAAGCCTGCGGCGGCATTCCTGTTGCCCCGTGAAAAAGAGAATAGAGCAATGAAACGGAGACGCATGCTTTTCGGGCTATCTCGGGATTGGAAAAACTTTTTTCCGGATGCTCCTCCATCTCGGAAATGATTTGCAGGATTTTTGAGTTCTGATGATCTGCATAAAGGGGATTAACAGTTGTCACATGACGGCAGAGATTGATTATCAGTTCATGAAATGCCGCCAGAATATAGACTTCATAACAAATGTCACGTTTTGATATCTCTGATATGATTTTCATACAGCTTTGTATCAGAGAGGCACGATACTGTATCGGTATATATAATTTGCTGCGGGAATCTTTCTGACAGAACAACGTCCGGAAAACAGGATTGTTTTCACGCATCTCACGCAGCGGCAGAAGCAAATCCGGATCAAACAGAATATTATAATAGAAACTGTCCTGAGCATCATGATAATTATGGATCTCATCTGGCTGAATAGAAAAAACATCGCCTGACAGTACTTCATAGGAAACTGAAGATTTATCACAAAAAGTAATATCATGGACCATGCTGCCGCGCACCATTATGACCAATTCCATAAAATCATGAGTATGTGACGGCACATCGGGGGCATTGTTTTTTCCTATGCCGATAGTCACGCATACGGGCAGTTGCGGAGAAAAATAATTTTTCTTACGGTAACGTAATATTTGTGATAACATAGGCTTTTTTCTCTGTTTTATTTATGATCCAATTGCGGCAAATGACAAGTTATCTGAGTGCCGGCAACTGTTTATTTGTTGTCGGCACTGCGGTTTTTCAGTTTATTTTGCAGGAAATACTTCCAGTACGGCATCTGCGATCATCTGCATACCTTCGTAACCGGGATGATTGAGATGGTTGGTATTAAGTGTCAGACGGGGGATACCCTGCCGCCAGACACGGACAAAACGTTCATGTGTTTCAGCAAGCGGAAGATTTTTCTCTGCGGCAAATGCGCGGAGCATCTTTACCAGAGGCCATGTCGTACCCTGAATGTTGTTCTGTGCCTTTGCAGGGAAATCATTATACAAACCGCCGAAAGTACTTAAAGGCGGAGTCATGGGCAGCCATTCAATTCCGCAGCTTTTAAAATCTGCCAGAACTTTTTCATAATCGCGGCGTACATCATCAGCCTTGCGGGAATAATCGTTATGAAACTCCATAATGATCAGATCAGGTTTGCGGTCGAGCAGTTTTTCTTTGTAGTTGAACTTGTGTTTGGCAGGAGCATTCAGGAAGTGCGTGATCCCGCGTCCGCCCCATGCAAATGTATCCAGTTTTATCTTTGCCTTGGGGAAACGTTTCTGAAGTCCGGCAACAACTCTTTCCTGCCAGCGGTTGCCGCGATAATTCTTGAGGTATCTGCCATCGGTGATACTGTCGCCCCATGCAATTATATAAAGTTCTTCGCCCTTGCGCAGTTTTGCCATGGTTTTTGGCAGCAAACGGTCTGCAACGGGTGAAAGTTTTACGGGATAAAAACGTTCATATACAGGGAAAAAGTTATGATCAGTAACCGCAGTTGTGCCGCAGGGCAAAAAGATATTGCCCAATCTCACTTCACCATTGGCAAGCACCGGCGGTTCAGGCATCAGATGTTTGGATTCACCTTTGCGATAGACCAGTTTATTGCCGTTGGTCAGCACTACAGAGTCAATGCGCTGTTTTCTTCCTTTCCATGAGATATAAACAGGACGGTCGTCCATATTTTTTTCATGTCTGGCAATGCGGCCCAGAAATTCATCGATCCAGAAATCCGCATGTTGGTGATATTTTTTGCCTGCTCCTTTTGGGGCGTCTGAAACGACGACAGAACCGCGGACAAGCATTCCGGGGGCGACATTTGGGATAAGCTGACGGCTGTATTGGGGGACTTTCTCTTTGTACGGACGCAGCGTTTTGAAATATTCATCTTTGACTTCAAAAACCGGTTCGATCGGAATGTCGAATTCTGCATTGAGGCGGCGGCCGTCAGAGAGTTTTGCTTCGACCTTCAAACGATTCGGCGCAGATGTACGCATGGTTATCGGCTCTTTCAATTCGGGGATCGCTGCGGCTTTCAGTTCTGCCGCTGTCGGAGTCAGACGCACTGCGATCTTCTCTTTTGCACAAAGTGTGGTGCAAAGGATGAACAGCGTCATACAGATAAAAATTTTTCTAATCATGATCAGTTTCCTTTCTGATGAGCCGTCTTTAAAAATCACGGCTCATTCCGTTAAAAGTTTATATTGTTTTACGGTATCAATTCCAGCATGGCATAGCCGTAGCGGGCAACAGAAATCCTGCATTTTGAACCGCTGCCGACTTTTTCTCCGGTTTCGGCATTACGGATAACTTTGTATTTGCGTCCGACTTTGGAAAGGGTGATATCTGCAGTACACGCATCACCGAGATTGCCGATCAAAATCATGGCAGAACCGTCTTTGCGCTGCACCCATGTTGCCCGCACATGAGACGGAGAAACGGTCAACGGACTCTTTTTGTCAAAGGCGGGAATAACAGTTGTTCCTGCTTTGCCGTAACCGAATTTATACAAACGGATCAACGCATCCTTGAAAAAGTTCGGTTTGGGCAAGCCGACAGCTTCTGTAAAGTTAAAAAGATCATATGCAAAAGCCACAGCCAGCAGACTGGCAACACGCGATTCCACTTCATTGCCGGATGCCTGAACGATGACCATCGGAATGGAACCGTTCTGCAGACCGAGAGTTTGTGTCATTACATAAGGCTCCGGATATCTGAGCTGATAAAACAAATTGCCGAAATAGTTTTCCCACTCCAGAGTCGCACAGGCAAAACCGGTGATCGGAACCATATTTACATTGGTAGTATGAAGCACCAGACCGGGATAACCGCTGATAAATTTACCTTGCTCCGCCAGCATGGTAGCTGTACGGCGCATAAGTTCACGGATCTCAAAAATATTCCAGTATCCCTGAAGTTTTTCACCCGGAACTTCTGATTTCGGCATCAATTCAGGATCGGTAATGAAAAGATCGTTCACATTATCGTAATACATACCGGGGAACTGGGGAACGTGCTTTAACAGCTCCCGTCCCGCCCAAAGAAAAATATCTGCATACAGAGGTGTTACCACACATTGATATACAACATTATTCTGTTCAGCAGGACGCCATTCACCGAGGAAAAATTCATCAGCATATACACGCATTTCGGGCCAATCGGTATACATGCCGCGTATATTAAAGTACGGAACCGGTGCTTTATAATCCCGAATCAGATTGGCTCCGACGGTTGCCAGAGACATCAGCGAGTCACCGCGTTTCGGCTCTTTCAGACCGTGACGGGCGATAAATTTGCGGGCAGCCTTTCTGACATCTTCCGAATTTTTCCACTTCATCGAAGCGATATAGTCGATATAAGAATAATCATTGTTTTTAGGACGGTAAAGGTCCATGCCTTCACCCTCAAGAGCATACATGCGGTTGCCGTGGATATGCGAATGTATGATATTATGTCCGACCAGTTTTTTCCAGTCATCCCAGCCCCAGAGATGTCCCTGCCACTTGCGGAAATCTGCGGGACGGGGTTTGACGGGGGTAGGCTGAACGGCCATAGTTATTGTAAATGGTTTATTGCGGCGGCAGGGTTTATTGACCAGATGAATTCTCAAAATCGCCTTGTTGCCATGTCTGATGATCTCCTGAGAGGATACACCGTTCTGACGGCTCCAGCCCTGCGGACTTTCCGCACACCAGGCAAATCCCTGTTCGCCGTCGCCGAACCAGATATACGGACGGAATCCCTGCGGTCGGGTTGAGGCGCCGCTTATACTTTTCCAGATGACACCCTCTTGCGGAGGGAGAAATCCTGACGGATTATGGCGCATTGTTGAACCGACGGCATGAAACAGTTTGGCTTTGTCGCCTTTCAGAGGAATTTCCAGTGTCATGCTCTTGATGTCGACCTGTTTTTCAGGGTTGAACTTCAATGTCAGTTTGCAGAATCCGTCGAAATCGAATTCCTGCAGCATTGTCAAGCCGAGCGAATTATGTCTGGCTTTCACCTCACGGAAGACACGGGCATCTGTCTTTTTGGTCAAAGTGTCATTGATGACTTGAAATTCTTTTCCGTCGATCAGCAATTTAACGGGGGCAGCCAGCAGATTTTCACCTTTGGCATACACAGCGTCGAACAACAGTCCTGAACGGCGGTAACCGGTCTGCAGGAAGTTGATCTCTTTTCCCTTGACCTGAATCGGTTTAAAGGGCGGAATGACTTTCCATTCAAGTCCGAGACTGTTATTTTCCCATGCGAATGTACGCAGTTCAAAGGGGCGAGACAATGTCGCAGTTTTCTTATCCTTATATGTGATAAGTGATTCCAATTTGTATTTTCCATGCGGAAGTTCGGGTAAATTCCAGTCCAGACGCCATGCATTTCTCTGCTCTTTGGCATTACGACTTTCTTTGACCGAACCGTCAATGCCGCAAATCCTGAATTGCACGGAACTTATTTCTCTGAAACGGGCAGGATTACCGCCGCTGATCCGTGCTTTGATCTTCCCTTTTTTGGGATGCACGGCAATATCCAGTTTCGGAGTCGCATTCATCGGCTGCTGCCAGCGGTAACCGTGTATGATATCCCAATTGAAACTGCGTCTGTAGAGAAGCTGTTTTTGTTTGTCCTCCACTCTAACGGTAAGCTGACGGGGAATACCGGAGATCATGAGGCCTTCGCGATATTCAAATACCGCCTGTCCGTTGGCAGGAATATTTCTTTCCTTATCAATTACATAAGGATTCTCTATGGAAGTGATGTCGGCTTCAAAGTGAACTAACATTGCTTTTTTGCTGAAATTTCTGACAGTCCAGGGAATATGATACTGAACACTGTTGGGGAAACTGTTTCCCATTCCCGTAAAATCAATAAAAGGAACATTGTCGCGGACGGCTATTACAGCAAAATCTTTTTGGGTCAGACGGACTTTTTCTTTCGGACTCTCCAAATCGCAAAGCACCTGAAATCCCCATTCTGAATTGATGTCTATTTTGTTTACACCGAGAGCTTTGGCAGGGATGACAGTTTCACTTGTCCAGTATCCCTTTTCTGCAGAGCAGACAGTTTTTGAGCCGTCTTTTCTGTTTGCACCGCGGGAATCAAATGAAAAAGAATACTGTTTTTTATCAGGAGAACGGAAAATCAAGGTTATCTTGCCCGTATCTGACGGTTTGAGATGAGCGGGATGCCATGTGCGGTGGGCAATATAAAAATCTGTTTTGCCGACACCGATAAAAAACTCGATCTTGCGCAAAGCAAGTTTACCGGTCCGTTCGGAGATCATCCCGAACTGACGGCTTGCCAATTGCCATTCATTTTTTGCCAATTTTCCGTCAAGCTTCGGTGCAGACATGACCGGAGAAACGGACATAAACATTTCATTTGCATATACAGTTCCGCTGATGACCAGTGTTAAAAGCAGAAGTGTTGCTGTTTTCAAAAATCTCATAATTCAGCTCCTTATAATAAAATTAATACCTCCCTATGAGGGCAGGATAACCGAACAATGCGGAAGTACGTCCGTTGTTTTTGTTGATACATTCGTTTTTGAGATAGCTTTCTGACAATGTTTCAACATGGCCGTCCAAAAATGAAAAGTTTGTCTTCTTATCATGACGATATCTGGAAATACTGCGTCCTATGATGCTTGTATAATAGCAGCCGCCCAGCTTTTCACCCTCTCCGTTATCATCTCTTACAGAAAAATCATCGTCAGTGTTATAGCGCTTGGAGTCGCAGATGTATCCTTTGGCGGAAGGCTTGGGGACAGATGTAATTTTGCCGACATTTACTGCAGCTTTATCATTTGTGCCGCCGGTATTGTATTCTCCGCCGGTATATTCTCTCAACATGCCGTAATGTACGGTACTGATCATATAAACTTTAAATGGTGCTGCCGGACACTGGAAAAAACCTCTCATATTATCAGGCAGATATGCCTCTCCCGCGTTGATGGCGGAAGCTCTTTTCCAGTTATGATTCGGATTGATCTCTTCGCGCATGATCCAGAGCCATGAAACATCCTCATCGTAAACCAGACCGCGGTTATTGCAAAATGTTTTTACATTCCCACCGGTTCTGTACGGCAGCAGAATATCTCCGTTGTTCATGGAATATTGCATTACCATTGTCTGAATAGTCTTCAGATTGTTTGTACAATTTATTAATTGCGCTCTCTGTCGGGCCTTGTTCAATACCGGCAGCAGCATTCCGGCCAGAATTGCGATGATGGCAATCACGATAAGAAGTTCAATTAAAGTGAACTTAACAACATTCTGATTGATTTTTTTCATCTCACGATCTCCTTTTCATTGGAATTAAACTAAAAACGATAACACTCTTACAATATTTTTTCATTTCGCATTTTTCTCCTGTATTTTAAGGAAAGTTTTCTTCAGTTAAAACAATTGCATTCAACGGCGGAAGCTGTATTTCAAAAGATTTGTCCTGATGCGTAACTTTCACCGTTTGAGTGCGCGGCAGGAAATTTGTGATAAACATGGCACGCTCGCCGTTCGGAGATTGCCATGTAGAGTGCAGAAATGCTTCGTATTCTTCACTGCGATCGTTATGCAGTTTGAGAGTCCATGACTCACCGCTTATTTGTGCCAGCGGATGTTCCATTCTGCCCTGATTCAGATACTGCGGATATTTTTTGCGCAGGGCGTTCAAATTGCCGACCAGTGTAATGATATCATCCTGATCAGGTTCCGCAATATTATCCCACGGAACTATCCAGCCCCAATGAATTTTTCCGCCGTCTTTGAGGACGACTGACAAGAGATCACCGGAATTGAATGCTTTGGCTGTACGCCAGAGCAGGTTTTCAGGGCAGGCCTCGAAATCTATTCTGGTATGAAGTCCGCACTGATTGCCCATAAAGTTATTGATGTATTCATGGAAAAGATAGGCATAAAGCGGAATGGAACGGTGTACTCCCAATGTCCAGCAGTCAAAACGAAGATCATTAAAAGAGAGTCTGTTCAGATACGGCTGTGCTGCAGCTCCTTCACATCCGATCATCAGATTCGGATATTTTTCATGTAAATTTTCAAGCAGACTTTGCATTACATTTGTCTGCCATACACCCGGGACCGGAGGATGATTGTGTTCACGGGACCAGCAAAAGTGTGATGCTCCGCCGATATTCTGGTCAAAAAATTGAGCATAATCTATGCCGAATTCAGCAATTTTGGCAACTTCCTGAGTAATGGTATTGCGCGCCCAATCCTGAGCAGGACACATATCAAAACCATCCCTTTGTGAAGCCCAGCCGCAGCAGATATATGCATCCAGTTCGCCGTGCGGGCCCCTTATCATCTCTTTTGCCAGATGTTCCTGCTCAAACTGATCCTCTCTGGAATAATTCATATCGATCCAGCTGAATTGAGTCCATGCATAACCGGAACAATACACGCCGAGATAATTTCCTTTGGCATGCAGCCGATCACGCAGTTGTGCAAGGGATTCTTCTCCGCCGAAAGGAGGCCAGACATACGGCGGCGCCCAAGGAGCTGTTCCTTCCCAATGCATCATCAGAGCCATGACCTTGCTTTCACATTTTTCTGAAAGTTTTTCAAGTACCGGTGCGGCATTTGAGTACGGGAAATATTCGTTCTGCGACATTTCACCTTTGTCACTGCCTCTTCCGCGTACGGGATAGATCGCTACAACGGGAGACTCTTTGACAAGTTCAGAGAATACTCCTTTCGGGGGCAGGGCAGGATCGTTGTCCATCCAGTTGCGGTAAATATCAGCGGCATCCATCCAATCGCCGGTAAATTTTTCCAATACCAATTCACCGGGAAGCTCATAACCGTCGGTACTGTCAGTTCCGCAGTAATAGCGGAATGACAGCTGACAAAATCCATCGGGGATGGAACGATACAAAAGATACTTGGGAGTATGCGTCGGATCATGTGCGGCAAAGTAAAGTCCGTGCGTATCGGTTATCGCTGCCATGAATTGAGCTTCAACTGCTCCCGGATAAAATATGTAATCATGCCATCCGGGGCGGCAGCGTTGTCCGTTGATTTTTTCAGGTCGAACCAGTATGCCTTCGCTTTGAGGAAGCACCAACTGTGTTGCTGCTGCAGAAATAACAGGCATGACCGGTTCAAACCATTCCAATATCAGCGTCGGATGAACTCCGATGATCCGGGCCTTGCAGATCGAACGTTGCTCTGTATTTGCAACTTCAAAAACAATTTTTATGTTCGATAATTTTTTGTTGCCGTAAAAACAGAATGAATGTTTATTTCCCTCTGTTACCCTATCCATTTGAAAATCAGCAGCGCTGAACTCCACGGCGGCTCCGTCAATATCCCGATAACCGATATTGAATGCCGCTCCGAATGGCCGTCCATCCGATGCTATCTCATCCCAAAGTGAGGAGAGAGCATACCCCTGCTCAGTTACAATCATATATCTTTTATCCATATTTTCTCCTGATCACAGAAATCTCATGTGCTTACGTATAAATATAGCACAACTCTTGAGCTTTGCATATAATCATGCTACAAAAAAATAGTATGATTCTATAAATTTAAATTATGCATATCAGGATGGGAGATTCCATCCGTAATCCAACCGGATAGTGTCCAGGCAAGTGGTTTCTGATTTTTATTTCCACCTGAATGTCCGAATCGCATAAGCGGGAAGTTCTGCTTTTCCGAATCCGGGCAATTTCACTGAAACAGCTTCTCCGGAGTTTTGAAGCGTGATCTCTGTTTCTCCGTCACGATTCCGGCGCAGCTCCTGAACAACCACTTGATCTTCCGGGAGTTCAAGGCGGAAAAATTCATATTTCCCTGTCTGATCCCCGGCGGCATGCGCTGTGATTTCACGAACCTCTCCATTATTCAACCGGGCATTGGAATATTTCGGGAGCGCGCTTAATGGCACTTGATCATATTCCGCAATCCAGAAAGAACGGTAGTTGACTCCAAAATCCATCCAGCCGTCATCAAACTTCTGAACAAACGGTGCATGATCCGCATAAAGGGTCGGGCGAACGATTGTCAATCTCAGCTGATTTTCTGCATGATCGCAGGAATGAAGATCCGGCGCAAAAAATGCCGCAGTTTTTCCATTTGAGACAGCCGCGCACCAGTCGATCATAGAGAACTCTTCAGAAGACAGGGAATAGGGGACAAATTTCCCGTCTTTCCATTCATTTGCGGGCCAGTCATAGTCGCTTTTTCTGACACGGCAGACCGTTTCCGCGCAGCTTCCGGTGAAAAATTCCGGTTCATCAGAGAGCTGATGTGCAAAGGAAAGTTTCAGACAGCTCATAGGTTCATGCCAGTCCAGCCGGAGTTTCACGCCAGTTTCCGGGATCCCTGCATAATTGTAAAGATCCAGCCACACTTCAGAATCACGGAATTTATAAACTGCCCGCAAGATACTGCAAACCGGTCCATCGTTATACTCTTCCGTGCGAACCAGTTCCATTTTTCCGATGAGAGAATCGAACTGCACCAGCCCGAATCCCCAAGTCCGGGTGTTATCGAAAAACACATCCAGAGAGAGCTTTTTCAGCAAATCTTTCTGTTTCTGAAAACCGACAGAGGGATAATTCTTTTCCGAAACTCCGTAGGCGAAAGTTTTTTCGCCCATAGGCGGCAGGTCGATGACGGCGGTCAATTTTCCCCATGCCACGCCGCAAGGACCGAAGGATGGATCCGGGGGGATCATCTGCAAGGGGATCTCCTGTCCGTTTTCATCCCGGAGTACATTGAAATTGACTCCGTTCCGGTTCGGATCTGCAAAGCCATCAAAAGACATAATTGTTTTATGATCGAAGGGATGCGGGTTCCAGCAATAGACTCCGCCTTCCTTCATGAACATGGTGTCCAGCTCCGCAGTTCTCCGGAAAAGCTGACGGTCGATGAGTTTATCAGCCTGATGTTCCACACTGCCGATCCCGGGGAAAATATCCCGTTCAAAGGCGGTTCTGACTGATGTTCCCGGAAGAATATCGTGGAAATGGTTGAAACAGAGTTCATTCCACGATTCTGAAAGCTCTTCGGATTTTACACCCAGCTTTTCAGCGGTAAGCATCCGGCGTGTTGCACGGGCAATTTTCCGCTTGACTTCATGACAGTTGGAATAGCAGCCCCGGAAGATCGGACCCAATTCTCCTTTGACCGTCTCCAGCGGAAGATCTTTGACCGCTTCAAAATATTCGCTCAGGGTTGCAAAAACGATATCATACTCTTTCTGCAGTTCCCGGATCGTTGCCAATTCTTTTCTGGAAATCCCGCCGCCGTGATCGCCAACTCCGAAAAACATCGCCTGATGTTCCAATGGGGATTCCAGATGTTTCCGGAAATGCTGATTCAGGAACACTTCTCCGGCTCCCGTTCCGTAGGAACTGATAATATGAAGTGCGGTCACAGAAGAACCGTCTTCCGCTTCCCATTTGAACAGGGGTGGGGTGTTGTGGCTTCTTGTGTAAACGTAATATTGAAAACCTGTTTCATTCAGGATTTTCGGCAATCCGGCGGGATGTCCGAAGGCATCAACGTTATAGGCAATTTTTACATCAATGCCGAAGCGGTCAAGAAAATATTTTTTTGCATTTTCCGCCTGATGATATAGTGTGACCGGACGGCTCAGGATCACATCTGACTGCACTTCCCAGCCTCCTACGATATCCCAGCGTTTCTGCTGCACAAAATTCTGTATTTTCCGGAAGAGAGCCGGATCACACTCTTCCACATAACGGTAAAGTGCCGCTGCGGAACAGTTGAATTTCAGATCCGGCTGTTCTCCATGATCCTGACCACAGAGTGCATGGTGTTCAGCCAGGAACTTCTGCCGGATGTCCTGTTCCATAACCAGATCGGGTCAAGATGGGAATTACAGATAAGATAAATTTTTTTCTTCATGGAAAAC
>SUWI01000066.1 GCA_015061565.1 Lentisphaerota bacterium
AAGCTCGTTCTGAGTGGCACAGGGCAGCGCGATATCGGTCTTGACCAGCTGCCAGGGGCGCTGATTTTCGTAATAGGTGGCCGATTTGAACACTTTGGCATATTCGGCGATACGTCCGCGGCGGACGTTCTTCAGTTCCTTGACATACGCCAGTTTTTCGGCATCGATGCCGTCCTTGTCGATGATGGAACCGTTGGAATCGGACATGGAAAGGACTTTGCCGCCGAGCTGGATGGCTTTTTCGACGGCGAACTGGGCCACGTTGCCGGAACCGGAAACCAGGACCTTGCGTCCTTCGAACGAGGAACCGCGGGTGGCGAGCATTTCGGTGGCGAAGTAGACGTTGCCGTAACCGGTGGCTTCCGGACGGACCAGACTGCCGCCCCAGTTCAGGCCTTTGCCGGTCAGGACGCTGTCAAAACGGTCGACGATCTTTTTGTAGGTGCCGAAAAGGAAACCGATCTCGCGTCCGCCCACGCCGATGTCGCCGGCGGGCACGTCGGTATTCGGACCGATGTGGCGGTAAAGTTCGGTCATGAACGCTTTGCAGAAGGCCATGACTTCCCGTTCGGATTTGCCCTTCGGGTTGAAATTGCTGCCGCCTTTGCCGCCGCCCATGGGGAGCGTGGTCAGGCTGTTCTTGAAGATCTGTTCGAAGCCGAGGAACTTCAGGATGCCGAGATTCACGGACGGATGGAAACGCAGACCGCCTTTGTAGGGGCCGATCGCGCTGTTGAACTGCACCCGGTAACCGTAATTGATCTGGATCTCGCCCTTGTCGTCGATCCACGGGACCTGGAAGGTGATGATGCGTTCCGGAATGGTGATCCGTTCCAGGATCTTATGTTTTTCGTAACGCGGATTGGCATCGATCAGCTTGCCCAGGGAATCGAAAACCTCGGTCACGCTCTGCAGGAATTCGGCTTCCCAGGGCGCCGCCTCCTTCAGACTTTCCAGCACTCTCTGTGCATACACATTCATTTTGTCGTGTTTCTCCTTCTCATTGCAGTTTAAAGGTCGATCAAAAAAGCGGCTGTTAATATAATCCAGTTTCGTTTTATTTCAAGTCCGGAATGAAAAAAGAAATAAAATAAAATAATAATTTTTTACAAGAAACAGTGATTTTTTAATGTCTTCCGGCTATCAAATGAAAGTACCGGCGGTCGCAGATCGGCAAAAATAAGGATTTTTTCTTTAAACCGCCTTGAAAAAAAACTTTTTCAGCGTTATATTTACAGAAATGATAAAATATAAATTCATCAATGATGAATAATAAGGCGAAATCATGAAGAATACGACCGGATATCTGGACCAGTGCATCTCCCTCTATGGAAAAATCGGCGCGGACCGGACGAATGTTTACCGTCAGGCCGGGCCGCTGCTGGAATTCAGCGCCGTCCGTCTGACCAAAGTCGGAATGACCGGAGATCCGGCCCCCCATTGGCAGACCCTGCAGGACGAACTGCTGGCCCGGATCAAAACCGTTCCGGAAGAACTGCGCGGGGAGACCACGGACCTGACGTGGCCGATCCATCCGGGCGCGGCCTGGCTGGCGGCGCGGGGGATCGGCGATTATTCGAAAAGCGTGGCCGAAACGGCGGAAAAACTGATCGCGGACGGCCATCGCAATGCGGACGGACTGTTCGACGATCCGGTTTATCCGGGCCATCTTTCCACGGAGATCATGGCGATGACCGTTCCGGCGCTGGCGTTTGCAGGAAAATGCAGCGGAAGCAGTGCCTTTTTCGAGGAGGCGGTGCGGCAGTATGAAGGATACGAGTCGGTTCTGTATGATCCGGCGGCAAAGCTGTGGCATCCGGGGTATCTGCCGGGTAAAGCCACGGGGAAAATGTGGCGGTACTGGGATAAATCGATCCTGACTCAGGGTTTGTATTTGAAGAAGACCGGAGTTTTTCAGGGCTGCTGGAGCCGTGGGGAAGGTTATGCGCTGTTCGCACTGTCCGAACTGGTCTATGAATTGCCGGACAGTCATCCGAAAAAAGCGGAACTGCTGCAGGTCCGGGAACAGATGCTCGAAGGTCTGCTCCAGTATCAGGATCCGAACGGGATGTGGCATCAGGTACTGAACGACTGGGGATCCTATCCGGAAACCTCGGGTACTGCATGGATCCTTTATGCGCTGGGACGCCTGATCAAACGCGGCAGGACCGATCTGTCGCGGTTCCTGACGCCGTATCAGCGAGGACTGGCCGGAATGAGCCGGTATCTGGCCTGGGATGGCAGTCTGTTCAATGTGTCGACCGGCTGTATTTGTCCGGGCGGACGCGGGACGGCGGCGGATTATGCGCTGCTGGGCTGGCGCAAAGACGAACCGGCAGGCTTTCCGCCGGTGCTGCTGGCGCTCCAGCAGGCGGCCCAGATCGAACATTATACCGAACTGATCCCTTCGTATCAGGAAGTAATGAACCTGTTTCCGGGAGATGAACCATGAATTATCCGATGCTGGCATACAAGCTGTGGGACCGGTATAAACGGCAGCAGTTTCCACCGGTTTATACTACGATCCTGACTTATTACGGAGCTTTCCGGCTGGCCGAAGTGATGGATGACGGAATTCTGCTGGAAGAGGTCAGGGAAAAACTGCATCCGTTCTGGAACGGGAAAATCGCCGCTGTGGCAGGTTATTACGGAAAATATGACTACCGCTGGGGCGGCAATGCCTCGGCATGGGCGCTGCTGCACGACTATCTGCCGGAAGAAGCAGAAGGAAAGATCTGCGCCGCCTGCGACGATCTGCTCACGCTCCAGCCGCGGTATGAAAACAAAATCTTCTGCCGGCCCAAATGGTATGAGCCTTCGCAAATGGGTTTCCGCTGGATCGATTCGGTGTTCGGCATCTGTCCGTTCCTGCTGTGGACAGGACTGAAATGCGGAAGGCAGAACTATATCGATGAAGCGGCGGCCCAGATGCGGTATCACCATGAACTGCTGTTTGATCCGGTGCGGAAACTCTATCACCAGTGTATGGATGCCAGCCGTCCGGAACTGACCCCGGGTTACTGGAGCCGCGGCGTCGGCTGGGGACTGCATGCGCTGGCCGATCTTTCCGCCGGTCTGCCCTCCGACCATCCGGAATATGATTATATCCGGCAGGCCTATCAGGATGCCATAGACGGCTGTGTGGCCAGTCAGGACCCGGCCGGCATGTGGCATCAGAGCATGGACGACTTCGGCACCTATCCGGAAACCTCCGGGACGGGACTGATCCTGTATGCGCTGGGCAAAGGGATCCGGAACGGCTTTTTCACTTCGGAAAAATATCTGGAAACTTTCAAAAGAGGTCTCCGTGGATTGACCGGATACATCGGCCTGGACGGTTCGGTCCACAACTGCTGCTGCGGCTGCTGTTCGCCGGGTTATAACGGGACCGCTGCGGATTACCAGATGCGGGGCTGGGTCCTGAACGACAACCATGCCTTCGGTCCACCGATCCTGGCCTGCACCGAGGCGGTCGAATTACAGAAAAAAGGAATTCTGAAAGATGGCGAATAACGATCTGGTCGGCTCGGTCGTCAAAGCGATGGCGCTGGTGAAAATCACCGCCGCCGCGCCGGACGGACTGAAAATCTGCGAACTTGCCGAAGCCGCGAATCTGAAAAACGTGACCTGTTTCAATCTGGTCCGGACTCTGATCGCCGGCGGGTTTCTGGACAGGATCAACGGACGCGTCTATGTCGGCAGTGAAATCACCCGGCTCGCCGGGAACCGTTTTCAGACCGGATTCTTCCGGGCGGCGGAAGATTCTCTGCTGAAAGTGAATCAGGCTTTCCCGCGGGCAACGGTCATTTTCGCCGTCCCCGGAAAAAGCGGCATGGAGCAGACCCACCGGATCAGTTTCGACCACCCCGGCGTGATCCAGCGGCTGAACAATGAGATAATGCCGCCTTATGCCAGTGCCGCCGGACTGCTCGGACTGGCCTTCATCTCCGATGAGGACGTCCTGATCCGGATCGAGGAAAAATACCCGTTCTCCGAATTCGGGATCCATCTCTGGAAATCCCGGAAAGAGCTGAATGCTTTCCTCGGGAAATGCCGGAAAGAACTGACAGCTTCGGTCCCGTTCGATACGGATGTTTTCTTCCGGGTCTCGGTTCCGATATTCGACAAAACCGGCAGATTCACCGCGGTCATCGGGGCAAGTTGTCCCGTGCGGGATTTTACCCGGCAGGATTTTCTGGATATTCAGCGCGAACTGAAAAAGCAGTCCGATGCATTGAACGATAAAACACTCAATTAAACGGAAAAGGAGACCCTGATGGAAGAACCGATCACTTATCCGATCCCGGTCAAAGAGATGCGGGAACGGTACCTGAAACTGTATTCGGGTGCGGTCAATGATGTGATGCGTTTCAATTATCATGTCAACGCGGCCCTGCCGTCCTGCTATCTGCCGCTGCGGGAAAACATGAAACTCTGCGGACAGGCGTTCACGATCAAAGGCGCGCCGGACATCACCACGGACGGCGAATTCGAAATGCGGGCAAAGATGCTGGAAGATCTGCCGGAAAACAGCGTGGTCATGTTCGACTGCACCGGCGACACCGTTACCGCGCAGTGGGGCGAAGTGATGTCCAAAGCCGCGCTCCGGGCGGGCTGCCGCGGCGCTCTGATCAACGGCATCCGCGACACCGAAGCCATTCTCGAACTGGGGTTCCCGGTCTTCCATATCTACCGCACCAACGTCGGGATGCTGGGACGTTTCCGGATGTTCCACTATCAGAAACCGGTCCGCATCGGTGAAGTCACGGTCAATCCCGGCGACTGGATCTTCGGCGACATCGACGGCGTGATCTGCATCCCCGCGTCCGAGGCTTACAACGTTCTGCTCAAAGCGGAAGCGGTCCTGAACAAGGAAGTCACGATCCGGCAGATGGTGGACTCGGGCATGAAACCGACTGAAGTGGTCAAAAACGGAGGATATTTCTGATGAAAGCTTCGCAATACATCAAGGCCGGACAGGTCGAATACCGCGAAGTCCCGCTGGCGGAACCCGGCGAAAACGAGATCCGCGTCAAAGTGGCTTACTGCGGGATCTGCGGGACCGATCTGCATATTTTCAAAGGACACATGGACGCCCGCGTCAAAGCGCCGCAGGCAGTCGGACATGAAGTCAGCGGAACCGTTGCCGCCATGGGCGCGAAGGTCAGCGGATTCCGCGTCGGGCAGAAAGTCACGGTCCGTCCGCTGGACAACTGCGGCGAATGCAACACCTGCAAAGCCGGCTTTACCCATATCTGCGAAAAACTCCGTTTCCTCGGCATCGAGACCGCGGGCGGATTCGCACAATATTGGACGGTTCCTGCCCGGCTGGTCCATGCCCTGCCGGAAACGCTGCCGCTGAAACTCGCGGCGCTGGTCGAACCGCTGGCGGTGGCGTGCCATGACGTCCGCCGTTCGGAACTGAAAAAGGGCGATTATGTCGTCGTCAACGGCGGCGGACCGATCGGGATGCTGATCGCGATCTGCGCCCGGGCCGCGGGCGGAAACGTTACCTTGTGCGAGATCAATGAAAAACGGCTGGAGCTGGCCCGTCAGCTCGGATTCAAAGTCATCAATCCGCTGAAAGAAGACCCGGGCGCGATCGTCCGGTCGGAGACTGGCGGCAGCGGCGCCGATGTGGTGTTCGAGGTCTCCGGATCCGAACCGGGCGCACTGGTGATCACCCAGCTGGCGCGTCCCCGCGGCACCATCGTCGTGGTCGCGATCTATTCCAAACCGGTCCCGGTCGATCTGCATAAATTCTTCTGGAAGGAGCTGCGCATGATCGGCGCCCGCGTTTACGAGGCGCAGGACTATGAAAAGGCCATCGCATTGACTGCGGGCGGCACCCTGCCGCTGGAAACTTTGATCAGCAAAGTCTTCCCGCTGGCCGAACTGCAGAACGCTTTCGAATTTCTGACCCAGACTCCGGACGCAATGAAAGTTTTGATACAATGCAACGATGAGGTGGAAAAATGATTCTCGATCAATTCAAACTGGATGGTAAAATCGCGCTGGTGACCGGCTGCCGCCGAGGCATCGGCAAGGGCATGGCTCTCGGACTGGCCGAGGCCGGAGCGGACATTATCGGCGTCAGCGCTTCGCTCGAAGAAAACAGCGAGGTGGAAAAAGCGGTCAAGGCGCTGGGCCGGAAATTCTGGCGCTACACCTGCGATTTCTCCGACCGCAAGGCACTGTATGAATTCATCGCCAGGGTCAAAGCGGAACATCCCCGCGTGGACATCCTGTTCAACAACGCCGGCAGCATCCTGCGTAAACCCGCCGCGGAACACCCCGACGAATACTGGGACAAGATCATCGAAACGAATCTTTCGGCGCAGTTCGTGCTGGCGCGCGAGTTCGGCAAGGAGATGATCCAGCGCAAATCCGGCAAGATCGTGTTCACCTGTTCCCTGCTGACCTTCCAGGGCGGGATCAACGTTCCCGGCTATGCCGCCAGCAAGGCAGGCGTCGGCGAACTGGTCATGGCTTTCGCCAACGAATGGGCCAAATACGGCGTCAATGTCAACGGCATCGCTCCCGGATATATCGCTACCGACAACACCCAGGCTTTGCGGGACGATCCGGTACGCAGTCAGGCCATCCTCGAACGCATCCCCGCCGGACGCTGGGGCACGCCGGAGGACTTCAAAGGCGTGGCGGTCTTCCTGGCTTCCGCGGCCAGCAATTACGTCAACGGCTCCATCTATCTGGTGGACGGCGGCTGGATGGGGAGGTGAACGATATGAAGAAGAAACTGCTTTCCCTTTGTCCGATCGCCGATCAGACGGCCAGAACCCGCATGACGGAGTTCTATGATATCACTGAACTGGAAAAATGCACGGAAGAGGAACTTTTCGCCCGCGCCGGAACTTTCGAAGCGCTGATCGTTCCCTACACCGCCAATATGCTGGTCACCGAACGGGTTATCGACAAAGCCGCCAATCTGGAGATCATCGCATCTTCCTACGGAGGCACGCGGCAGAATATCGCCGATATTTATGCCATCCGCAAGGGGATCAAGGTCCTGCATACCGGCGCCTCGCGGGAACGGCCCATGGCGGAATACACGCTGGCGCTGGTCCTCTGCTCCTTCCTGCGCATCAACAATTATTATCATGACATGTGCTCCGGCGAATGGCCGCGTTTCAAATATCCGCGTTCGCGCATCCTGAAGGACCGCAAAGTCGCGGTCATCGGCTACGGACGCATCGGCAAAGCCATTGCGGACCTGTTCAAAAATTTCACCGGCGACATTTCGGTCGTGAGCAGACACCTTTCGGCGGAAGAAGCAAAAGCCGACGGGGTGAAAACGGTCGAACTCAACACCGCTTTCGCCGAATCGGAAGTGATCATTCTGGCAGGGGGCAATACGCCGGAGAACCATCATCTGGTCGGAGCGGAACAGTTCGCTCTGATGCGGAAAGACGCACTGTTCGTCAATATCGCGCGCGGCGCCATGGTCGATGAGACGGCGATGGCGGCGGCCGCGGTGGAAAAACCGATTTTCCTGGCGCTGGATGTGTTCGAAACTGAGCCGCTGCCGGAAAATTCCCCGCTGCGCAACCGCGAAAACGTGCTGATCACCCCGCACCGGGCGAACAATTCGATCGAATTCGAAGAACGTTGGAAATGTCTGGCCGAGGATCTGGTTTCCCTGGCGAAAGGCGGCTTGCCGGATTCGGTTCTGACCGAGGAACGCGCCAAAACGATGAGCGAATCATAAGGAACCGGAACCGTCTGCAAAGGAAGGAATACCCTTTCCATGAAGATGAAGCGTTTTGAAATGACCGGAGTCATCCCCCGGCCGGAGTGGTGGCTGGTCCGGCCCGATGAAATCGAAACGGTCTGCCGCAGCACGGTCAAGGGGAAATGCACACAGGAAGCTGTGACCCCGGCCGGTTTTCCCGTCTTGCGGGTGATCTACGGAGATTATCCGCAGACCGGCAATCCGGTGAACTGGAGCTCCGCACTCGGGACCGGCACGCCGGAGATTTTCGGACGGCAGAAAGATGAACCGCAGACCGTTCTGATGGCCGCCGGGATCCATGGCTGTGAAATCGAAGGCGTGATCCTGCTGCTGAACTTGATCTCATTGCTGGAAAAAGGTGTGGACCTGCGCGGGAAACCGCGTCCCGAACTCGTGGAAGGCGCTTCGCATTACCGGCTGGTGCTCTTTCCGTGCGTCAACATGGACGGACGGGCGATCTCCCCGGATCACCGGCTTCATGCCGATCTGGATGAATGCCGCCGGGCGGGCGGCGGCTGGTGGAAAGACGGCACCACCATCCGCTGGCCGAAAATGAAGGAATTTTTTCCGCTGCCGCTGGATCAGGTCGGATATCCCGGCGGTTATCCCAACAGCGAGGGCTACAATATCCAGCACGATGCATCGCCCGGCAATATCCGGACCGAGGAAGCCAGGGCGATCCTCCGCGCCGCGGAGGAAAAATGCGCCGACCTCTTCCTCAATTTCCATTCCCACCCGGTCAGTCCGGATTCCATCGCCTGCGGACCGCAGATCTATGCCGGACCGGCCAATATCGCGGTCGGCAAGGAATTGGCGAAACGCTGCAACCGGGCCTTGACCGCATTGGACTATCCCTTTGACGAAAAAGCGGAAATCGAAGTCACCGCAAGCTTCAATCTCAATACTGCCGTCCAGTTCTGCTGCGGCGCCCCGGCCATCACCTTCGAAATTGCCGGCCGTGACAACACCGGATTCGACCGGATCCTGGAGACCGGCTATCTCTGGCTGGAAACGATTTTCGAATACGGTCAGGAAAAACCGTTCTGCGACCGGGCCGGCCGCAAAAAAGCCGAATTCAATTCATAAGGAGGAAATGTCATGATATTTTCAACGGAAAAGATTGCGGAAAACGCGGTCCGGCTGCATCAGGCAACGGCATCGCTCGAACATTATACCGGGATCGTTACCCTGCACGGGCTGGTGAATCTCGCGGAAACCACCGGACGGGCCGATCTGCGCGAACTCGCCGTCCAATGGCTGAAGCCCTTTTATTCCGGACAGGTCGCCAAAGTCGGAGGCATTTACGACAAGATGTACCGCTGCGGCGGCAACGCTTCGGCTCTGCTGGTCAAATACGGCATGGCTGCCGATGAAGTGCTCCCTGCCCTGATCCTGAAGGCCGATGAACTCATCAAAGAACATCCGCGCGATCCCCACGGACTGTTCGGCAAGATCGGCGCTCCGGAAAAGATCTGGATCGATTCCGTCTTCGCGGTCTGCCCGTTTCTGGCGATCCTCGGCAATCTGGCCAAACGGCAGGATTACATTGATGAAGCCATCTTCCAGATCCGCGTGTTCACCGATCTGCTGCTGGACCGGCAGAACGGACTGTATCATCAGTGCATGAATTTCCAGGGACCGGGAACGATCAACGAGGATCATTGGAGCCGCGGCAACGGCTGGGCGGCGCTGGCGCTGGCCGAGCTGATCCTGGAACTGCCGGACAACCCCGAAATCATCCGGCTCTATACCGGCCTGATGGAAGCCTGCCGCAAGGTGCAGGATGAACACGGTCTCTGGCATCAGGAGATGACCCGTGCGGATTCCTATACGGAAACTTCCGGCAGCGGCCTGATCCTCTATACCGTCGGCCGGGGTCTGGAACGCGGGATCCTGCCGGAAACTTATCGGGAAGTATTCCTGAAAGGATTGCGCGGCATGCTCGGATATATCGCGCTCGACGGTTCTATCTATCACACCTGCCGCGGCTGTCTCGCTCCCGGACAGGGCAAGATCGAAGATTATATGAACTGGCCCTGGGTCAGAAACGATGTCCATGCGTTCGGACCGGTCGCGCTGGCTTTCGGCCAGGCTCTCCGGCTCGACATCACCGAAATCGAACCCGTTGCAAATTGACAGGGAGGTCATCATGAAAGTTTTACGCAGGATTTCCGCGCCGGGACGCTGGTGCGTCCACAGTTATTACACGCTGGTCCCGTATGCGCCGGACGGTTCCGGACGTCTGCTCCTCGCCGGAGTCGATTTGAAAACCCGGCTCGGCAAAGTCTATGTGATCGGCGCCGACGGTAAGGTGAAGGATGAATTCGGCGAAAATCCGGTCGAATCGAACTTTTTCCATACCGGATTTTGGCAGACCTGGAGTCCGGACTGCCGTTACGTCTATTTCCAGAGCGGATCGCTGACCGAGCCGAAAGTCACCCGGCGAGAACTCGCCACGGGACGGGAGATCACCCTGCGCGGGGATGCGGAAGGTGCGCCGCCGCACGGCGAACCGATCGCTTCGGGTCTGCTCGGCATGCTCTACGGCGCAGGCTACGGTTACGGGGTCTACAATCCCGCCATCGCTCCGGTTCCGTTCGAAGACCGCACGCGGCACGGGGTTTTCGAATACACGTTCGATCCGCCCCGGGAAACCCTGCGGCTCAGCGTGCAGCAGTTCCTGGATGCACACCCGGACCGCGAGAAACTCCTCGCCGAGGACCGGCGTCTGGCCGAAGTACACGGCACGCCGACCGGACTGACCCTGATGTGCTACTGCATCCGGTGGAACCGCGACGGCAGCCGCATGATGATCCATTTCGGCAACCACTGCGTCGCCCGCAAGGAACCAAAGGTCCTGTATCTTTTCACCTGCAAACGCGATTTCAGCGATCTGCATCTGGCGCTCAACCTCGAAAACGGCGGCGTCCACTGGTCCTGGCATCCCGACTGCGAACATCTGGTCGGCTACTCGAAACTGCCCGGCGGCGACCAGTGGGTCTTCTCCACGGTCCGTTACGACGGCACCGGCTGGCGGCAGGCCTGCGATGCCAAGGGCGGCGGACATCCTTCGGTTTCCCCGGCCGATCCGAACCTCATGGTGACCGATACCGGCGCCGGAACCATCGATTTCTGGGATCTTGAAGCAAACCGGATCGTCGACAGCGAATTTTTCCCGAATACGCAGGCTTCTCCGATCCCGGAAAACCAAGCGCGGGGCTGTCTCCGCAACGAGACCCGCGTCTGCCATCACCCCGTATTTTCACGCGACGGTTCGCGCGTTCTCTTCAATGCGTTCAACGGCGATCTGAGCGAACTGGTGGAAGTCGAAGTCCCGAGAAGGAAATGAGATGAGTTTTCTGGTCAATCTGCTGTGCCGGGGGAACAATCAGCCGTCCCCGCGGGGATTTGCCGCGTGGCTGGGCAGACGTCTGGCGCTGCGCAATCCGCGCGTGACCATTGCTCCCGATGCCGCCATCTCGCCCGCGGCAATGATCAACCCGCGTTCGGGTGCGGTCGAGATCGGCGCCCGCAGCATGGTCTCGCCGGGCGCGGTGGTGGCCGGGAACGTGAAAATCGGCAATGATTCCTCCGTGCAGAATTACACGATCGTGGTCGGCTACGGCACGCCGGAGAATCCCGCCGGACTGGTGCGGATCGGCAACGGTGTCCGGATCGGCGCCCACTGCATGATCATCGGCGGCAACCATCGTTTCAGCGATCCTTCGGCCCCGATCCACAAGCAGGGGATCGAACCGAAACCGATCGTGATCTGCGATGATGTCTGGATCGGCGGCAATGTCAACATCATCGCCGGGGTCACCATCGGCTCCGGCTGCGTCATCGGCGCCGGTTCCGTGGTCACGCACGATATTCCGCCGATGAGCATTGCGGTCGGTGCACCCGCCAAAGTCATCAAAAAACGTGAAAAGACGGAGTAAATCATGAGTTTGTCTGCCTATGAAAAACTGGCTCGGGCATTTGCCGCCGCGCTGACCGCGCAGAATGTCCCGGTCCCGACCACACCCGAAGCGAAAGCCGAACTCCGGCGACGGCTCTTCCGCATGATGCGGGTGAAAGAATCCTGGCTGCCGGAGATCCGCTGGGAATGCATCAGCCGGAAGAACTTCGGCGAAGTCGAAACGGAAACGCTCCGGTTCCGCTCGTGGGACGGCGTTTACGGCGACGCCACCTTCTATCTGCCGCGGCAGCGGTCCGGCAAAGTTCCCGCGATGCTTTTCAGTCCCGGTCATGCGTTCGATGCCGGACGGTTCTCCTCGAACTATCAGATCATGGGGCAGCTGTTGGCCGCGCACGGCACGGCGGTGCTGATTTTCGATCAGTTCGGACTCGGGGACCGGGTCCATACCGGTCACGCCTGCTACGGTCCCTTCACCTGCGGGACCACCGTCATCGGCCTGATGATCCTGGAGGGGATCGCACTTTTCAACGCGCTGACCGCGGACGAACGGATCGATCCGGTCCGGACCGGCATTATGGGACAATCGGGCGGCGGACAGAACACCCTGTTCCTGTCCATGGCGCTGCAGGAGCGGGCGGCGCTGGCGGTCGTCAGCGGCTGGACCGGCTCTTTCGAATTCACCGCCCGAAAGGAACGAAAACTGTGTCCGTGCGATATTTTCCCGGGGATCATCCGCGAATTCGAATTGTGGCATGCGGCCGGCTGTCTTTACCCCCATCCGGTCATGTGCTGTTCCGGATTCAGCGATCCGCTGTTCGGATGGGATGTCGGACTCCAGCTGAAACACCGGCTGGAATCGTTCTATGCGCCGGGCAAAATCGAAGTCTATCAGTGGGAAGGCGGGCACAAATGGAACTCGCCGGAATGTTATGCCCATATCGCGGATTTCATCCTGCGGAATTACGGTCTGCCGGAATACGCCGACAGCCTGAAATCCCTGCCGGAACCGTTCTTCCAGTCCGGACCCGATCCGGCAAAGCCGCCGTATCCGGCAGATGCCGTCGACCTGACGGAACTGGCTTCCCGTCTCACCGGAAATCCCGCCCGGGAAGCGGATTCCATCACGGAGGTTTTTCCGCCGCCGGACTTTCTTACTGCCGAAGAATTCGCCGCACTGACCGAAGAGGAAAAACAATATTTCGTTCAGGCCGCCGCATTCCTGTAAGATTTCGAAGCGGGTCTTATTTCCGGTTTTTCTCGCGGCGGAGACGTTCCCAGTAGGCGAGCCGTTTGACGATCTCCCGCTCGAAACCGCGTTCCGGGGGATCATAGAATTTCTGCCGGGGCATCTTTTCGGGAAAATAATTCTGTCCGGAAAAAGCATCCGGCAGGTCCTGATCGTATTGGTAGTCTTTGCCGTAGCCGAGCTCTTTCATCAGTTTGGTCGGCGCGTTCAGGATATGCGCCGGAGGAGTCAGGGTGCCGTATTGTTTGGCGGCTTTCCGCGCGGCCATCCAGGCGCGGTCGATCGAATTGGATTTTGGCGCGGTGCCCAGATAGACCACCAGTTCGGCGATGGCCAGATCGCCTTCGGGCGACCCCAGCCGTTCATACGCATCCCAGGCGGCGATCGCAATGTTGAGTGCATTCGGATCGGCCATGCTGACATCCTCCATGGCGAACCGGGTCAGACGGCGCAGCAGATACAGCGGATCTTCGCCGCCTTCGATCATCCGCGCCGCCCAGTAGAGCGCCGCATCGGTATCGGAGCCGCGCAGAGATTTATGCAGCGCGGAGATCAAGTTGTAATGGCCGTCCCGGTCCTTGTCGTAGCCGGGCGCTTTCTGTTGGACCAGCGCCAGCAGCTTTTCCTTGTTCAGGATCTCTCCCTCTTTGGTGAGGTTGAACACGCTCTCGATCAGGTTGATGCTGTAGCGGCCGTCGCCGTCGGCGAGTTCGCGGAGCGTGGCGCGGGCCTCGTCATCCAGCGGCAGGGCGCGCCCTACCACTTTTTCGGCCCGGACCAGGATCTTTTCCAGCGCCTCGTCGTCCAGCGGTTTCATCACAAAGACCTTGCAGCGGGAAAGCAAGGCGCTGTTGAGTTCGAAAGAGGGGTTTTCCGTGGTGGCGCCGACCAGCGTCACCGTGCCGTTTTCCACATAGGGCAGGAAACCGTCCTGCTGTGCCCGGTTAAAACGGTGGATCTCGTCCACGAACAGCAGCGTGCCCTGGCCCGCTTCACGGCGGCGGGCGGCCTCCTCGAAAGCCTTCCGCAGATCGGCGATGCCGGAAAACACCGCGGAAAGAGCGGTAAAATGCAGATCGGAATGATTCGCCATCAGCCGGGCGGCAGTCGTCTTGCCGCAGCCGGGCGGGCCCCAGAGGATGAAACTGGTCACGCAATTGCCGTCGATCATCCGGCGCAAAGGACCGTCCGGCCCCAGCAGATGATCCTGACCGACGATCTCATCCAGCGTTTTCGGCCGCAGTTTGTCCGCCAGCGGCTGACCCGCCAGCGGGGAAAACAGCGAATCTTCCATCATGACAGATGTTCTCCCAGCAGCATGCGCCGCAGCGTGTTGAGCGAGACCGCGGCGGTCCGTTCCCGCACCTGCGCCCGGCTGCCGCGGAAACGATATTCCTTCACCAGAACCTGATCGAAACATTTCACTCCGATATAAACCAGCCCGACCGGTTTTTCGGGCGTGCCGCCGTCTGGTCCGGCAATACCGGTGACTGAAATCGCGCAGGGCACTCCGAACTGTTCAGCGGCGCCCTGGAGCATTTCCGCGGCGCATTCGGCGCTGACCGCACCGTGTTTTTCCAGAGTGCCCGCCGAAACTCCGAGCAGATGCTGCTTGGCGGAATTGGCATAGGAAACCACGCCGCCGAAAAAGACTTCGGACGATCCGGGGACATCGGTCATCAGTTTGGCGATCAGCCCGCCGGTGCAGGATTCGGCCAGGGCAAGCGCGGCGGACCGTTCCTTCAGCAGCAGGATCACCTCTTCCGCCACGGTATGCGAGGAATCATGGAGCAGTTCGGGCGCGAATTCGGCCCGGACCATTTTTTCGGCCTTCGCCAGACAATCCGGATCGGTGGTCTTCAGAAAGAGTTTGACGAATTCCGGCGCGGCGCAATACGCCACGGAAAGGCCCGGATTGGCCTGGATGATCGGGATGGTGCGTTCCTCCACGCGGGATTCCGGCACGCCGGAGATATGAAAGAGCCGCGTATAGATCCGGGTGTCGAGCTGTTCCTTCAGGATCGGCAGCAGCTGGTTGTCGAACATCGGATGAAGTTCGGAGGGCGGACCGGGCAGCATGACGATCCGTTTCGAGGCCGGAGTCGTGATGTAGATCCCGGGAGCGGAGCCGAAGGAATTCAGCAGGGCTTTCGCCCCGTGCGGGATATATGCCTGATTGAGGAAATTCAGGGGCAGCGCGCCGCGTTTCAGGGAATTCCAGCGGTCGCGGACCGCTTTTTCCGCCGCGGGATCGAGTTCGAGCGGCATGTGGAGATAATCGGCGATGGACTGCTTGGTCAGGTCGTCCGCCGTGGGGCCGAGGCCGCCGGAGGTGATGATGAAATCGGCATGCTGAAGGGCGTATTCCAGCGCCTGGACCACATCATGGGGTTCGTCCGGCACTTCCAGACAGAGTTCGGGCATGATGCCGATTTCCAGCAGCCGCTGGCCCATATAAGCCAGGTTGGTGTTGATGACTGCGCCTTTGAGCAGTTCGTCTCCGATACAAAGCACTCCGACTTTCATTTTATCTTTTCCCTTTCGGTTTATCGACCGTAATGGCAAGCATGCGTCTTTCCGCCTCCCGGCACCATTCATTCAACTCGGCTTTGGTGATACCGGGCGGGACCGTGAAGGAATGTCCCAGATGCAAGGTTATTTTCGCCCACGGTTTCGGGATCTGGAAATTGTCCCAGCTTTTCAGTTCCCAGTAGGCGGAATAATTGATCGCCATGGGAACGATCCGCGTTCCGGTATCGCTGGCCATCCGGACCGGACCGGGACTGACATGATATTTCGGCCCCCGCGGTCCGTCGGGAGTGTAGATGATATATTTTCCCGACTGGATCACCCGGTTGGCGGCGAGCTGCACCTTGACCGCACCGCGTTTGGTCGAGCCCCGCACACTTTCCACCCCGAAACAGCGGCAGAGATCGGCAATGTATTCGCCGTCGCGGGACGCGCTGATCACCGCCACGGTATGTTCGCGGTCCCATCGGCCGAACAGAGTCGGAAGAAAAGCAGCCGGTTATGCCAGAGCAGGCCGATCGCAGGCGTTTTTCTGGCCGCCAGCGTATCTTCTTCATCGATCAGTTCCACCCGCATGAGATGCCGCCATCCCAGCAATATTTTGGCTGCCAGAAAAAATATCCATCCCGGCAGTTTCTTGATCTGACGAAAACGGAATACCAGAAAATTCATGATCTCCCTTTCACTTTGTTCCGGGCATGGCGGCAGAGATCCGCCAGCACGCATTCTCCGCATTTCGGCCGTCCGGAAGGACATATTGTGCGGCCGTGGACGATCAGCAGATGGGAAAACTCACCCCAGCGTTCCGGCTTGAGACCGGAACAGAGTTCGGATTCGATCTTCACCGGATCGGAGGAACGGGTCAGGCCGAGCAGATTGGACAACCGCGTCACATGGGTATCGACCGGGAGGCCGGGAATGCCGAAGGAATCGGCAAGCACGACATTGGCGGTCTTGCGTCCGACTCCCGGCAATGAGGTCAGTTCCTCCATGGTGGACGGCATTTCCGAATTGAACTGCTCCACCAGGACCCGGGAAGCATTGACGATATTTTTGGCTTTGGCGCGGTAATAGCCGCAGGAATGGATCATCTTTTCCAGTTCGGCGGGCTCGAGCGAGGCAAAATCCTCCGGACGGGAATGGGTTTTGAAAAGTTCCGAAGTGACCTTGTTCACCATCTTGTCCGTGCACTGGGCGGAAAGGATGGTCGCGACCAGGAGCTGGAACGGAGTTTCATGAACGAGGAAACATTTCTGGGGCCCGTAAGCAGCCAGGAGACGGCGGTCGATCTCAGCCAGACGGGCAGCCGCTGCGGAGTTTTTTTTCTTGCCGGAGGCGGCCATGGCGCACCTCAGATGTTAGCTTCGGAAGGAGATTTGAGCAGGCCTATCTTGACCGCGAAAGCGGCGAGCGGCGCCCAGATCACATATCCGTTGATGAGTACCAGCGCCACGAGAGCGGGTTCATAACAGGCAGCACCCAGAACGATCACCACGATCAGAAGACGCTTTTTATGACGCGGGATCGAGAAGATCCATTTGCCGAAATGCTGGTACTGGAAATTGCTGACCATCAGCAGCCCCAGCACGGCGGCATAATAAGGAAGGAACGAAATCAGCCGCTGCAGGATCACGCGGCTCTGTCCGCCTTCGAGCGCATAGAAGAAGATGATGCTGCAGATCGCGGCGGCGGCACCGGGGGAAGGCAATCCGGAAAATTTCTCGCTGCTTTTCTTTTCCAGCATGGCATGGACGTTGTATTTGGCCAGCCGGAGCGCGGCGCCGCCGAGGTAAACCGCACAGAGGCACCAGACGATCATGAACTGCCGCGGCTTGAGCGGATTCAAGGCGTGGGCCATGACCGCCACCACAGTGGCAGGCGCCACCCCGAACGTCACCATATCCGCCAGCGAATCCATCTGGATCCCGTGAATGCTGGCCGCATTCAGCAGACGGGCGGCATAGCCGTCAAACGCATCGAAAACCATGGCGCCCAGGATCATCAGCGCACTGACCGCGAAAATCTTTTCCAGTCCGGCGGAACCGTCGCGGTACATCATTTTCTCATAGACCTGAAGGGTATAAAGGATGGCGGCGAAACCGCAGAGGGCATTGCCCAGCGTCAACGCATTGGGCACCCATTTCAGCCAGCGGTTGCGGGCCAGAAGATCGCGAAAACGTTGTTTCATAATTCATCCCCTATCTTCGCCGCCGTTTCCGGGCGGACAATCAATCCTGCGTTTGATGGAACCTGGCGATGACGGTTTCGCCTCCGAACACCCGGTCGCCGACATTGACCGCGGGCTCAAAACCGCTCTTGACCGGCAGATAAAGTTCCGTCCGGGAACCGAATTTGATCATGCCGTAGCAAAAACCTTTTTCAAATTGGGCGCCGGGTTCGACCGGACAAACGATCCGCCGGGCGATCGCACCGGAGATCTGCTTGACCGCCACGGGGAACTCCCGGCCGCAGACCTCACCGGTCCCGCCGACGATCTGAGATTCATTTTCCTTGACAGCCCGAGGATTGCGCGCATCGAAATAAGAACCGTCCTTATGGCGGACAAACCGGACCGTCATCCGGCAGGGAGCGCGGTTCACATGGACATCCAGCACCGAAAGAAAAATACCGATGCGGAACATATCATTGCCTTCGAACAATTCAGCCAGCTCGGGACAGCCGCAGCTGCCGTGCGGGATCAGCTCGCAGTCACGCACGACGCCGTCGGCCGGCGAAACCAGCACCTCAGGATCCTCCGGTATGTGCCGTTCGGGATCGCGGAAGAAGGCGGCAAAAGCGATCCAGACGATCACGATGAACACCGCCAGGGAAACCCCGGCACGCCAATCCACCACAACAGCCATGACAATACACAGGGCCAAAAGGAAAAGAGCCAGGACCGTTGCAGTCAGCCATTCTTTTCTGCCATATTTCGTCAGAGTCATTTTGCAGTCAACCTTTCCTGCGGTTCAAAGTTCTTTTGCGAGATGCGCCAGTTCCGGACGGGCGGCGATATTGGCATGGCACACCGCCAGCGCCAGCGCATCCGTGGCATCATTCGGGATCTGCGAAACCTCCAGGGAACACATCGCAGCCAGCACCGAAGCGACCTGCTCCTTGGCCGCCGTACCCATTCCCACGGCCGCCCGTTTGGCGGTTTTCGGGGAGTATTCATAAACCGGCACACCGCATACGGCAGCCGAGGCCGAAGCCGCCCCCCTCGCCATGCTCAGCAGCATGGTCGTCCGGATGTTCTTGTTGGCAAAAGCCGCCTCGATCGAAGCGGCATCCGGATGGTAATTTTCAATCAGTTCTTTGATACCCAGGAAGATACGGCGCAGACACTCGGCGTGTTTCAAGGCTGGTTTGTTTGCAATCACACCGCAGTCGAGGACCGTAAAACGACCCTGTTCCAAACGGATCAAACCGTAGCCGGTGGTTCGAAGTGCCGTATCTATTCCCAGGACTATCATAGCCGAAGACCTGAGGAATTATTCCTCGATGGACTCCATGATCTCATCGGGAATATTGGCGTTATGATGGACCGCCTGGACATCTTCGAGTTCTTCGATGCGGTCCACCAGGCGCATCACCTGAGCGGCCACGCCGGCATCGGTGATCTCCACCGTATTGTCCGGACGGCGGGTGATACCTGCTTCGGAAGTCGGAACCCCGGCATCTTCCAGGGCTTTGGCCAGATCGGCAAAACTTTCCGGCGGACCCCAGATCTCGGCAACGCCGTCTTCGACATCCAGATCCTCGGCACCGGCATCCAGCACGATCTCCATGAGTTTTTCCTCATCGGCGAAAGCTTCATCGGTGACCACGAAATGGGACTTGCGCTGGAACATCCAGTTCACGGCACCGCTCGCGGCCAGGTTGCCGTTGTTGCGGTCGAAAGTCATGCGGACATCGCCGATCGTGCGGTTCTTGTTGTCCGTCAGGCATTCCACGATGATCGCGGTGCCCTGCGGCCCGTAACCTTCATACACGATCTCTTCATAGTTCACATTGCCCAGTTCGCCGCTGCCCTTTTTGATCGCGCGGTCGATATTGTCGCGCGGCATGTTGGCGGCACGGGCTTCGATCAGCGCCATGCGCAGCCGGGGGTTCGTTCCGGGGTCTTTTCCGCTCTGCTTCACGCAGACCATGATCTCTTTCGCGATCCGGGAGAAAATCTTGCCTTTCTTCTTATCGGACGCTTCTTTTTTGTGTTTAATGTTTGCCCATTTGCTATGACCAGACATACAAACGACCTTTCTCTTGACGGTTTCAGGTTAAACTCAAAAATAATTACAGTAAAATAGCACGTCAACTGCAATTTGTCAATCGGAAAACCGGTTCCGAAGGCAGTTTTTATTTAAAATAAATTAAGAAAAGTCTGCGGAATCAGACTATTTTCCGGCAGACCGGAAACTTATTTCCGGGCCAGATACTGTTTCAGCGCCTGCGCCATCTGATCGGGACAGGAAGTCGGTTTCCCCGCACAGGAAATTCCCTCGAATTTCGCGATCACATCGGCGATTTTCATTCCTTCCACCAGGCGGGAGATGCCGATCAGGTTGCCGGGACATCCGCCGATGATCTCGACCTTTCTGACCGTATCGCCTTCGATCTCGAATTTCATCTCCTGACTGCAGACCATCGGACTGGTCTCATAAACAAAGGTTTCGGTTTTCGCACTCATCGTTCAACTCCATTTCTTTTTTACAATTGGATCCGGCGCAGCTTGTCCGGTCCGAAATAAACCAGATTCAGTCTGGCCTCATGCATGTATTTTCCGGGAACATCGTTGGTGGACACGTTCTGTCCCTCGGGAACGTATTCCAGCCTTTCCACGCCGAAGAAAAAGACGGATTCCTGATTGAGCAGGAGACGGGAAACGGCATAATCCGCATGCCATCCGGAAGCGGTCTGGGGGAAGTTTTTCCGGACCAGGCAGATCGGATCGAGCGGACGCCGGGCGCCTTTGCGGTCCATGAAATGCAGAAACACATTTTCCGCATTGCTGTTCGAAGTTTCGAAATCCAGATGGAAGGTGATATTTTCCGCATCGGATTCGAAACTCCAGCGGATGCCGTTGCAGCCGTAGGTCTTCCCCGCTGTCGCGGTCTCACCCTGCCAGGCCAGGAATCCGCCGATGTCCCCGCCTTCGGCCAGCACTTTTTCCGCATCGGCGAAATCGCCCGCCAGCAGGTCCTTGAGCTGATCCGCCCGCCATTTCAGCTTGGCGGGGAAATATTTGTAGACTTCCGCCTCGGAGTGATATCCCAGCCGGTAATCCTGTTCGCAGAGTTCCGCCAGGCGGAGGGAATTTTCGATCTCTTCCCGGACAATGCCTTTCATGCGGGCGAGCAGCTGAGCCGCATCCGCAGGCGAATCCAGCAGCGCATCGCGCATCGCGTAGAAACGCAGGATGTTGTGGCCGGACCGGAACTGAATGTCCAGCGCCTGCGCCAGCGTGAATTCCAGTTCATGGGTCTGCTGCTGCGCTTTCCACAGTTCGGTCATGCCCAGACGCCATTCGCGGGACATGATTCCGGTCAGTTCCGCCACTTCATTGAGTTCGAAATGTTTCATCGCTTCGCCGATGGCATCGCCCGACGGGAATTTTTCCGGCTTCCAGGTCCGGGTCAGCGGCTGCATCGCCTGTTTCAGGTACAGCGGCCAGACCGGCCCGTCATGCATCGGCCCGTAATACTGGAACTGGATATCCAGCGGATAATTGGAATAGCCGTCGGCAAAATGTTTCCAGGCATCGACCGCGTGTTTCCAGTCGCATCCCCATTCGGGTTTGGCGAGTTCTTCGAGGAAGGCATCCTCACCGCGCGAAAAATCTTCATAAGCGAGCTTGCCGGCGGCTTCATTCATGAGTCCGGGATAGTTGCCGAAATACCAGCACTGCAGCACGTGCTGAACGCCCAGGTCCTTCATTTTCCGGTACTTGCGGTAGACCAGTCCGGGCGCGGGAATATACGGCACCGTGGCGCATTCATGGGAGCAGGCCACCTGCAGTTTGGCCGCGAACTGGCAATGTCCCTTGGCCGCTTCCGCCATCAGGGAGAAACGGTCGGAGGGTCCCACCGCGGACAGCCAGTAATCGCCGCCGGCACGCACCGAGCCCAGCTGACGCTTGGTCACGCCGGATTCGAAATTGAACGCCAGCGCGATGTCGGACGGCAGCTTGGACGGCATCTGCGTGATCCAGCCGGATACCTGTTCCACATACGGCATGTAAAGCCAGCTGATCAGTTCCGCTTTCGGATTGGCGTCGTTCATTCCTTTTTTGAGGGAGCCGAGCACTTCCGCCAGGATATCGCCGATTGATTTCCCGCACCGGCGGGTGCAAGGGATCGTGCCGCTGTCGTCGAAACAGCTGATCCGGCTCAGGCACGAGGTCATGCGCTCCCCGTGCGAGATGGAGATCATCCCGCCCAGATTCGGCACCGAACTGAACAGCGAATACGTGCATTCATACAGATACTTTTTCGCCTTTTCCGAATTGACGCAGAAACTGTTGATGTCGATCCCGACTTCTTCCTTGAGGAAGCCCGGACCGACCAGTTCCTCGCAGCCCGGCGGGACCGGATTGCCCATCGCCTTGGACCAGTAGGCGGGTTCGATGCAGAACGCCCAGGTCTTGATCCCGTAACGGCGGCAGCGTTCCACCGTGGCGCGGAGCTTGGCGATCCGTTTCGCCGCATCCGGCACCGCTTTCCGGAACGAGGTGTCGCAGATTTCCCGGAACGTGATCGTGAGCCACAAGCCGTTCACCCCTTCATGCGCCAGCCGGCTCAGGTATTCTTCCGGATAATAATCGATATCGTTCATCAGTTCGTCGATATTGAACGGCGGCCGCTTGATCGGACCGAAGAAACAGCGCGAGATCCGGTTCCGCAGCCACGGTTTGCGGCAGACCGTGCCCCGCTTGAGATATGGAGAACCCGCCAGCAGATCGCGCAGATAATACAATCCGCGGCGCACCGCTTCCGTATCCGAAGCTTCGAGCGTGACCGTTTTTTTCCCGACCGTGAGACGGTATTCTTCCCAGGACAGTCCGGAAATTTCCTTCACTGCCACGGCAACGGCGTTCCCCGCCAGTTTCGCTTCGTGCAGAAAACGGTTGAAATCCGAGTAAGCGGTCTCGAGCAGTTTTTCCGGATCGGGGAAATCCGATTTCAGATCCAGCCCGCCGCGGGCATTCAGTTCATCGTCCGCACAGGGACGGTCTTCCCAGTGCGCAGCAAACGGTATGTGTTGTTTCAGCATCCCGACAAATGCCGGTTCGCCCTGCGGATATTCCGGCATCGTGCCGGCATAAATATTCTCCATTTTCCATCTCCCGGTTGAGTTATGTTCAGCAATATGACATTTTTATTATGAACAGAAATAAAGCATCCAGTGTTGGAGTTGAACCGACCATAGTCACGCATGACCGCACCGACCGCTATACCACCTGGATGCTTCAGGTGTAATTTACTGCATTATAATGGAAAGTCAAATGGATTTCCTGAACAAAAAGTTTTTTAGCGGACTTGGTGGACACCTTGGACAACGCGAACAATGAGGCCTATGGGACTTATGAGCCTTATGAGCCGGACGCGGAAGATACGGTTCGGCACGAGAACTTGCAACTTGTAACCCGGTAAGCGATTAGTCAGCCGCATGTCGGAAGCCGGATTGAATCGTCAAAAACAGAAATCAATCATTTCGTTTGATCGGCAGACTCACTTGCCGTGCCATTGATTCGGCAGGGTAAGCGATTAGTCAGC
>SUWI01000371.1 GCA_015061565.1 Lentisphaerota bacterium
GCCCCCGCCGCTGCTGACCGGACGCGATCTGATCGGCCTCGGCATTCAGCCGGGTCCGGCCATGGGAAAACTGCTGAACCGGCTGCGCGATCTGCAGCTGGAAGGGGAGATCTCCAACCGCGCGGAGGCTTTGGAAACAGTGAAAAAACTGCAGGAATAAAAACTCCGTAATTGCTTTTTCCGGAAAGCGCGTATATATTATCGGTCAACAGCGAAAGGTTGTCATAGATATGGATCAGAAAGTGATGGAACGGATCTTCGCCGCAGTCGATTCATTCAAGGGAAAACGGATCGCGGTGATCGGGGATCTGATGCTGGATGCTTATACCTGGGGCAAAGTGAACCGAATTTCGCCGGAAGCGCCGGTGCCGGTGGTGCAGGTCACCCGGCGTTCCTGCTGCCTCGGCGGCGCCGCCAATGTCATCCGCAATATTGTTTCCCTCGGCGCCTCGGCGGCGGCCTTCGGCATCGTCGGCAATGACGCTCACGGCAGCAAGCTCAGGGAACTGCTGAATCAGGAAGGCATCGATCCGGTCGGCGTGTTGACCGATCCCGGTCGCCCCACCACGTTCAAGGAAAGGATCATCGCCGGTTCCCAGCAGCTGCTGCGTCTGGACGATGAGCAGCAGACCGCCGTCAATGAAACGATCCGGGAACAGCTCGGGATCGAGTTCGGCCGTTATCTGAAAACGGCCCGGCCCGATGCGGTGATCATCGAAGACTATGCAAAAGGTCTGTTTTCGCCGGACTATGCGCAGCGGATCGTGGATCTGTGCACGGCGGAAAAGATCCCGGTCACACTGGATCCGAATGCGCACAATCCGCTGAATCTGCATCATCTCACCATCATGAAGCCGAACCGCGCGGAAGCCTATGAGATCGCCGGGATACCGCAGCCGGTCACCGGAGATTCCCTGGATTCGCTGAAGACGGTCGCCGCCAAGATCCGCCGGGAATGGGAAGTGAAATACCTGCTGATCTCGCTGGCGGAAGACGGCATGGCCCTGTTTATGGACGACGGTTCCTGCGAAGTGATCCCGACCCGGGCAAAGGAAGTGTTCGATGTGTCCGGCGCGGGCGACACCGTGATCGCCGCTTCCACGCTGGCGCTGTGTGTGAAAGACGATCCCGTCCAGGCGGCGGAAATCGCCAATTATGCCGCAGGAGTCGTGGTCGGCAAACTCGGGACCGCCACCGTCACCGCGGATGAACTGAAAAATGCACTGAAGTAACATTCCGCAGAGGCGGTTATAAAAATGACGACACAAATCGCCGGCTAAATTCCATGGCTGCGGCCGGGAAAGGAAATGGTTTAAATGCAAAGCGAAATCGAAGATGCGGTCAAAACGGTTTTTTCAACCTCGATGGAAGAATATGAAGCCAGAAAAAACGCGATGTCCGTTCTGGAAGCGGCCAACTGGCACTGCACGCCGGAAACCTTCAAACAGTATTATACTGCCGGGCTCACCCTGACTCCGGATGAAGTCAAATCCCGGATCGAACGCGAACCCGTTTTCTTTTATTACGAAGCAGCCTGGGACAAGATCCGCCGGGAAGTGGAAACCGTTCAGCCGGATGCTGATTCCGTGGTCCTCTGGCATGTCTATAATATGGGATATATCATCAAGACGGCGGAAACCTGTTTCGCCATCGATCTGCATCACCGCCGGAGCGAAGAACTGATCGACAAGCTGGATTTCCTGCTGGTCACCCATAATCACGATGATCATTACACGACCCGGCTTCTGACCAGTTTCCGGGCAGCCGGCAAGCCGCTGGTCTCGAACTTCTTCCCCGCTCCCGGCTACCAGGCGATCGATACCGTTTTGGAATTCGGTCCGGTCAAGATCCATCTCCACCGGACCGACCACAATCCGACCCTGCAGAATTTCGTCATGACCTATGAGATCGAGCTCACGCTGAAATCGGGAAAATTCATCATCTTCCACAGCGGCGACAGTCACCGGCCGGAGCAGTTCCGGATGAAAAATCCTGCGGTTGATGTCTACATCGTCCATCCGCGCGTGGGACTGAAAGTGCCGGAAGCGCAGAAGATCATCCATCCGAAACTGACCCTGATCTCCCACCTGCACGAACTTCATCATCCCTACAATAAATGGCGCTGGCCGTATTCCGTGGGATTGGATGAGATCGCGGCCGGAAAGGCCAACGGATTCCATTGTGCGATGACGCTGTGGGGCGAAATGATCCGTCTCCCGCTGAAGCAAAAATAAACCCCGGCCGCCGCAGTTAAACGGCAGACGGGGCAATTCTGATCAGACAGCAGACTCAGCGATGACGCTGGGTACGGCGTTTCTTTTCACTGGGCTTTTCAAAGTGTCTCCGGTTGCGGAGTTCTTTGAGGGTGCCTTCCTTGTCCAGTTTCTTTTTGAGACGGCGCAGCGCTCTGTCGATCGGTTCGCCTTTTTTCAAACGTACTTCCGTAGCTTCCATTTGTCATTCACCCCCTCTCTCAACGAGTAGTTGATATTTCATGTTCATCCTCATTCATTGTTGGCATAACCCGCTTCATCCTGAAGCAGTTCACGCAATTTGGTCAGCGCCTGATTCTGGATCTGGCGCACCCGTTCACGGGTCCGGCCAATGGTCCGGCTGACATCTTCCAGGGTTTTCGGCGGAGTGCCGTCCAGACCGAAACGCATATTCAGGATCATCTGTTCGCGTCTGTCCAGTTCGCCCAGCAGATCGACCAGACGTTTTACCGACTCCACATCACTGAGGATCCGGTCCGGAGTCTGCGCGCCGCGGTCGGGAATGATGTCCTGAAATTCACCGTCTTCACCCTGCTGAATGGGATCGTGCAGGGAGAAAGTCCGCAAATCTGCCAGACGCAGACCCGCAACGGTTCTTTCGCTGAAATCCAGATCCTTGGCGATTTCCGCATCGGTCGGTTCCCGGCCGAGTTTCTCGGTCAGTTTGGAACGGATGGATTTGATCTTGTTGATCTTTCCGGCGGACTGCACCGGGATACGGATGATGCGGCTCTGATTGGCCAGGGCGCGGCGCATCGACTGTTTGATCCACCA
>SUWI01000067.1 GCA_015061565.1 Lentisphaerota bacterium
GTGTTATTACCGATAACTCAAGAGTAGTCGGTAATAACACTGCGACCTTGACTCTCATGAGCGTCTTATATAACACGGCAGCCAATTTCTCCTTGCGTCTGCATAAGGGTCGCGGCAATATTCTGGCGGCAGACGGTCATGTGATGCAGATCACGTCACCTGAAGATTTCTTCCGGGAATGCCGGAAAGAATTCGCCCAGGTCAATGAAACCTTGAATATGTATATGATCAATGCATCGAATGCAATCATTGCCGGTGCACAATAATTTCAAAAAAGGAGCCCCCAGCATGTCTCTGAAAAGATCATCTGTCATTTTTCTGTCCATTTCCCTGCTGCTTGCCGTCATGATGAGCCAAGCTGCAGAACCGTTGAAAATTGCCGTTCCCGAAGATGCCTCCGAAGCGGAACAATACGCCGCTTCCGAACTCAAGGGATATCTGACGAAGATTTACGGCATTCCGTTCGTGGTGGTGAAAGATGCCAAGGATGCGCCGATCCGGGTCGGAGCCTTCAAAAAAACGGATGGACTCGGCAATGACGGTTTCGAGATCAGTGCCGACGGAAAAAGGCTGCTGATTCAGGGCGGAACCCGGGAAGGCAGCGGAAACCTCTACGGAGTTTATGAATATCTGGAAAATCTCGGATGCCGCTTCCTGTTCAAGGAGGAAGAATTCATTCCGGCGAAGAAAACCTTCAGCATTCCGAAACTGAAGATCCGTCAGAAACCGGCTTTTGAACTCATCCGTCTGGTGATTGCCGAGGGATACTGGAAAACCCGGCACAAACTGCGGCTCAACGGGATTTTTTACGGCAACACGAAATTTGAGCCCAAAACCGGAATCGGCACCAAATACCTGCCGGACGGCAGCCACACCACATTCACCTTTATTCCGCCGGCCAAATACAGTAAAACACACCCGGAATATTACGCAACCCATGACAAGCGCAGATCGTTTGAAAAGAGCACCGGCGAACTTTGTTTTTCCAATCCGGAGATGACTGCGGAATTCATCCGCAATGTGAAAGCTTACCTGAAAAAGACTTATTGCAAAGGTGCGATGCTGGGGATTACGCCGATGGACAATCAGAAATACTGCGAATGTCCCCGCTGTGCCGCAATCAATGAGGAAGAAGGAACCAAAGGCGGAACGCTGGTCCGTTTTATCAATCAGGTCGCCGCGGCTTTGGAAAAGGAATATCCCGATATGAAAATCAAGGGGAATGCCTATCAGTATCACCGTTTCCCGCCGAAGAAAACCAGTTACCATAAAAATGTGATGATCGATCTGGCCATGGTCGAAGGCGATTATTCCAAATCGTTCAGCGGTGCGCCGGAAAATGAGGAATTCCTGCGTCTTCTGACGGAATGGAAAGACCGTTGTTCACACCGGATGCTCGGGGATTACGGCACCACTTTCGACAATTATCTGCTTCCAATGCCGAATTTCGATGCTTTGGCCGACCGTCTGCGGACCGCGCACAAGCTCGGAGTCGAAGGCGTCGGCACGATCAATGCGCATACCGGTCCCGGCGGCGAATTCAATGAACTGCGGCTGTATCTGACCTCGCGTCTCTATTGGAATCCCTACGCCGATCCCTGGAAGATCGCGGCGGATTTCTGTGATCATTACTATGGCAAAGGGGGAAAATACCTGCTGGATTATATAAAATATTACCATCAGTATTTGAATGAGAAAAAAGCGGCTTATTATTTTCTCCGCCATCCGGAACAGTTTTACGACCAGGCGTTTGTCGACCGGGCGGAACAGGCGTTCCGGAAAGCATATGACGCTGTCGGATCCGATCCTGTCCGCCGTGCCCGAATCGATCTTTCCTATACGACGGTCCAGATGATGCGGGTTCTGCTCCTGAAACGGACCCAGCCGGATTCGAAGGCGCTGACGCAGGCTATCGACCGGCTGGAAGCGGCCTGCAAGCGGTTTCGGATCAATGCCAAAGCGGAAACGCCCGGTTCCATGAAGTTTTTCCTGGAATCCATGCGGTTCCGAATCAAAGAAGTCCCCGGTTTCTGCAAAGGGAAAAAGTGGAGTGTGCAAATTCCTTCCGTCTGGACCAACAGCAACTGGGCGAAGTGGATCCAGGATCCCGCTTCCGACACCGGAAAGGTCGTTCAGCTGAACACCTTCCACAATGCCTGGGCCGTCTATTGGAAAATCAACAATCTGCCGGGATATAACTCGCCGGTCCGTTATGATGCATATGTCCGAGTCAGGGTGATTCCCCAGCCGGGCGTTTCCAACAAGGTTCCGGCTTTTACCTGCGGCGTCTGGCTGGCTAAAAGCGATTCCCGCTCGCGGACCGTGCGGTTGAACGAATGTTCCCAGGACAGCTATCGATATGTTAAAATCGTGGAGAATTTCCCCGTTACTCTGGAAGGGTCTGCGTGGATCGCTCCGATGAAGAATGAGAAAACGATCAAGGAAATCCGCATCGATCACTTCCTCTTTGTCCGCCGGGACGATGAGCAGGCAGAAAAATAATCGGTTGTTTCAGTAAAGGGCTCGAAAATGAAAATCACAGGAACATTTCTAGACGAAATCAGTTACGACATTCCCCATCAGAACTGGGGAGAAAAGGAATGGGATACCGACTTCCGCAGCATGCAGGCGATCGGCATCGATACGGTCATCCTGATCCGCTGCGGACTGCGCCAGAGCATCGCGTTTCCTTCCGAAGTTCTGATGAAACGCGTGAATGCACTCGAACCATTCTGCGACCTCACCGGCATGTTTTTGCGTCTGGCGGAAAAATATCAGATGAAATTTTATTTCGGGACCTATGACTGCGGACTGGAGCCGGAACAGATCGATTTTCAGAACGATCTGGAAACCAATATGCGCGTGGTCGAAGAAGCCTGGGAACGCTACGGCCATTGTCCCGCTTTCGGCGGCTGGTATCTGTCGCGGGAAGTTTCACGCAGTCGCGGCCGCACCGCGGAAGGATATACGAAACTCGGATCGTTCTGCAAAGAGGTCTCCAACGGTCTGCCGGTGCTGATCTCGCCGTTCATCCAAGGCGTAAAAGTCAATGCCGCGCTCGGGATCAATGCCGGATCCATCCCGCTGGAACAGCACGAAAAAGAGTGGGACAACATCTTTTCAATGATCTCCGGCAGCGTCGACGCCATCGCATTCCAGGACGGACATGTGGAGATCCACGAACTGCGGGATTACCTGGAAATCAATATGAAACTCGCCAACAAACACCATCTGCACTGCTGGACCAACTGCGAAACGTTCGACCGGGACATGCCGATCCATTTCCTGCCGATCAAATGGGAAAAGATGTGGCACAAACTCCGTGCCGCCGAAGCGGTCGGGATCGAAAAAGCGATCACGTTCGAATTCTCCCATTTCATGAGTCCGAATTCCGCCTACATCCAGGCGCACGGACTGTATGACCGCTACCGCGAATACGCGGGATTGTAAACAGCCGAAAAAAATCCGTCCGGGTCGGGGACAGCCTTGGTGACATTATTCCCCGGCTTCGTGTGGAGCGCGTTGGTGCTGCGCGATTGACAGACCTGACGGACAGGACGGACCTGACGGACAAAACGCGTAAGACAGACTGCATTGCAAAAATACCAGAAAAATGTAATATCTCCAAGGGCTCCCTCTTTTATCTCGGGACAACCCTCGGGTTTTCGTGCCATTGTCCGTCCTGTCCGTAATGTCCGTCCTGTCCGTCAATCGCGGAAAATATATGTGGTGCGGGAACGCAAGGAATACGGAGAGCACACGACAAGCTCGGACGCGGGATTACCGGATTTCACGGGATCCGCCAAGGCCATCAAATCCACAGGAATACAGGCAACACACGGCGGGACATAAAGCAAGATCCCGCGTCACCTCTTGTTTTCCGCCCGGAAGCCGCGCGGCTCAGAAAAAAACCGTGCTTTCCGGCGGATCATGACGGTGGTCTTTCCGGTAAAGTCTGCGCGCGGTCTTGTCCACCGCTTTCAGGAAACTGCCGTATCGACGGAATACCGTTTTGAGATCCTGCAGGAAATATGCTTTCAGGAAATACGCGATGTCATGTTTCGACAACCCGGCATCCATCGCGGAAAACCAGAGGCCCGCCGTGTCCTTCACCCAATAATGCCAGGGCACTTTCGCCCGGATCTGCGCCCGGTGCAGGTCGATCACATGCAATTCCGGATCAGGAGACTCTTCCGTGCCTTTGCGGAGCAGGAAATGACAGATATAACAATCACGGTGATTCAGGCCGGAACGGTGCATTTTCCCGGCCATAGTGCCGAGTTTGCGGATCAGGGCACGTCTCACCCGGAAAGACGGCGGCCTGACCGTCCAATCGCGGCAGAAATCTTCGAGACTGATGCAGTCGGTCAATTCGTCGGTGATCAGGAACGAGGTGCGCAGCGGCGGGATCGGACCTTCGCAGCCGTAAGCGGCAGGCGTCATGGTGTCCACGCCGTGTTTCCGCAGATGGAGCAGGGCACGGTATTCCTGGCCGGCATCGGTCACCGGAGATTTGAACTGGAGCAGATTCTTGAAATATTCGGCCCAGCCGATGCCGCGGTGCAGTTTGACGAAATATCCCCTGCCCCCGATCTCGACGCGGAACGTATGGCGCGATTTGACCTTGCGGAAACTTTCGCCGGTCAATTCGAAAGCGGCCCGGAACGGATCCCGGTCCTGCCAGAGTCGCCGGAAATCGGGATTGAGAAACACTTCACGCATGATCATCCTCCTCAATGAACTTCCAGAACAATTCCGTGCGGTGATAAAAATCGGAGCTCTCCGAATAGGAACGGGCATCCCGGCGCATTTTATCCAGAGCATCGGGCAGACGCAGGGAAAGCTCGAGTGCATCCGTCAGAGCCTGGACCGTGAAAGGATCCGGCAGCACGATGCCGCCCGCAGCACGAATCAGCGGAGCATAACCGCAATCCGCGCTGCAGACGGCCGGGAGACCGCAGACGGCGGCTTCGGCCAGGACGGTTCCGGTCGCCTCGTTGCGGGCGGGATGGACCATGAGGTCGGCGGCGGTCAGCAGATCGGGCACATCCCGACGCGGACCGGCAAAGATCACCTGATCCGCGATCCCGAGTTTTTTCGCCAGTTTCAGGAAATCGCCGGGTTCCTCATTGCCGGCGACCAGATAAACGACCTGGTCCCGAATAGCCGGCGAAAGGCCGGAAACCGACTCCAGCACGCGGTCTACGCCTTTGGTCCGGAAAGCGGAACAGATCTGCACCAGCAGCACGGCCGTTTCCGGGATCTTGAATTCGGCGCGGATCCGGCTGCGGATCTGCTGCGCCTCGGGTTCTTTCCGCAGGACGAATTGCGGCGCCACGCCGGGGGGCAGATAACGGAAACGGTCATTCTCCGTGCCGTAATAATGCTGAAACGACTTCTTCTGCGCTTCGGTCAGATACAGGATCCGGGTGGATCCAGTTGCGCCGAAAACGGCTTTTTCCAGCCGTTCGAACACGCGGTAACGGGGCAGCAGACGGACCAGCATATTTTTTCGCCGGACATGTTCCGCGAAAGGATTGTCGGCGGCATAATACCAGTCAAGTCCGCCCATCCGGTTGAAGCCGACGATCCGGTCGAAAGGATGTTCCCGGCAGTAAGAGCGGGCCTGGGTTTCAAAATCAAGCGCCCTGCCCCAGTTGGACAGTGCGCGGCAGTTCAGCTGCACATATTCCGCGCCGGGGATGAATTCGCCTTCCCAGCGGTCATACAGCACCGTAACGGCATGACCGCGGCGGATCCCCTCTTTCAGAAAACGGGCGAAGTCCAGCTGCAGGCCGCCGAACGGGAAATAACGGAATATGGCAAATACAAGTTTCATGGATGTTCGGTCTTCTCCGGATCCGCGGTTTTTTCTTCAATATAATCCGGATTTTCATTTCTGCAAGCCGTTTTCCGGCGGTCATGCAGGAATAATTGCGCGCCGTTCCACAGATTGTGCCACAAAACATAGAAAGTCGGCCCCAGCGCCGCCAGCGGACCGGAAAAAGTCATGGCCAGCGACAATGTGAACATGGTGTTTTTCTGTCCCAGCGACTGACTGGATTCGTGGCCGAAACTTTTTCCCGCCAGGAAATAGCCGAGCGTAAAATTGACGGCGCAGATCAAGGCGGAAAGACCGGCGATCTCCAGCAGGATCAGCGGGGAAACCGAACTGCGGCGGATATATTCCGAAGCGGACGACGCAGTCAGGAACAGCATGAGGATCCACAACATGAAGGAAAAATTCGCCAGTTTCGGCACCAATTCTTTCGCTTTCGGATAAATCCTGCGGACCATGAACGCCGCCGTCATCGGAATGCCGATCAGGAAAAAGAGATTCCATGCCACATTCAGCAGGAATTTCAAAGTGAAATTGCCGGTGACCAGCGGGATCAGTCCGGTCAGGGAAAGCGAAACGCCGATGTTGGTGGTCAGGAACGAGGTAACGACGAATTCCACGTCGCCGCCGAGGAAGCGCATGATGACGGGCGCGGCACTCGCGGTCGGCGTGATCCCAGTGAAAAATGCGGCATGCGCCAGGTCGCGCGATCCGGTCAAAGAGGCCAGAAGCCAGGCGGCAATGCCGACGGCGATATTGGCAGCCAGGATCAGCCAGTGGGTTTTCCGCGGCCGCAGTCCCTGCACTTTCACCTGCATAAAAATGAGGAACAGCATGACCATCAGGAAATACCGGATCAGGAACGTGAACGCGGCGGCCTGCGGGACCAGATAACCGGCCGCAAAAGCCAGCAGGATCATACCGGGACGGATCAGCGCTTTCATCGGATCGGCAGTTTCGGGGTTGAAATATGAAAATGCCCAGCGGTTCGAATCCCGCTGAGCATTTCAGTTCAGGACAGATGCTTACGCGATGGCGTTTTTCACGAGATCGTGGAAGCTGTCGGCCTTGAGGGCGGCGCCGCCGATCAGACCGCCGTCGATATCTTTCTGGGCGACGAGCTGCTGCGAATTTTCGGGCTTCATGCTGCCGCCGTACTGGATAACGGCTTCTTCCGCGAGGGCTTCGCCGTAGAGTTCGGCGCAGACTTTGCGGATGAATTTATGGGTTTCTTCGGCCATTTCGGGAGTCGCGGTCTTGCCGGTGCCGATCGCCCAGACCGGTTCGTAGGCAATGACGACCTTCTTGAAACAGCATTCCTTGATGCCGGCGAAAGCGCCTTTGATCTGTTTTTCGAGGACGGCTTCGGTCTTGCCGCCTTCGCGTTCGTCCAGGGTCTCGCCGATGCAGACGATCGGTTTCAGGTCATATTTGAGAGCGGCCTGGAGCCGTTTGTTGACCGTTTCATCGGTTTCGCCGAAATACTGGCGGCGTTCGCTGTGACCGATGATGACATATTCCACGCCCATTTCCTTGAGCATGGCGCCGGAGATCTCGCCGGTGAACGCGCCGTTGTCAGCCCAGTGGATGTTCTGGGCGCCGACCTTGATATTGGAGCCTTTGAGCTCGGCGATCGCGGCCGCGATGCTGGTGAACGGCGGGCAGACCGCCACATCGACGCAGTTCGGGCAGATATCGGCAAATTTCTCTTTCAGCGCTTTGCACAGTTCCACGGTTTCGGCAGCGGTTTTGTTCATTTTCCAGTTGCCGGCAATAAAAACTTTTCTCGCCATGATGGGATTCTCCTTAAGATTTTCTGATTTGTTCAAACATTCTGACCACGCGTGCGCAGCGGTCATGGGCATCCGCCAGGAAAGCGCGGATGTTTTCGGGTTTCTGATTCAATTCCAGTTCTTTCTCATAGAACGGGGTATTCCGCATGCCCAGCTCGAAACTCAGCGGACGGCCGCCCTTGTAAGACGATTCCGCAATGAGTTTGACCATCCGTTCCCAATCGACCGTGCCGAAGAACGGCGGCTGGTGCTGGTCGCCGGAGCCGTCATTGTCATGCAGATGGAGCGCCTGCAGACGGTTCTTCAGCGGCTCCATGTGATCCAGGCCTTTGCCTTCGCCGATATTGCCGTGACCGGAATCGTAGGTGATGCCGATATAATTTTCGGGATACTCGGACATGAGCCGGTTCAGCAGCTCGAAATTATCGTTCGGCATATTTTCGGCCGCGATCCGGACCGAATACTTTTCCAGCACGGGCATCAGTTCGTCCAGCGAACGTTTCAGGGCATCATACCGCGGCAGGACCGTTGCGGGATCAAATCCTTCCTGAAGACGGATCGCCGGGATGTGCATCATGAGCGAACCGGTCGCGCCGAGTTCATGCATCATGATGATCCGGTTGATCACCAGTTCCACGCCGGCCTCACGCTCATATTCCACGGTGGAATACCAGCGCTTCTCCTGTCCGTCCGAACCATGGATATCCAGCAGCTGCAGTCCGAAATCCTGAAACCATTTTGCATATTGTTTCAGTTCCGAAGAGCTGTAGAAGAAATCCGTGTTCCACTGATGGCACCAGTGCAGATGGGTGAATCCGGCTTCGGCGATGGCTTTCAGACGGGCTTCCGGGGAACGGGTCCCGCCCAGAAAGTCGGTATTGATCGCAATGTCCATGAGAAACTCCGGAACGGGTGGTTATTTCTTTTCGGTCAGGGCATCCACGCCGGGAAGCACTTTGCCTTCGAGATATTCGAGGGACGCGCCGCCGCCGGTGGAGATGTGGGTCATCTGGTCGGCCAGGCCGCTCTTGTTGACCGCCGCGACGGAATCGCCGCCGCCGATGATGGAAACGCCGCCGTTGGCCTTGACCTGGGCGACCGCCTTGCAGACCCCCATGGTGCCTTCGGCGAATTTCGCCATTTCGAAACAGCCCATCGGGCCGTTCCAGACGACCGTCTTGGCGTCTTTGATGGCGGAGGCATAAAGTTCGACCGTCTTCGGACCGATATCGAGGCCCATCCAGCCGTCCGGGATGTCGGCGCCGACGATCTGCGTATTGGCTTCGGGATCGAATTTGTCCGCGGCGATATTGTCGATCGGGAGCAGGAAATTCACGCCGGCTTCTTTGGCCTTGGCAATCATTTCCTTGGCATAATCGAGCTGGTCGAGTTCACAGAGGGAGTTGCCGACGCTGTGGCCCTGCGCCTTCAGGAAGGTGTAGGCCATGCCGCCGCCAATGATCAGCGTGTTGACTTTGCCCAGCAGGTTCTTCACGACCGCGAGCTTGTCGGAAACTTTCGCGCCGCCCAGGATCGCCACGAACGGACGGACCGGTTTTTCAACCGCATTGCCCAGGAAGGCGATCTCTTTTTCCATCAGGAAACCGGCAACCGAGGTGCCGATGTATTTGGTGATGACGGCGGTCGAAGCGTGGGCGCGGTGGGCCGTGCCGAATGCGTCGTTGCAGTAGATGTCGCCGTAGGAAGCCAGTTTCTTCGCCAGTTCCTTCTGCTGGTCCTTCAAAGCGGCCTTGCGGGCCTTGAAAGCATCGTCGGCTTCGCCGTCTTTCTGCTTGCATTTGGCCTGTTCTTCCTTGTGATAGCGGGTATTTTCCAGCATCACGATATCGCCTTCCTTCATGGCGGCGACTTCGGCGTCGGCCTTGGCGCAGTCGGCAACGAACGTGATGTTTTTGCCGAGCATTTTGCCGAGGTAATCGGCCACGATCTTCATGCTGGTGTCAGGGGTGATGCCTTTTTCATCGGGACGGCCCATGTGGCTCATCAGGATCAGCTTGCCGCCGTTTTCCAGGACGTATTTGATGGAAGGCAGAGCGCCTTTGATCCGGGTATCGTCTTTGATGACGCCTTCTTTGACCGGGACGTTGAAGTCAACGCGCATGATCACTTTTTTACCTTTGAGGTCGACATCGCGCAAAGTCATTTTGTTCATGATAAAACTCCGTTTCAGTGTGATTCAATTAAAAAAGGGCAGGCGGTAATTCACCACCCGCCCTTGACAGGCTTTTATAAAACCTCAGTTCAGCTTACTTGGCAATGACGCGGGCCATTTCCAGAACCTTGTTGGAATAACCCCATTCGTTGTCATACCAGGCGCAGACTTTCACGAAAGTCGGATCCAGCTGGATACCGGCCTTGACGTCGAAGATGGAGGTCCGGGCGTCATCGCGGAAGTCGGTGGAAACGACGGCTTCGTCGGTGTAGCCGAGGATGCCTTTGAGTTCGCCTTCGGAGGCTTTCTTCATGGCGGCGCAGATTTCATCATAGGTCGCAGCCTTGTTCAGTTCGACGGTCAGGTCGACGAAGGAAACGTCGGAGGTCGGAACGCGGACGGACATACCGGTCAGTTTGCCGTTCAGTTCGGGCAGAACTTTGCCGACGGCCTTGGCGGCGCCGGTGGAGGACGGGATCATGTTTTCGAGGATACCGCGGCCGCCGCGCCAATCCTTCTTGGACGGGCCGTCAACGGTCTTCTGGGTGGCGGTGGCGGCATGGATCGTGGTCATGAGGCCGCGCTTGATACCGAATGTGTCATTCAGGACCTTGGAGATCGGGGCCAGGCAGTTGGTGGTGCAGGAAGCGTTGGAGATGATCTTCTGACCGGCATAGGTCTTGTGGTTGACGCCGTAAACGAACATCGGGGTGGCGTCTTTGGACGGAGCGCTCATGATGACTTTCTTGGCGCCGGCTTTCAGGTGCGCGCTGGCCAGTTCTTCGGTCAGGAAGAAACCGGTGGACTCGACGACGACGTCGACGTTCAGGGCGCCCCAGGTAATGGCGGCGGGATCTTTTTCGGCGAAGACCTGGATCTTCTTGCCGTCGACGATCATGAAGTTGCCGTCAACTTTGATGTCGTGTTTGAAGATGCCGTGAACGGAGTCATACTTGAGCATGTAAGCGAGGTAATCGGGATCGAGCAGATCGTTGATTCCAACGACTTCGATGTCTTTGCTGAAGTTTTCGATCGCAGCACGGAAAACCATGCGCCCGATACGGCCGAAACCGTTGATACCGACTTTGATAGCCATTTTTTTGTTCCTTTTTGTTAGGTTGTGGTTCTTATTTCAAGAAAACACTTCTGAAATTTTATTTCAAGAGTGGTAAAATATCCCCACTTACGGTTTTTGTCAAGCATAAAATCTTTTTTTTTCAGACTTTTATGCAATATCCCCCGAAAATTCCGCAAACAGCTTGAAATGGCGCAGAAAAGGGTGTAAATTACTGAATTGTGATGAATGCCCGAATCTTTCCGGACGGTTAAAAAATGAATAATACATTGCTGGGACAGTTTTTGAAAAAGCCGCTGACCACCGGGGCAGTCTGCGCCAGTTCGGAGAGTCTTGCGAAAGAGCTTACCGACTCGATCGGGCTGGAAACAGCCGGCAGTGCGGCGGAACTGGGTCCCGGCACGGGCGCCGTCACCAAAGTCATTCTCGGCCGAATTCCGGAAAAATGCCGTTTCTTCACGGTCGAATTGAATCCGGACGTGATCCGCGTCTTTCAGCAGAAATTTCCCGCGGTAACGGTTTACAATGACAGTGCGGCGAATCTGCCGGAACTGATCCAAAGGGAAAACTTATCCTCGCTCGACGCGGTGATCTCCGGTCTGCCCTGGGCTATTTTTCCGGATGAACTCCAGGAACAGATCCTGACTGCCATTCTGCAGACGCTCAAGCCAGGCGGCTGTTTTACGACGTTTGCGTATCTGCAGGGGCTCCTGCTGCCTTCCGGCATGCATTTCCGGAAACGGATCGAAAGTATGTTTTCCGAGGTTAAAAAATCCCCGGTGGTGTGGAACAATTTCCCGCCGGCTTTCGTTTACCGCTGCCGTAAGTAAATATCACAGTTCAGCCTTATACATATTAAAAAGGAGATTCAGCATCATGGTCAAAATCGGCTTCACCTGCTACAGTTTTGCTCAGGCTCTCAGAGCGAAAGAGATGGATATCTGCGAAGTCATCCGTTTCGCCGCCGAACTCGGCGCCCGGCACATGGAACTCTCGCCCGGCAGCATGTTCGAAATGACCCCCGAAACCATTGCAAAGATCGTTGAAACGGCCAAATCGGTCCAGATGCCTCTTTCCAGCTATACCATTGGTGCCAATTTCGTCCAGAAAGACGCCGCTGCGGTCAGGACGGAGATCGAACGGGTCAAGAAAGAAGTCGAAATCGCCGCGGCGCTCGGCGTCACCCGGATGCGTCACGATTGCGGCTGGCGGCCTCAGGAGGAATGCTCCTACGCAAATTTCGACCGCGATTTCCCCATTTTCGTTGATGCCTGCGGGCAGGTCGCCGACAAAGCCAAAACCTACGGCATCGTCACCAGCATTGAAAACCACGGGTTTTATGTGCAAGGCAGCGAACGGGTCCAGCGCGTGATCCTGGCGGTCAACCGCGAAAACTTCCGCACCACGCTCGACGTCGGCAATTTCCTCTGCGTGGATGAAGACCCCGAATGCGCCGTGATGAACAACATTCCTTTCGCATCGATGATCCATTTCAAGGATTTCCATATCCGCCGCCAGGTCACCGATCCGGCCGGATTCCTCAAGACCCTCCACGGCCGTTATCTCCGCGGCGCGGTCACCGGCGACGGCGATGTCGATCTGCCCGCCATCTGCAGGATCATCAAAAATTCCGGCTACGACGGTTTCCTTTCGATCGAATACGAAGGCCGCGAAGAATGTAAATTCGCCTGCACCCGCGCCATCAAGAACGTGAAGGAACTGATGGAAGCCTGAATATGCCGCGACCCCTTCACCGCAAATTTCGCGGTGATCCGGCATAAAACAGAGGGAAAGGTTTCATTATGCGGATTCTGCAGCCGGGCGATGTTTTTGCGGGATGCCGGATCCTTTCCTACTGCGGATCCGGCGGCATGGGTTCGGTTTACCTGGCCGCCGATGCCATGCAGCGGAAAATCGCCCTGAAGATCGTGAACACCGCCGCCTCGGAACGCGAACTGGAAGGCATCCGCAAATACATTCAGGCGGCCGCCGGAAAACCCGGACTGATCCAGATCCATCATGCCGGGATCGAACAGGATTCGCTGTTTTATCTCATGGAAGCAGCCGATCCGCTGGAAAATACCGGTGATACGTATATTCCGAAGACGCTGGAGACAGTGCTGAAGCGTGATGGAAAACTGGATCCTGGTCCGGCGCTGGACTTGATCCGCAACCTGTCCCTCGGACTGGAAGCCCTGCATGCCGCGGGTCTCATTCACCGGGACATCAAACCGGGAAACATCATTTTTGCGGATGGTGTGCCCAAGCTGTGCGACCCCGGACTGGTCTGTGCCATGGATGCGACCGCGACTCTGGCGGGCACGCTGGGATTTCTGCCGCCGGAATGTTTCAAAGGGGCCGAAATCAATACCGCGGGACGTGACTTGTATGCACTGGGAAAAGTCTTTTATGTGGCAGTCACAGGCGAGCCGCCTTCGCGCTATCCGCATATCCCGTCGGATCTTTCGTTGTCGGTCCGCCGGAAAATCTGGCCGGTCCTGACCCGGGTCTGCGATACCAATCCCAAACACCGTTTTCAGAAAACTGAGGATTTCCGCCAGGCACTTCCCTCCTCACTGCCGAATCCCGGCAGACTGGAACTCGCGCTGAATTCATTCCGGCAATGGCGACTGGCTAATCCGGGGATCGTGAGCGGAGCGATCCTGATCTTTCTGCTGATCCTGATCCTCGGTTTTGCCATCGGGGCTTACCGAATAAGGAACCAGCGGCAGCACGCCGAATTTCTGCGGGACTGTCAGCGGCAATGCGAGGCAGTCTCGGTTCGTTTTATGGAACGGAAATCTCTGCTGGCGGGACAGCTGGCCGATCTGGCAGGCGAAACCGAGGCGAAAAAAATCGGACAGACTTTGCGCACACTGCCGGAAGATCCGGCGGAACGGTTGAAGATTTACCGCAGGCTGGATGCCCAAATCGGGAAACTGGCGCATGACACTTTGCTGCCGGTGCCGGAACAGGCTTCGGCAGCGGAGATCTGCCGGATCTCCGACCGGAACCGGGGCTTGCTCGCTTCACCGCTTGGCGCCTGGATCGCGCCAGAGGAACGCAAACGTCTGATAAAAAAACTCGAATCGCTGGAAAAACAGTTTTTCAGTGCCGGAATACAGCTTCGTCCCGGAAAGGCTTTTCTGCCGGACAGCAGTTTCCGCCAGCAGTATAATTACGTTCCGGCCGGCGTGTTCCGCCGTAAAAACGGACAGCTGGTCCGTCTGCCGCATGCCTTCTGGTGCTGCGACGGGGAACTGCGGGCTGATAATTTCCTGCCCGCAATGCAATGGCTGAAATCCAGTGAAAAACCAGGCGTGCCGATGGGTCGTTTCTCCTGGAACGACCTGCTGGAATACTGCCGGAGAGTGACAACCGATTACCATGAGCGCGGAATGATCCCGAAGGCGTATATTTTTCGTCCGCTGACTGCCGCGGAATGGCAGTGGGCCTGCCGCGGGGCGTGGTCGGGCCCCGGCAATGCCTCGGCCTTCCTGAAAAAAAATTCCGGGGGACGGCTTCATCCGGTGCGTTCCGGCGAACCCAATTCGCTCGGACTGTATGACTTCATCGGCAATTCCGCGGAAATGGTCATTCCCGATTCCGGCCTCGATTCGGGCCATTGCATCGTTTTCTGCGGCGGCTGGTATGACTCCCCGAAAGCCGATCCGGAAAAATGTTCACCTTACCTGAAATATCAGTGGCTGCCTCCGTATATCGGCGCCCGGATCGGAATCGTGCGAAGTTCCATGGAGTTCTTTGAGCGTGCACTATGGCTGACTGGGCCGCGCGAAACCGCATTCGGAGGACGGCATTACGAACTGCTGGTTTCCAACGCAACGCACATAAATCCGGAATCGGCCCGGAAGCTCTGCCGTCTGCTCGGCGGCCGGCTGCTTGTTCCCGAATCTTCCGGACAGCTCAAAGCGTTCCGGAAAGCCTTTTTCGAAACCAATTCCTTTCCGGTCGCCATCGACGGCATCCTGAAAGGCGGCGTCTGGCTTCGTCCGGACGGCTCGCCGAACAAGGGGGTGCCGCTGCCTGAGATTCCAAAACATCCGACCTGGTTCCTCGCTTTCCATCAGGGAAAAATCCGCTGTTATCCCAGTGCCCGCGCCACCGGACTGATCTGCGAATGGAACGAAGCGGAATACCGCAGGAGAAACGACCGGAACCGTATCCGCCGCAGCGGTGTTTTCGGACATGCCTTCCGAATCGGTTCCACGCAGTATTTTCTGGTGCATTGTCCCGTTTATCCCCATACGGCCCGGCGGATCGCACAGCTGCTGGGGGCGAAACTGGCACAGCCGCGCACTCCGGCGATCCGGGAACGCTTCCTGCAAGAACTGGGAAAGTGGAAACCTGTGCCGGTCATGCTCGGCGGACATTGGAAATACGGACACTGGGAACTGGCGGACGGATCCCCATTGGAGCCGGCACTGCCGCTGCGGGGAACTTCACAAATCGAAAGCATGAATCTGGCTTCGCCGGGGCTGTTCGACGGCGAGTTCTGCGCCTTGCAGCAGGCTCAGGCGTTTTTACTGGAACTGCCTCTGGAGTGAATCCGGTCGGCAGCTTCGGGGATCTCCGCGATACAGCGGCGCAGGATCCGCAGACAGCGGTGCCGGATCAGATAGAGTGCCGCGGGCGGTTTCCGGGTGACGGCGCTGACCTCCTCCACGGGCAGATGCTGCAAAACCAGCATTTCAAAGACGGAATAAGTCTGCGAACTGACCCGTTCCCTGAGCCGGGCCAGCACCGTTTCGGTCAGGAATCGTTCGTATTGGTCCATGAAGATGCGGTCGATGCCGTTGTCATATTCCAGCGGGATTTCAGGGACCGGCCGCGATTGTTTCCGGAGCATCTGCCACGCCGCGTTTTTGACGATGGCAAAGAGATACGAGCGGAAATGTCCCTTGTTCCGGTCATAGAAGAACTGCCCGATCCGCCGGCAGCAGATCAGCATGACTTCCTGCACCAGATCGTCGCAGTCGGCCGGGGGAATTCCGCGCTGCCGGCCGACGGCGATGATCATGCTCCGGTATTTGGCATCGAAATCGATCCAGGCCTGTTCCTCCTGCTCGGCCAGGCGGGCAAGCAGACCGGAGTCGGTGGTATAGCCGTGTTTCCGGAAGATGGATGTTCGGGTGACTGAGCTCATTTTTTTCTTCTTCATTTTTGCTTTCTGTCAATATAGCCGGATCAATGTTATTTTTCAACCGACAGATAAATTTTTTCATTTTTTCTGAAAACACGGGAAATATTTTCGCTGTTTATGGAAATAAAATAGAAAAAGAAGATTTTTTTATTACGAAAATCAAACTAAACCATGATGGAGAATCGAAAAAAATGAAATGGAATTTCAGAAAAATCGTTGTTGCCGCAGCCGTGATCCAAATAGGGGCGCTTTGCGTCGCTGCAGAAATCACCAGCGAGGAAAAAGAAATCATTGATATGATCGTGAATACGAATATCAAAAAAAAGAATGCGGAAGCTGAAATTCACAAGGCAATAGCCAAGCTATTCCCTTTATCTACCGTGGAAACACCAGAATCTGCCGCTTTTATTAAACAACTCGAAGAAGAGACTCAGAAAAAATATCCAGCCGCAGACGAGGAATTGGAAACGAAATACCGTGCCGAAGCGGAAAAATACTATCCGTCCTATAAAATCGGAGATAGGATTACCGTTGTTTTTCTGCTTCATAGAAAACCTTTCATGGTATCCGGTCCATTTTATCGCCAGGATCCAAAATTTGTCTGGGTCGGATCCAAAAAAATTCTGAAAGCGCATCTGTCCAAACAGCATGCTTCCGGTTTCGACCCCAAGCAGGTAAAGACGCTCCGCGACGAATTTGTTGCGAAGAATATCCACCGCTATCACCAGAACAAAAATGCACATTTTACTGCGCTGAAGGAAAAAAACGGACGTAAGATAAGCGCGCTCAGGGGTGATCTTGAAGCTTATGACAAATTTACAGCCGCAAAAAAAGCAGCTATTGAGAAATATATGGCACTGATAAGAGTCAGGAAACAAACGTTTAGTGCTGCCTATCAAATGTATGCAGAGGATAAGGCCGCAGCTTACAGTATGATGAAAAAGGCGGTCAGGGAGTATGCCGGCACACCGGAAGCTCAAAACGGACAGAAACTTCTGGCCGAGTGGGAGCCTATAATAGCCAAAGAAAAGGCGGAACGAGAGGCTGCTGAGGCACGCTTCAGAAAACATCAGGAATGGCGGGAAAGTGTGCGGCGCAGGACGGGACATTATCCCTGCCAGGTTTGTAACGGCAGCGGACGTGGTTCGGGTGGTTACGGTCGAGCTGGCAGTGTATGCTCTTCTTGCGAGGGTTCCGGTCTTGAGAGATAAATACTATTGATGAGAATGAGATCATGATTTTTATTGAAATCAAAAAAACATTGCTGGGAATTACACTGGTTTTGGCCATTTATGCATTTGAAGCAGCGGAAGCGGCAGATATTACAACGGCTGACGGTCGGACTTACCATAATGTGAAATTCGACCGGGTTAACAAAAAAGGACTTACTTTCAGACATAATTACGGTATAGTCACGCTTTCACCGGATAAGCTCAGCCCGGCCGACCGCAATATATATTCTGCCCAGATTGCCGACTACAATGCATTGGTAAAAAACCGAAATGTCAAAATGCAGAAGTTCAAAAACCGTCAGAAATCCCGGTTTGCAAAAAGAGAGATTGATGCCATCATCAAAATGTATGAGAAATCCAATCCGGATGCTATCCGCAGGATGGAAAAAGCGGTTGAGAAGTATGCCGGTACCCCGGAAGCGGAAATCGGGAGAAAAAAACTGGCAGAGTGGAGAATACAGAGACAAACCCGGTTGTGGCTTTATCATCCGGAAGCTGTCAACGAATACAGAGTATATCTTTTTTACAGTTCTCCCGAGGTGGAATCACTGCTCAAGAATATAGCTGAGATCCATTGGAAAGTCAACGATCTGAACGATCAGTATGTGCGGGCGAAATCAGTGGCCAATATGGCAATGCGCCAAGGTGATTCCGGCCGTGCGAATCAGGCATTGAACCTGGCCAAGATAATTTTGCAGAACAGCCAGGAGGCGAGAAACAGCAGCAACAAAATGTTTGAGGGGTTGCTTGCCAAGCGCAATACCGTCTTTTATAATACAACCATTTCGGGAAAGGGCATGTGTTTGGACGGAGTAAAGGAGGAATATGTTGCCTTCATTGTGGAGGTCACTGACCACGGCAAATATGTCCGGGCATGGTGCTGCCGGGCAAAAGGCGGTAGCGATTTGTTCATCAAAGGACGTGCCATCAAATGCGTCGATGCGGATTCCGCTTCGGGCGAAGGTGTGGCCGGAGATAACAATCGGTCTGCTTCATCGAATTCCCCAAGGAATAGATCTTCAGAATATTTCGATTTGAACTGGATGCTTAAAACCCATGGATATCTGGAAAAAAGCGGACAGCAACTGAGAGCAGAGGGGTTCCGATATGACGCCCAAAATAATCTGTACAAAAAGGAGCCTTTCCAGCCTGCTGCATTAATGAACTGTTTTATGGCTGCTGGTCGAGTCAAGCGTTCCTTGATAAATATGTGTTCTTTTCCGACCGAGCACGCTGCGGATGATCGCTTTGCGGAATACACGAGCAATTTGGAAAGGCAATTAAAGGCACAAGTTAAGGCTGAATGGAATAATTACACCACGAAAAGCCGAACGAACACCAAGGTGATCAGAGTCTATGATCTGGTCGGTCAAAATTTTATGATTGCGGTTTACCGAATGTCACTTCAAGTCATCGATAAACATATTTTATTCATCGCAGCTTTCTCCAGAAAATACTACCCTGATGCCAACTCCGTTGTGAAAGAACTTGGAAAATAATCATCCGCAGGTCGATTGTGCTGAAGTTAAAGCGACAACCGTTCGGAGGACAACAGGTTGAGTCCCGACAGTCGAAAACAGCTACACAAAAGAAAGGGAATATGACAATGTTCAAAGCATATTCACAAATTCTTATCGCCGTCTGCGGCATTCTTCTGCTTGCCGGATGCGGCGGAAGTCCCTCGGTGAAAATAACCTATACGACGGGAAGCGGATTCAAACCGGAAAGCCGGTATGGACAGATCGGCATTTCGATTTCGGCGGTGTCGTTCAAAAACGGGACAGTGACATTCACCTACACCAACAGTCACAGCCGCAAAGACGGAGCCAGCTTTGACGGGGAAATTTCCTCCATCACGCTCAAGACCTACAACAGCAACCAGATCCTGGTGGATGAAAAAACGGTGCAGATGTTTCCGGGCGAGATCGGAAGTCTCCCGTGTGAAGGAAAAATCGTAAGTATTCCGACCGACACGAAAGGACAGAGCATCAGCCGGATCGAGATGGAACATGTGTGCCGGTTTTCGACGGACCGCTGGAAAAGGAACGCGCTGGACCCGATTCGATGATGCCTTTCCCGCAGATGCCGGAATCGCGGGTATAGTCAAATTTCCGGAAGATGAATGTCCGCAGTCCGATGCCGCGAAACAGGCGGGATGACCTGCCAGAAGGATATAATTTCATTACAAAAAACTTGAACCATGATAAGAAAGAGTAAAGATGGTAGAATTTGAAACGAAGTGTCCGCATTGTCAAAGTATCCTGAGCGTTCAGGATGATTGGATCGGCATGGAAGTGGAGTGTCCCGCATGCCAGAAGAATTTCACGGTTCAACACCAGGCATCGGCACCCCCTCCGGCGGAATTGGGGAACAGCCAGACATTCACATTTGTCTGTCCTTCCTGCGATGCTGTAGCGGAACTGCCAGTTTCGCTTCTGGGACAGAAATATGAATGCCAGATGTGTTTTGAGGAACATATCGCCCAAGCGACCACGGAAAAGCAGTGTCCCGTTTGCGGACAAACCATCAAATATCATGCGACGGTCTGCAAATACTGCAAAGCCGACCTGACAAAACTGCCGCCGGGAGCCGGCAATGCGGCGAAGCCGGCGCAGGAGGGAAAATTCATTTTCATCTGCCAGGAATGCGATACGGTCGCGGAACTGCCGCTCTCAGAGAAAGGGCAGGAATACACCTGCAAAGCGTGCTGTGAGACGACAATCGCCCAACCGTCGGAAGAACGCAAATGTCCCTACTGCGGGGAAAAGATCAAAATCAAGGCTGCGGTCTGCAAACATTGCAAGAAAAATGTCCCCCCGATTCCGATCGTCGGAAATTCAACGACCCCGACGCAACAGGGTTCAGCTTTTCTCCAGCCCATTAATAATACGAGCACTAATTATACAGCAGTCCCGCCTGCCCGATTTTCTCCCTCCGGCTGCATGGCAAACCAGCAGGTTGAATCACAGGAAGAAGTCGACCGTATAAACCAACTTAACAAGACAGTCTATTCGATCCTTTTTGTAATAAATACAGTTCTTTTTATCATCGGAATCTTCATTTGGCCCATTCTCATTTTAGCCATGTTGATCACTGCGGTCGTTTTGCTTATTCTGCCGAAAGAACAAATGATTCTCGATCGTGATGAATATATTCTCGGTAAAACGCGACTCACTGAAAAGGATAGTACGGAGGCCGGTTATAACTACTTCAGTTCAACTCAGTATTTCATCCGTTTGACGAATAAACGAATGATTCTGTCCAACGCACCATATCCTGCTATGTCCGCTCTGTCCGCCGTTATAATTGACAATTTCCGGGAACCCGTTGATAATACAGTTTATTTCGACATACCGGATATTATCGATATCGGAACGGCCATTGAGTTCAATGAAGTCAAAATCATATTCGGAATTAAATACAGGAAAAAACTACCGACTTTGACTCTCCATACGGTGAACGGGGATTTAAAGTTTATTGGGAAAAACAATAATTTTAATACCGTTTTATCCTGGTGGAATAAAAGCAAAGGGATTTAATCATGGCGCAATTTATTTTCTCCTGTCCATTCTGCAGACAGCAGTTTGTCGTTGCCGATGAGATGATCGGGCAGAATGTCACCTGTCCCAACTGCAGGAATGTTTCAGCCATTCAACGGTCGCTGCAGCCGCTTCCTGCTTCGCGGGACCCCAATCTGGTCATGCTGATTTTGGGGATTTTGAGTTTGATCTTGTGGATCATTCCGCTGTTCACACTGCCGATCCCGATCATAGGATTTATCATGTCCTACAACAAGAATTACCGGCTGGGTATTATTCTGAACACAGCGGGGTTCGGGGTTTCCATCCTGTGGACTATCGTCTGCATGCTTGCAGCAATGGATTGAATCGTCAAGATGGATCGAAATTGTTTAATAAAATGAAAGATTTTCAGTTCACCCAGATTTTTTTTAACTCATGAAAGGAACAAAAAAAATGGCAGAATTTGAAACGAAGTGTCCGCATTGTCAAAGTATCCTGAGCGTTCAGGATGATTGGATCGGCATGGAAGTGGAGTGTCCCGCATGCCAGAAGAATTTCACGGTTCAACACCAGGCATCCACTCCGATGCCGGCGGAATTGGGGAACAGCCAGACATTCACTTTTGTCTGTCCTTCCTGCGATGCTGTGGCGGAACTGCCAGTTTCGCTTCTGGGACAGAAATATGAGTGCCAGATGTGTTTTGAGGAACATATCGCCCAAGCTACCACGGAACGCCAGTGTCCAGTTTGCGGACAGACCATCAAATACCATGCAACGGTCTGCAAATATTGCAAAACCGACCTGACCAAGCTGCCGCCGACCTCCGCGCCGAAACCGGAGGAAACTTTTGTTTTCATCTGTCCGGAATGTGACGCCATGGAATTCCTGCCCGTTTCCATGAAGGGACAGCAGTATGAATGCAAGACCTGTTGCGAAACCTCCATTGCCGAACCCGCAGAGGAACGCAAATGCCCATACTGCGGAGAAAAAATCAAAATAAAAGCTACTATCTGCAAATACTGCAAAAAAACGGTCAAGCCGCTGACACCTTTGCCCGCGGGAGGCGCCGCGCCTTCGCAAATGTCGGCCGGGCCGAAATCAATCGGTTCCAAGTTGCTCGGCGGCGGTCAGGCTCAGCAGATGCAGCCGGTCGGCGATCCTCCGCCGCAGATGCACCCCATCAACCCTGCATCGCAAAAATCAAGACTTGCGCTATTTTTATGGAATCTGGTATTGCCCGGTGCTGGACACATCTATTTGGGACAAACCGAAAAAGGCATCATGTTACTCGTTGTCTTCCTGTTTCTCGTCATGCCTGCCTCCGGGGCTTTGACAATAATAAAGGGGCTGAGTATTTTCGGCCGCCTTTTATTCCTCATATCGTGTGCCTGGATTTTCGGCGATTCTTTTTATATCCTGACAAAAATTCAACTCGGACTTCCTGTCGATCGGATGGAATTTTCTTCCCGGTCGAAGAGTAAAGCTTTGGAACCGCTCATGACGCCGGAAATGAAAAAATCAAATAAGATATTTTCTATTGCAGCCCTCGTCTGTTTGCTGTTGGGAATCACATTGCCCGGCATTCTGGGAACAATTGCGCTTATTGCGAAAATGGCTCATTGATCTGCTGAAAACAGGATCAAAAAAAGTCGAGTAAAAAATCCTGCCTCCGCCGGGCTGGATCGCAGCTGGCCGTGCGAGAGGGTGGTGCGGCGGCTGGCAGGAAGACGGGAGGCCGTGCGAGGGAATGGTGCGGCGCGAACAGAAGAATGAAGTGTGCCTGCGGCACATGAAGCGCCGCTGATGCGGCATGAAGCGTGACTGCGTCACATGAAGCGGCTTCGCAAGCTCCGCCATGATGCGGAAGGCAGTGGGAGGGAAATCGCGCTAGAAATGACATGGCATGAGATCACTGGATGGGTTTAGCATTCCTGGCATTCCTAGAAAAAATCTTGAAAAATCCTGAATTCCCGGTTGACAACTGTGCCGATATAATGTATAATTGCCACCAGAACAATTATCCTTAAAACCCAGAAAAATGGAGTCTCCCATGCACCCGAATCCGCGCCGTTTGACTGCTTCCCGGGGAGATGTGCGGAAAGCGGCTGGCCGTGCGAGGGAATGGTGCGGCGCGAACTTTCTGGGAATACTGGGATTACTGGGATTACGCGCACTAGATGACATGACGCGAGATCTGAAGGAGACTGGATGACGGCTGGCCGTGCGCGGGTGCGGTGCGGCGCGAACTTTCTGGGAATACTGGGAATACTGGGATTACTGGG
>SUWI01000372.1 GCA_015061565.1 Lentisphaerota bacterium
TTCGTAACGCGCGAATTCCATTTCAAAGGAGCCGCTGCCCTGGGTGGCGGAACGCAGTTCGGTCGCGAACCGGAGCATTTCCGCATAGGGAACTTCCGCGGTGACGACCTGCAGACCGTCTTCCATTTCCATGCCGAGAATGCGGCCGCGCTTGTGGTTGATCAGGCCGGAGATATCGCCGGTGAATTCATCGGGGATCATGATCCGGGCGGTGATGACCGGTTCCATCAGCACGGGTTTGGCCTTGGACATGGCATCGCGGAAGGCCATTCTGGACGCGATCTTGAACGCCATTTCCGAGGAGTCCACATCGTGGAACTTGCCGTCGTAAACGGTAACGCGCATTTTTTCGACCACGCAGCCGGCGAGCGGGCCGCGTTCCATGGCTTCGACCACGCCTTTTTCAACCGCGGGGATGAAGTTCTTGGGGATTGCGCCGCCGACCACGGCGTTGGCAAATTCGAAACCGCCTTCGAACGGTTCGATCCGCAGGAACACTTCGGCGAACTGGCCATGGCCGCCGGACTGTTTTTTGTGCCGGTAGTGGCCTTCGCCGTTGCCGGTGATGGTTTCGCGGTAGGGGATCTTGGGCATGTTCAGATTGACATCGACCTTGGCGATTTCCTTGAGGCGCTTGACGGCGATGCCGATATGCTGTTCGCCCATGCCTTTGAGCAGGGTCTCATGGGTTTCGGGATCGCGTTCCAGACGAAGCGTCGGATCGTTGCCGCAGAGCTTGTTCAGACCGGTCATGATCTTGTCTTCTTCTCCGTTCTTCACCGCGGTCACGGCATAAGCCATCAGCGGGTTCGGGAAGGTCATCGGGCTCATCACCTTGCAGGCATTGGAGGTCGCCACGGTGTCGTTGGTCTTGGTGGCTTTGAGCTTGGCGACTGCGCAGAGGCAGCCCGGCACGGCTTCATCGACCGGAGTCTGAGTCTTGCCGTTCAGGATCAGCAGCTGGCCGATATGTTCCTTGGTGCCGTTGCTGAGGTTGACGATATCGCTGTTGGCTTTGAACTTGCCGGTGAGCACGCGGAAGAACGCCATCTGGCCGATGAACGGATCGGTGATGCTCTTGAACACGAACGCGGCGGCATCGCCGTCTTCGGACGGACGCACTTCGGAACCGTCGGCCGCCACGCGGATGCGTTCCAGCGGATTCGGGCAGATATTGGAAATGCCGTTCATCAGTTCTTCGACGCCGATATCCTTGGCGGCGCTGCCGGCGAACACGGGAACCAGGGCGCCGGAATAGATCGCATCGTGCAGACCTTTGGAAATTTCCTCTTCGGTCAGTTCCTGGCCTTCGAGATAGCGTTCCATGAGTTTTTCATCGGACTCGGCCGCGGTGTCGAGCAGCATGGTGCGGTAGGTTTCGACCGTATCCTTCAGGTCATCGGGCACATCCTTGGCGGAGAGCACGTTGATGACGCCGGAAAGGTTGCTTTCCTTGCCGCAGGGAATGGTCAGGGGGACGCAGACGGTCTTGCCGTAGGATTCCTGAAGCTGGCCCAGCACGGTGTCGAAATCGGCCATTTCACGGTCGAGGCGGTTGACGAAGATGATGCGCGGGATCTTGAATTCGCCGGCGAATTTCCAGGCGCGGACCGTTCCGGAACCGATGCCGCCGACGCCGTCGACCACGATCACCGCCATGCCGCTGGCACGGAAGGAGGAAATCACTTCGCCGACGAATTCGCCGTATCCGGGCGTATCGGTGAAGAAATAATGCTGGTCGCGCCAGTCACAGTTCAGATACGAAGCGTAAATGCTGGAATGTTTTTCCTGTTCGTCGGGGGTGAAATCGGAATAACTGGTCCCGTTTTCAACGCTGCCGGGACGGTCCACAGCTTTGGACTTGTAAAGCATCAGGTCGCACAGGGTGGTCTTGCCCGAGCCGCCGTGGCCGGCTACAACGAAGTTACGGATTTTTGCAGCTTCAAAACTCATTATTGATCTCCTTCTGGTTGGTTTTCAACAAATAGCTATAAATACAATCCTATATTATAATGCAAAAAGGCAGGATTTCAAATCGGAAAAGTTCTGCGGAAGTAAAATTTTCCGTTTTTTTTCAAAAAATCAGCGGTCCACTACCCGGAAATACACCCTGCCCTGCCGGGACTGTTCGATCCGGGCCAGCTCTGCCGTCTTCAGTTTGCCGCCCGATGCGGCGAAACAGAAGCTGGAGGATCCGCGGGTGAACATGCCGTTCACCGTGGCGAAATTGTCCTTCAGCCAGTTGCCGGTGTTCTGTCCCGCCAGTTCGGGGATCATGCCGTGGACGAAGCACAGGACCGCCTTGCCGGTCAGGTCTTCCCCGACTTGCAGCGGACGCAGCGAATAGAGCCAGTAGGGCATTTTTTTCACCGGATCGGCAAATCCCTGGTCACGCGGCGTGCAGCCCGGATTCACCGCTTCGGTCCCGTAATCACTGAACCGCATGGTCCCGATCTGATTGTCGTGCAGCAGGAACAGCCGGATCGGATTCCGCATCCGGTTCATGTTGTCCTCGAGCGCTTCGCGGCCGAACAGGTTCAGCACCGTATATGAATCGGTGGGACGCCAGGCAATGAATACGGCCGGATCGATTTTTTTGACCTCGGCGAACACCGTTCCGATATCCGGATCGGCCGCACCGATCCGCCGGGGTTCGGAAAACCACGCGCTCAACGCGACCACGGCCAGGAAGAACACCAGCGAGATCTTCCGCAGTTTTTCATATTGGATCAGCAGCTGGTCGAGCACCGCGCCGGCGCCGAACATCGCGACCGGCACCAGCGGCAGATACGTCCGCGGCGGTCCGCCTTTGGTGAACATGGCCGAGATCAGCACCATCAGGACCGTCCCCAGGCAGAGCAGGAAGATCCGCGCCGAGGCCATCCGGCGGAAATAAATCAATCCGGCCAGCAGGACCAGCACCGGCCAGAGCAGTCCGGTCTGCCACAGGATCTGCCCGCAGTAATTCATATACTGGCCAATCGAGGTGAACGATTCGCCGAAATTCGCCCTGCCCTTCGCAAATTCCGGCGAATCG
>SUWI01000068.1 GCA_015061565.1 Lentisphaerota bacterium
GTGCGCTCCTGTCTTACGCGTCCTCCGTATTCTCCGTATTCTCTGTATCCTCCGTTTCAGTTCGCGAAGAGAAATTTTTTCATACCCAACTCCTCTGACGCGATACCCCTTGATCCGGGTTTTACTCCGATTTCTTTCCCCGCTTGAAAAAAATCCGGTTCGATGCTATATTTATTTTGAGTGGAAACATAAGGAGGAATCGTGATAAAAAAACTGATTTCAGGTCCGGTCATTCTGGGTCTGGCGGTCGCGGTGACTCTGCAGGCACAGGTGCCGGACCGTTCCATTCCAGGCAGGAAAATGACCGGAGAAGGAGAAAACCGCATGACTGATATGAATAAACTTCGCGACAACCTGAAACGCATGCTGACCCTCCGGCGTTCCGGCACAGCGAAAACGGCCGGACAGCTGCTCGGACAAGTCCAAAAGGACGGTTCCCTTGCCGGGATGAATTATCATCAGGAGAAAGTCCGCGGGTCCGCCTGGGAGCCGTACCGGCATTTGTCCGTGATGCAGACCCTTGCTGCGACGTATCCCGAAGTTGCCGGCCGGATGCTGGCTTTCTGGATCCGGACCGACTGCACCAGCGAAAACTGGTGGTGGCCCGAGATCGGGATCCCCGCCGCCATCTGCAAAACCATGCTACTGCTCGACCGGAAAGCGGAAAAAGGGAACCCCGTCCGCACCATTCTGGACCGTTCCCGTCTGTTCGTCCCGGACGGGGACCGGCTGAAATATAAATATACGGGACAGAACAATGTCTGGCTCGCCGGCATCCACCTGATGAAGGGGCTGCTTTACGACGATCCGGCCATGGTCGAAGCCGGCCGCGACGCCATCCTTTCGGAAATCTGTATCTCCGACCGGGAAGGGCTGCAGTCCGACTGGAGTTATCATCAGCACGGCGCGCAGCTGCAGTTCGGCAATTACGGACTTTCCTGGTTTGAGGACATGGTTTTCTGGACCGCGGCACTGTCCGGCACCGGATTCGCATTTCCCCCGGAAAAGACGGCTCTGATCACGAAATATTACATCAACGGCCTCCGCTGGACCTTGTCCGGACGCATGATGGACATCAACGCCTGCGGGCGGCAGCTCATCGGTTCCTGGCCTTACACCAAATACCGGCAGGTCCGCCGCAGCGCCGCGCTGCTGCAGGAGGCCGGACTGCTGGAAAACCTTCCCGAACCGGAAGGAAGCATCAGCTATCCCCGCAGCGGATACCTGATCCACCGCTGCGGCGATTATTTCTTTTCCGTGCGGATGTGTTCCAGAAAACTGATCGGTTCGGAAACCTGCAATTCGGAAAACATGCAGGGGCTTTATGCCGGAGACGGCGCAACGATGCTGTATCCGGGATTCCGCTGGCATCAGGCTTCGCTCGCCTTGCGGGACTGGTACAAGGTTCCCGGCACGACGGAACTCCAGAATCCGGTTTCGCTGGTCCCGTCCATGCGGCCGTCGCACAACAGCGAGGGCGATTACTGCTGTTTCGCCGAAGGCAGTGCCGCCGCGGCCATGATGAAGTTCCGCAATCCCGAACTGCAGGCCGACAAAGCCTGGTTCTGTTTCGGCAAATACATCGTGTGCATGGGCGGCAATATCAGCGCCGCCGTTCCCGGCAAAGTGGCCACGACCCTCGTCCAGTCACTCCGCAGCAGTCCGGTCCTATTGGCTGGAAAAGCGCTGTCCGAAGGGACGATCACTTCTTCTGGCAAAACCGCCTTCACTTTCGAGGGAATGAAATATCTGCTGCCGGAAAAAGGGGATTTCCATTTCCTGCTCGACCATCGCAAAGGCAACTGGAACACCATCAACTTCGAACATCCTTCCACGCCGGTTTCCGGCAAGATGCTGACCGTCTGGCAGGAACATGAAGCGGACGGCTCCGGACAATATCTTTATGTGATCTATCCGGAAAAGGAGCCGTCGCCGAAGATCGAATATCTGCGCAGCGACGGCATTCTCGGGATCCGTACGCCGGAAGGCGTTATGGCGGCATTCTTCAAGCCGGGCAAAATATCGGGGATCGAGTCCGGAAAACCGGGGTTGCTCCTGGATTTCAAAGGCATCCGGAAATTCGTTCCCCTCCCCGAAGATTGATAAGCCCGACGCGGCAGAGCGCAGTGTCCGTGTCGGTCCGTGTGTTCGGGCGGCAGTGCCCAAAGGCGCAATCGGTCTTTTTGCGTCTTGCGAAAGTCCAAAACCGGTAACTTTTCGGTGGTTACTCTACGAGTAGCCACGCTCAAAATTCCCGGTCTTGTCTTTTTCGTAATCCATCAAAAATACTCGACCGGGACTTTTGGCACTGCCGCCTGTTCGCTGAAATCCGGAAAAATTTCCGTTTTTTTTCCGATTCCGCTTGACAAATGAAATTGAACTGCTATTTTAAGCCATATAAAGCGCTTTATAAAAGGATCAAAAATGACGGATCGGAAGGTTACATTGAGCGAAGTTGCGAAACGGGCGGGGGTATCGCTCGGCGCGGCCAGCAAGGTGCTCAACGGCGGCAGCGACAAGATCGGCGTCGGCGCCGAGGCGCGCAAGCGCATTCTGGAAGCTGCACGCAAGTTGAATTACCATACAAATATGGCAGCCTCCATCCTCGCCGGCGGCAGTTCCAGAATGATCGGTGTGTTCGTCGATTCATTCGCCCATTACCGCACTATGCGTCTGCTTCAGGAAATCGAACGGCTCGCCTCCGAACAGGGATACCGCATCATCACCAGTTTCACCCACGACAATATTGCCAATATGCGCGAAGATTATCAGGCGCTCCAGCGTTACGGCGTAAACGGCTTCATCTGCTGTTCTCATGATTATCCGGATCTGAAAAAGGAAGTCGCCGAACTTTTCGGAGGAGCGAAGAATGTCGTGTTCATGGAAAAACCCTGCATCCCGGAGATGCCATATGTCCGCACCAGCCGGCTCAAAGCATTGACCGCCATGATCGCGGATGCTTATAAACAGGGATACCGGAAGATCGGCACCATGCATGGCAAGCCGTCGGCTTTGACGGAACGGACTCTGCACGGAGAATTCCTTCAGGCGCTGGCGGCCAATGGTCTGGAACCGGATGAGAAGCTGATTTTTGAATACCCGAAAGAGCCGGGCGATCCGAAATCCCGGATTCAGCAGGCCATGGAGAAAATGATTCTGCCGCAGCGGCCCGATTTTCTGTTTATTGATGATGCCGTTTATTCGCTGGCGCTCCGCACACAGCTGGCCCGTCATGGTTTTGACATCCGGATTCACGGCGGCAATGCCGATCCGCTGTTCGAATATATGGAAATTCCGTCTTTCGATCCATGCTATGAACAAATCGCCGCGAAACTGCTGGATCTGCTGTTCCATCCGGAAACCCGATCGGAAATCCCTGTCATTGAAGCTCTATATAAGAAATAAAAACCAGAAAACAGAAAGGATAGAAAAATGAATCAAAAAACGATGTTCACGACTAGAATGTGTACCGGAAAAGAAAAGCTGTTTACATTGATCGAACTCTTAGTGGTTATAGCGATCATCGCCATTCTGGCGGGGATGCTGCTGCCGGCATTGAATAAAGCCAGGTCAAAAGCACGAAGCACCGACTGCATGGGGCGGAAGAAACAATCCATACTGATCCTGAGCCTGTATGCGGATGATTATCAGGATTGGATGCTGATCGGATCGCTCCACAGCACAAAATCCCTTGCACTGCCGTCCCCGGATTTTGTCTGGACCAGGCGCGCCATGGATCTGGGCTATCTGAAAACTTACGAAATGGCTTCCTGCCCGCTGATCGATCCGAAATATCATCCGCTGAAAGGAAGTGCCGGGAACTTGGAAGGGCGTCTGCAGGGCTTTGCTGTCGGAGTCAGATATGGCGAAGACCCCGGCAATTCGGACAAAGTCGCGCGGCTTTACCGTCGGCAGGCAGTTTCCCAGCCGGGACATTTTGTGGTTCTGGCGGATACCGCAGGCGAATATTCCAAACCGTCATCCAGAAAAGGCAGCAATTTTCTTTACGGGCGGAGCAATGACATTCACGGAGCGGCTTTCTGGCATGACCGCAGCAGTTCCATAGCAATGCTGGACGGCAGCAGCGCGGTCGTAACCCGGAACGGTCTGGTTGCGGTCGGCGACATTTTATGGCCGGATATGAATGTTTTTCCGAAAATCGGCATAAATTGGTAACCGGCAAGGCTTTGAACTCAGGATGCGAACGATGAGACAGTATTATTTTTTAGTGTGTGCGAGCGTGATTTTTTCACTGCGGGGGATTGAACCGATTCTAAACTATGATTTTTCCGAACCGGTGATCCGGCAAGGGGGCAAATTCAAAGCTCCGGAATTCATCGGCAATGTGGAAATCGATCCGAAGCAGAGGTGCATCCAGATCCGGCCCAAGAATTATCTGGCCATCCCGGACAGTGCCTCACTGTCGCTTCTGGATGGCGGAACTTTGTATGCGGTGGTATATTTTGATGACGACGGCAGCCAAGATGGGGCGGAAGGCGCGCATGATATGCTGTTTTTCAAGAACAAATCTTTTCTGATGGGCAAGGACCGCGGCAAGCTCTATTTCAATCTGGGAGACGGACGGAAATGGAAAGGAGGAATCCGGTGTGAAGTTCCAATTCGGAAATGGTGCGCAGCGGCGGTTTCCGTAACCCGGGAAAACCATCGCAATAAAGGTTTCTGCACGGCAAAAATCTACATTGATGGAAATCTGAAAGGAAAGGAGACCTGGGAAATCAAAGGTGAAAACAATGCCGAACAAGTCACTTTCGGGCGAGGCTGGGGCGGACCCTGGTTCATGAAAGGGAAAGTCGCGGAAATGCGTATTTATTCCGCGCCCTTGACTGCCGCGGAATGCCAAAAAATCAGTGAAGCAAGCCTGCTGAAACTGCAGAAAAAATGAGGATGAAACGGCAAAATGCAAAAAACGATATTTCATTGTCTGGCCTTGCTGTCCGCCATTTTTGCGATTGCTGCGGAGAAAAATTCCTGCGTGTGGGAATGCAGCCGATTTACCCAGGGTCAGGTGAATCTGAAGGGCGGAGCGAAAATTGCAGACTGCAAACTGATCCTGAACGGAAAAACCGCCTATGCGGAAATTCCGGACAGCAATAAAATTCAATTGACAAAATCCGGAATGACGTTGAGCATTACTGTCCGTCTGAAAGATCAAGGGATCAAAGACGGCAAAGACGATGCCCATGACATGTTTTTCTGCAAGGAAAAAACTTTTATTTTCGGACGGAACTGCCGGGGATATTACGTCAATTTCCATGACGGGGAAAAATGGTGTGCGGACTTGAAAGGCGGCGCACTGCCCGCAGTCGGAGAATGGATCCATGCGGCGGCGGTCTTTGAATATGTGAATGATCGGGCCCAGGGCGACGTCGGGTTCCGTGTCCGGATCTATGAAAACGGAGAACAGGTCTGTTCCAAAAAATTTCTCTGGGCGAAACCGGTCAGCCGTGATCTTCCGATCAAACTCGGCAATGGATTCGGCGGCGGTCCCTGGACGCTGCATGGCGAAATCGGAGAAGCCGCCATTTTCGACCGGGCTCTGAATCCCTCCGAGATAAACGCCCTTTTCCAGAAAAGCAAATACACGGCGAAAGTGCCGAAAGGATTTACGATAATCCAACCCGCTCTGGCCGGTCGGTTTGCCGAACTGAAAAAGAAATGCTGCCATCCGGCGGCGGTCTGGATCGTCAATGCTCTGGAACGCAGTGCTTCAAACGGATATCCGCAGGAGAAAATCGGACAAATCCTGAATCAATATGAAAAACTGGCTCCGATCCGGGATATCGGCGAACTGCAAAAAGAATTCAACCGTCTTCAAAATGGAATGTATCTTTATGCCAATCCGGAAATGGCAGTTCTCATTCACCGGGGAAAAGGGAAAGGCATCCATCCGCTGGCCGGCCTTTATTCCATGAAAACGGGAAAAGAAATTTTCGGAGAACGGACTTTGTCCTGGAAGATCCGCGGCAGAAACGGCAAGAACAGTTTTGAAGTCTGCAGCTATTCCCCATCGGTTGACTGGGAATGCCATCCGGATGGGGCTTCCCGATGGAAAATCCGCTGGAAAAGCTCCGGGGCTCTGAAATTCAATGCAGAATCATGTTTGACCTTCTCTGGCGGCAGAGTGGAAAGCGATCTGAAGATCGACGGCATTTCCGGACTTTTGACCGAGGTGAATTACCCTCAATATGCTTTTGCACGGCTCGGCGACGGCGAAGATATTATGGTCTATCCATACATGCTGGGCGCCGCAGTGAAAAATCCCACCAGGGAAAGTTTTTATAAAGGCCAATGGGCCAGATATCCTTCCTCCCGCGCGACCATGCAGTTCGGTGCCTATTATGACCATAAAACCGGCATTTATTTCGGATATGAAGACGGCTTGGCGAGATCCAAGGATTATGAAGTGAAAGGACTTCGCGGCAATCTTCATGCCGGATGGACCTCCCCGATCGCCTATGGTGCGGAAGACCGGACCAACAGTTTTGCCATGAGCGGAAAAGCCGTTCTGGAATTATATCGGGGCGGCTGGTATGAAGCCGGCTGCATTTACCGCAGATTTCTGGAACGCGAGGCCCGCTGGTGGATCAGGCAACTGCCCCGCAAAGACACCCCCGAATGGTTCCGGAACAACACCCTCACCATTCTGGCCGTCATGGGAACGGAACACAGCGTCGAACAGCACCGAGACCTGTCCGCCTACCTGAAAGTATATTTTGAGCATCCGCTGATCCTGCACTGGTATGCCTGGGATGATTTCAAACGCGGCGGATGGCCGCATTTCATTCCGTATCCCCATACCTTGCGCTTGAATAAACAGATCCGCTCCGCCGGCATTCAGACGATTCCGTATATTGATGACCGTTTATGGAAAATCAAGGACGGCCCGAACGACACCGATCGGCAATATCAGTCGCATGGGCTGAAATATGCGGTCCGGAACCAGGACAACGGCATCAATACCGAAAAATACAGCACAAAAGGCGAATTCACGGTCATGTGTCCCGCGGCCAGGGGATGGCAGGATGTTCTGGTCCATCTGACTGGCCGTCTGGCCGGATACGGATTCAGCGGTGCCTATCATGACCAGGTCGCCGCGGGAGCTCCGATTTATTGCTTCAATGCAGAACACGGACACCGGCTGAATGACAGTTCCCTATGGCTGGAACAGGGCTACTGGCCGATTTTTGAACAGATTCATCGAAAACTGAAAAAAACATACCCGGATTTCTGTCATACGACCGAGGAAAATGCCGAACCGTATCTGAAATGTTTTGACGGTTTTCTGATCTGGCGCACCAATTATCAGAGTATGATCCCGCTTTTCATCTCGATCTATTCCGGACGGGTCCAGTTTCACGGACTCGCTTACAATGGAGAAACTCCGGGTGACCGGCAGTCGTTTTTCTGCAAAGCCGCACGACAGACCGTTTATTCGGAACAGCTGGGGAGCTTTGTGCTGAATGAACTCAGCTATCCGGATGAAAGACGCCTTTTCATAAAAAAAGCGGTCCACATCCGGAGTGTTATGCTGCCGTATTTCAATACCGGCAGGATGCTGGCACCGATCCGATATGCCAGACCGCCAAAGGATCTTACTGCGCTTTGGGGCGGCGCTCAGCCGGAAAAAATCACCCGTCCCGCCATTGAAAGCAGCGCATGGCTTCTTCCGGATGGTTCGGCCGCGTATATCTTTGCCAATTCCAGTCCGGAACACGAATCGGCTGAACTGGCGGAAAGCCGGGAATTTTGGATTTGCCGAGAAGGAGCGGCTCAGCCGCTCAAAGTCCGGGATCCCCGGATCCGCATGAAACCGCGCAGTTTTGAAATCCGCCTGGACGGATCCGAAAAAGAAGCCATGAGAATCCAGAAAACCATGCAGCGTTTTTCATCTTTCGATTACGGAAAATCCGCCGGAATGAGCATCCGGTACATTCCCCAAAAAATATCCGCCGCACGGAGTGATCTGATTACAGTCAATGATTCCGCTGGTATCATGGGATGCGCCCTCACCAAAGACCGGCATCATGCCGGATATATTCAGAATGACGCTCTGATTTTTTTCGACGTGGTGGATTTCGGTCCGACGGGAACGGATAAAATGGCGGTCAATGTCGGCGTTTCCCCGGATCTGGCTGGTGGAATCATTGAAGTTCTAGTGACCGATGCCAATGGGAAAGAAACGATTGTCGGAAAAATCACGCTGACGCCGACTGGCGGTTTTAATGATTATCAAGACCAATTTTTCAATCTGAATCGGACACTCCGCGGCAAGCAGAAGATTCATTTTCATTTCATCGGCAACGCAATTTGCAATTTCCGGGGATGGAAGTTCTTCTGATCGGGAATATCAAAATATGAATATGCAAAAACCGGCCCTGTCCATACGCGGATTCATGATCTGTCTGCATCAGATGAATGAAAAACTGCCGCTGGCAGGACCCAATCCGGACGGCATCAGGCTGATCCTGGATGTGATGAAACAGGCGAAACTCAACACCCTGCTGTTCGAATACGAAGCATATTATCCGTGGAGCGGGGATGAAAAAATTATCTCGGCAGCCAATGCATATACCGAAACGGACGTGCTTGAAATCGGAAAATACGCCCGCAAACTCGGAATCGGAATCATCCCGCTGGTTCAGGTGTTCGGCCATCTGACCCATGTGCTGAGGCTGGAACCATACCGGAAATTTGCGGAAAATCCGGACGTGTCGTATCAGCTGTGTCCCCTGCGGAACGGGTCCTTCGAACTGGCGTGCCGCCTGATCGACGACACGCTGAGGCTGCATCCGGACTGCCGTTTTCTGCATCTGGGCGGGGACGAATGCCATCAGCTGGGAAGCTGTCCGGAATGCGCGGAATATGTCCGGAAACACGGCGCGGGGAAACTTTATTCCTCGTTCATGGGGCGGGTCACGGAATATGTGCTGGCGAAGGGGATCACGCCGGTCTTCTGGCATGACATGGCACTGAACCATCCGGAATGTCTGGCGGATTTCGATCCGCGCGTGCTGTTCCAGTTCTGGCATTACGGGGACGCTTCGCACGGGAACATGGAATATTCGCTGGAACGGCTTCTGAAACACATTTCCCCGGACCGGATCATCGGCGCACCGGGTGCGCGGGCGGAAATGGGACACGGCGCGCTGCATCATCATCCGGCGCTGCTGGAGGCCAATATCGGCGAAATGAACGCGCGGATGAAGGAGATCGGCGCGCTCGGAACCATCCTGACCGACTGGCCGGATACGGGATGTTCCTTCTTCGATTCGCTGTATGCAGTGCGCGTTCAGGGGAATTGCGCCTGGAACGGAACAAGTCTGACTATGGATTTCCGGCGGAATTACAGCCGGGAAACATTCGGTTTCGATGCTCCGGAACTGCCGGACAAACTGGACGCCATTGCCGGGGCAAGTGCATTGGCACGGGGATTCCAGTCCCGGCGCGGCGAGGACTGTCTGAGCCGTTCGGCGTATGATTTCGAAGCGGAAAGCAACCGGATCGGCCAGGATTTCGCCGGGGACGGCGAAGAGGAATTATACCGGTTGACCGGACGGCGTTTTGCGGCACGGAATTTTCTGGAATGGCTCAAAAAGCATCAGGGCGAGTGCCGGACCAACCGGAAAGAATTCGACTGGTATGCGCTGCTGGCGGAGATGACGAAATTTTTCCTGACGGCGGAAATCGGCGTGCGGAAGGAATTTTTCCTGCGGAAATATTTCCCGGAAGTCACGGAAGAATTGCGGGAACGGTTTCAGGTGCATGAATATCTGCGCAAAGCCGCCGATTCCTTTGACCGGGTGCGGGAAGATTATCTGAACTTCCATGCCGGTTTCACGCTGGAACGGAACCTGAAAAACAGTGCGGACGAACTTTACCCCGCCACATTGAAAAAGGGATTGGAAAACCTGCTGGCGGATTGAATGGACCAGACTGCGGTTTGAACGGCAGACCCGTAATTCCGTAAAGTCAAGTTCAATATCGCGGAACCCTCAGTATCATTCCGCAGTGACCCGGTAATCTCGCGGCATATCATGCAGTGCGCGATATATTCCATTCGTCCGATCCGTCCGATAAAGTCCGCGAAAAACCCCAGATCCCGCGCCATGCCATGTTTTGCGCGGTTTGTCCTATTCGTCCGATAAAGTTCGTGGAAATCCGGAAAAAATTTCATTTTTTTTGAAAAGTCTGCTTTACGTACTGCATTTCCGGCTGTATCTTACCGGAAAATGAAAGGATCTTTTCCGCTATGGCTGAAAAAAAACTGCTTTATAAACGGATCCTGCTGAAAATCAGCGGAGAATCCCTCAAAGGGAATCAGGAACACGGATATTGTTCCGAGGCGGTGTCACAGGTGGTCGCCCGGATCAGGGAAGCACTCGAAATGGGCGTGGAGATCGGCCTCGTCGTCGGCGCCGGCAATATCTGGCGCGGACTCGCAGGTTCCAAAAACGGCATGGACCGCGTCACTGCCGATCACATGGGCATGCTGGCCACCGCCATGAATGCGCTGTGCCTGAAAGACGCTTTCCGCGCCGCCGCCGGAGTCCCCTGCTCCGTCCATTCGGCAGTGGGAATGGAACCGTTCGCCAAAAAGTTCGACCGGGAACAGGCACTGGCCGAACTTTCGGCAGGAAAACTGGTGATCTTTGCCTGCGGCACGGGGTCGCCGTATTTCACCACGGATACCACCGCGGCATTGCGTGCGCTGGAAATCCAGGCGCAGGCCGTGATGAAAGCCACCAAGGTCAACGGCATTTACACTGCGGACCCCGTCAAGAATCCCGATGCGAAAAAGTTCGAAACGCTCACTTTTCAGGAGGCGATCGAAGGCCGTTACGGGGTGATGGATTCCGCCGCGTTCACGCTGTGCGCGGACAATCATCTGCATATCGTCGTATTCAATTTTTCGGAACCCGGCGCACTGGTGAAGATCCTGACCGGCGATTATTCGGTCGGCACCATTGTCAGCTGAATTGAGATAAAAACTGTTTAACCATAAGGAGAGTAAAAAATGGCGATCAATGAAATCTTTGATTCGACGGAAGAAAAAATGATGAATGCCGAAGAAGCCATGAAGAACGATCTGCTGGCGATCCGGACCGGCAAAGCCTCCACCGCCCTGGTGGAAAACATCCAGGTGGAATATTACGGCGCCATGACGCGTCTGCGCGACATCGCCGGACTGGCCACCCCGGAAGCCCGCCTGATCACGATCCAGCCCTGGGACCAGTCCGCGGTCAAGGCCGTGGAAAAAGCGATCCTGGCTTCCCCGCTGGGCATCTCCCCGGTCAGCGACGGCAAGATCATCCGTCTGCCGATCCCCCCGCTGAGCGAAGAGCGCCGCGTGGCTCTGACCAAACAGGTGAAAGCACGTCTGGAAAGCGCCAAAGTCGAACTGCGCAACGCCCGCCGCGATGCCAACGAAGCGCTCAAAAAAGCCCAGAAAGCCTCGGAGATCACCGAAGACGAACTGAAAAACCATCTGGACAAGATCCAGAAAATGACTGATTCCTATACCGCCAACCTGGATAATCTGGCGGCGGAAAAAGAAAAGGAACTGATGACGATTTGAAGACCGTCCGCACAGTTTCCGCCGGTCAGGCAAACCGTTCCTCCCGCAAGGGCGGGACGGTTTTTCCGTATCTGGCACTGATCGCCCTGGGCGCTTTCCTGGTCCGTTTCATCGTTTCATGGCAGCTGATCCGGAACGATCCGGCGGTCACTGCACCGTCGCCGATCACGGATATGAAAACGTATTTGGATCTGGCGGACGGCATCCTGCGCGGCGATTTTCCGAAGAATTTCTACTATCAGCCGTTTTATTATGCGGTCTTTCTGCCGCTGTGCCGGATCTTCGGCGGGGTCTGGCTGCTGGCGCTGGCGCAATCCCTGCTGGGCGGAATCTCCGTGTATCTGGCGGGCCTCTGCGCCCGGTTCTGCGGCGGCCGGAAAGCGGGCATTTTCGGGGCATTGCTGGCGGGCTGCTGCGCCATCTCCATCTATTTCACCCCCTACGCCCTGCTCGAGGTCCTGCAGGCCTTCTGGATCGTTCTGCTGATGTTCCTGGCACTGCGGCTGAACCATAAATTCTCCATGGGACTCTGGACGGCGGCGGGACTGGTGCTCGGCTGTTCGATCCTGACCCGCGGCAACTGCTGGTGTTTTCTGCCGGTCCTGCTGTATGCCGTCTTCCGGCAGGCGCCGTGGAAAACGTTCCTGACCCGGGCGGCGGTGCTGCTGGTCCTGGTGCTGCTGCCTCAGCTGCCGTTTGCCGCTTACAACACCTGGCAGAACGGACGGCTTTCTGGTCCATCCACCGCAGGCGGCGCGGTGCTCGCGTTCGGCAATACGCCCGAAGGTGCGCCTGCCGGTCTGGAGATCCCCTACCCTAAAACTTATGAGCTCTGGCTCAGCAGGGAAAAGGAAATTTCGATCCCCCGCCGCATGTGGGAATGGTTCAAAGCCGAGCCGGGCGCTTTCCTCGAGCAGCAGTTCGAAAAGGTCATGCTGTTCTGGGATGCGGTCGATTATCCGAACAACATCACCGAGCTGAACGCGCAAAAAAGTCCGGTCATGCAGACCGTCCGTTTCCTGCCGTCATCGGTCCTGCTGTTCCTGGGACTGGCGGGACTGCTGAGCTGGTTCTGCCGCCGCGGCCGCACTATGCGCCGCCGGCCGTATCTGCTGCTGACCGCAGCGATCCTGCTGTATGCTTTGTCGATCAGTGCGTTTTATATTCTGGCCCGTTTCCGGGTGCCGGTCATGCCGCTGCTGGCGGCATCCGGCGGTGTCTTCATCGCCGGATTGCTCCGCAGGAATCCTTTCAGCATCCGGATCCGGCTGATCGGACTCGGCGCTCTGGCGGTTTTTATCGTTTTCGGCTTCATGCCGCTGTATTCCATGGTGTATGAACCGCTGGTGATCTCCGCCGTCCGGCCGCTGGGGGTCCAGACGGAATTCGAAACCAGTCCTTATGACTGGCCGGATCAGCCGGACGGGCCGTATCTGCTCATCACCGATCATTCCTCCGCGCTGAAAGGCGGCTGGGGCGGCATCGGCAGCAATTTTACGGTGATCAAAACGTTTCTTCCCAAGCGGCCGCCGCGCGGCGGCCGGGCGCTCCTGGTCCTGCCGGTATTCGGTCCGGAAGGCAGTGCGGTCCTGACGGTCAACGGGGAACGGCAGTCAGTCAGAGTCCGGAAGAATCTGATCTGCGCGGAAGTGCCGGTCCGTTATGAAAACGGCAAAATCCAGCTGGATATCACGCTGTCCGAAGCGGTCGGCGACTGGACCTGTGCGATGGACTCCCGCCGGGATTACGGCCGGACCCTGTTCAACGGCAAACCGGCGCCCTGTGAACTGGCCGCGTTTCTGATCCTGCCCGTCAGCGGTCGTTGAAGATCTTGTGGTTCCGTTCCGAATTGATGGTGATGCCTTTGGCGGTCGCCGGATCGAACGGGCCTTCCAGATAGACCGTCGTGGTCTCGGGATCGGTCAGCATCGGCGGATTGATCGAACGGTAAAACATGCCGTCGATCAGAATGCCGATCTTCTTATTTTCACCCCGGGTCACCGCCATGGCGCTCCACAGCATCTTCCCGCGGTCGTTGAGCGTGATGTTCAAATCATAGAAATCCGTATTGCCCGGACGGGGGACCATTTCGATCTTGGTGATGTCCCGCGAATGGATATACGGGTTCTTGTTGACGCAGACCGTGCCACCGAAGAAGGAATCCACATCCATTTCGACCATGTCGGCCCGTTTATACTTGATGAGTTCGTGGATGGTCAGCACATAACGCGGAGTCTTGTCGGTTTCCTCCTGAATGGCTTTTTCCGGATCTTCCAGAAATTTTTCACAGGAACTGAGGCCGGACGATAGCACGGCGGCGGTCATCATGGCGGACAAAACGATCAAAGATCTGATTTTCATAACAGTAATCTCCACATTAATATTTGCTTTCGTACAATACGTTTTATTTCCCGTGAAGTCAAGTTTGTTTATGAAGATTTCCGGCAAAAAAAACGTGAGCGGAAATTTGCGGCAGCATAATGTCAGGAGAAAAGGAGAACTCGGCCGTCCGAAAAATCGCGGTGCTCACTCGCTGAAATACGGGGTCACACTGACCTTGTTCAGCAGGATCTCCTGACCGGCGGGTGCGCCGGGCGCAGAGTCATCAGCCCAATCGGAAAAAATCAGTCCGGCTTCGGGGTTCTCCGCCTTGAACACCACAGCAACATTGTTCACATAGCCGCGGACATTGACACCGTCCGCATTCAGATATTTCGCCACGGGGGAAGATGCCGTTATATCCTGCGCACCGTCCAGTTTCACACGCAGCAGGATTTTTTTACCGGAGGGCTTTTGGGCTTTGACGTCCGCATGGTCCACCAGCAGGTAACGCAGCACATACTGCTTTCCCGGAGTCAGACCGGTGATCTTTGCCGTGAGCGTATTCGGTGCCTTGACAGAGCGGGTAAACAGGCAGGCGGTGTCACCGATCGAGGGCGGATACCAGCGTCTTGCCTGATAACGCTGACCCAGTCCCTTGACGGTTACGGTTTTCACTGATCCGGAAGCGATCCAATGAGCAAGCCCTTCCGTGAAGTCGCCGTTTTTCAGGTGGCCGGGCAGATACCGGAACCCATATTTGACAGCGAGGTCCTCCGTATTGCCTTCGATCACATAGTGACGGATCAGTTTCGTCGCCCAGCGGAGGCTTTCCTCATTGCCGTGATGCCATGCATACAGCCCGACTCCGGCTAAATCCTTGAACTCCGGGTCATTCGCCCACTTGTAAAACACCTTGTTCCAGAACGCCTTGACGTCGGGTCCCGCAAACGTGTCGGTGCAGTAGCCTCCCGCGATGGTATAGCAGCCGAGTATCATCAGAGAAGACCTGACCGCACCTGGCATCAGCTGATTCGCCCGCCGGATGGCTTCGTTCAGGTAATCGTCCAGATACAGATCCGCCGTTTTTTCATCCGGCTGGGTCCGGGCGTAACATTCGAACAGGAATCTGCCTTTGCCGCCGGCATTGTTGACGACGGAGGAAAGATATGCGGCATTGAGTCCGTTAATGGCAAATTTGGTGCCGGAAGACCAGACATACATGGGGATCGCGCGTCCGGTCAGACGCTGCATCGCCTGCGTGAAAGTCCATTTCGCCGGCACCTCGCCGATAAAAATCTCATCAAACGTATTTCCCCGGATGACCTCGTTCGCCTGCTGGTCCATTGCAGCAAACCGTTTTGCCATTTCGTCAGGAGATTCGTAGCGGGTCCGCACCCTGCGGGTGACAAGGTGCATGGTCTGCTGCCGCGCTTCCTTGCCCAGAACGGCGAGTTCCTCCAGCTGTCCTTTACGCCAGCGGTAGCCATACCCGAAAGTCGTCGTATTGGGAAACAGGCAGTGTTTCAGATAATCCGGATGAAGACCTTCCTGCTTGTTTCTGTCCGCCCGCGGATAGGAATCCACCAGAATTTCCGGAATGGAGTTGACAATGAGCGTGCCTCCGGCGGAACCGGCGATCTCCAGTGTATGGTCACCCTCCGTGACATGCCGCAGAGTCTCGAACGGACGGTCCGCCACAGCTTTGATCACCGGCCGGGCCTTTCCGTCCAGCTTCACTTCCGTCCCGGTTTTCCCCGCCGAAAGCGCAATGTAAACCCATCCGTCCCGCGGCGCGGAAAAGAGGAATTTGCCGTCTTTTACGTCGGCGGTCAACAATCTCTGCGTCAGCATGTTCAAACGCTTTTCCGGCGGACGGGAAAGCTTGACCGGAGCGTTCAGTGCAGCCAGATAACTGCCGGAGGCAAAAGTTTTTCCAGTCGCTTTGTCGATCAGAGCAGCTTCCAGAACAATCTTTCCGGGGGCGAGCTTCTGAAACACGGCATGGATATGGTTCTCCTTCAGGGGGAAGACACCCTGTGCCAGGACCTTGTTCGCATCTTGCGATTTGATCCTGACCTGGCACTCATATCCAGTTTCAGGCTTCGGGAGGACGGAACGGAAAGCAAAAGTCATTTCCGGTTTTTCCGCAGACATTTCTGCGAGCAGCGGGGCGACCGGAGTGATCTGCCGGAGCGAATGGATCAACGGAGCTTTTTCAACGTCCGCTGCTGCGGCTTCGTCCATCGGGATCAGATAGGGAGATTTTATGCTCACTTCACCCTCGGTGCATCCGACCGTAAATGCGGCGAATGCATATTCCTCCCCGCGGGATTTCGGCAGAACGGCATCGCCTTCCACCCGTTCCCAGCCGTTCGTATTTGCCGGGAAGCTGACTTCGGTCGCCTGCGTCCAGCCGTAGTTATAAACGACCAGTCCCGCCCGCTGAGCTTTGAGGTTTTTCGTCCGGATCAGGGCGCCGAAACGGTATTTTTTCCCCGGATTCAGCCGCAGTCCGGACTGGTTGAGACCTACCGTATCTTCTCCCCAGCTGGCAAGTTTCGGCTTGACCGGCGGGAGCAGTGTTACGATGCCGCTGCCGTTCTTGTCCCGTTCATAACGGAAAGATTTTATCTTTTCGGTAAAATCCATGTTCCAGTCATACGGGAAGCCAGGGGTCTGGCCGGAAGTCTTCAGTTCGGGATTGTTCAGCAGGTTCGCCGCGCCCTTCGGCGGCGGAAGAAGCGCTTTCGGCTTGCATTCGACCAGTCCCGCCTGCGCAATGTCGATTTGGGTGGTGCCGTAAAACAAAACGGCGTAAAGCGAACAGACACCGCCCTTGAATTCGGCGGGCGTCCGGAATTTGATCTGGAAGAGCGTCCACGGAAAATCGGTTTTCATTCCCTTGCAGACTTTGGCGAACACCGCTTTTTTCTCTCCGGGGAGCTTCCCCTCATGGTAGAGGATCCGGATGGAACCGTCGGAGATCTTTCCGCGCACGACCAGATAGAGCAGATATTCCGTGTTGGACTTCAGATTCCGGACCTGCTGATTGATCCCGAGGTGATAGCCGGGCGTGGAGGTTTCCGCCCGCAGGATCTTCCTGCCGTTCTCCTCGATCCAGGAAAACTTGATGTCCTTCCTGCCGCCCCATTTCAGCAACTGTCCGGGCTTGTCCGGTTTCTCTTGAAACGTGGGATTGGCAAGCAGGTTCTCCCCTTCCGGGATCTTCAACTGTTCGAGGGCTTCCTGGGCGAACAGCGCCATGCCGAGAAGCGCAGCGATGATTGCAAACGTTTTTTTCATTCTTTTCATCCGTATATGGGTTTTACGTTTATAACCGAATATTGTCTTAAAGGGAGAGACTGTGTCTCACACCGTAAAAATCCAGATATGCGCGATGCCCGGGGCTGGAGCCAGTGATTTCTTTCCAGCTGGTAACCACATTCATAATAAATTCAGCTCCGGACGAGGATGCTGCATGTCCGTCCAGATACGCGCTGTTCAGGATTTTATTGTGGGCTTCATAAACGGAAGTATAACCGTCGGTGGTATAGACCTGCGCCCGCGGATGACATCTGTAGCGGGGTTTTGCCGGTTCTTTCGTGGTATCTGCAAAAATAAAATAGCGTGACGGGCTTTTGACCCGCTTGAAGCTGACGGCGAACCAGTTTTCAGTTATCAGGACGCCAGGCGTGGAATAAGTATGCATCTCACGCATTCCGATGGTATATTTACGGAAATTCAAAGTGCCGCAGTCCGGCGAATTGACATTGGAAATTTCCATGACGGGACAGAAATAGACATTTCCCTGCTTCAGATATCCGAGCGTGCAGAACGCCGTCCCATACTGGGTGTTGGAGTTGTCCGGGGTCCAGTTCACTTCCGGACCGTGCGCCCTCATATCGAAATTGTCGTTGTAGTCCGAAAGGTACATGCTCATGGTGGACATCAGCTGCTTCTGGTTGGAAAGACAGCTCATGGTCCTGGCTTTGTTCCGCGCCGAATTCAGTGCCGGCAGGAGCATTCCGGCGAGGATCGCGATGATCGCGATCACCACGAGGAGCTCTATCAGCGTAAAATGCTGTGGCATTTTACGCTTCAGGTATGAGAGATGAGATAAGAGAGAGAAGTTGTCCTGGCGGCAAAGCCGATATTGATTCCTGATCACTGACGACTGATTACTTGTCCGGTTCATAGTCCGTTCCTTTCTGCACATTCAGCACATGGCGATTTTTGATTTTGCGGTTGTAATCTTCCGGATCCATGATATAGTATAAACCGGAAATTTTGAAAATCAATATATAAAAGTTGTTGTTTTGCGACAAAAAACGGAACGGGAAAGCTCAAGAATGCAAAAAACGGACGAACTGCCATTTGGAAACGAAATCCGCAGCACGGATTTATTCGAAAACCGGCATTGGAAACTGAATCTGTTCGGTATGATGGATTGCTACAATTTGATGATACAGGTGTCGGATGTGGGAGAGCTCCACTGCCGCTGCGGCGGCGAACTTCCGCTGATGGTTCTGCCGCACGAAAGCATCTGGTCATTCGTGGTGGTGATCGAAGGACAGGGGAAAATAGTTTTTCGTAAGAAACAGACTACGTTCAAGGCGGGCAGTCTGCCGGTGGTTCCGCCCGATGCGAAAGTGTCGTTTCAGATAACGGAGGAGCCGTTTCATGCGTATCGTTTTCTGATCCTGGATTCCGGATCGCTGCGGGATCTGTTCTCGCAAGACATCTCCGAGCCGACGGTGCTGCATCCGCGGAAACCGGAACTGCTGAAACAATGTTTTGAGCGGACTTTCCAGCTGCTGAAGCAGCAGAACGAACGGACGCCGCTGGCGGTATCTGCGGAAGCATTCGTATTTCTTTCCGAACTCAAGCGTCAATGCGCGGCGGGGGAAATTCCGGAATCCTTCGAGCAGGTGTGCAGCGAAATTTCGCATTTCCCGACGCGGCATTACACGCTGGAGAAACTCGCCGCGGCGTGCCGGATGAGCGTACGTTCCTTCCAGCGGCGGTTTGTCCGGGAACGTCATTGTTCGCCGCAGACCTTCATCATGGTCTGCCGCCTGACGATCGCCCGCCGGATCCTGCGCAGTTCGATGCTGCCGATCCAGGATATTGCGCAGCGGTGCCGCTTCAATTCCACCGCGCAGTTCTCCAAAAGTTTCAAAAAATATGTCGGCATGAGTCCGCGCAACTACCGGAAAAAGTTCCGCCGCAGGAATGCGGAATATTACCAGCTCAATCAGGAAAAAAACGGCAGCAATCTGTGGAATCTGCTGCCGACCGAAGGACTTACTCCGCTGCAGCGGCAGATCCTCTGGTGTATGATCGAAAACAGGAATCTCAAGCCGAAAGGGATCGCGTCCCAGCTGGACGTTCCCGTTTCCGAGGTTCGGACGGAAATGCGGAAGCTGGAGGGAAAGGGTGTGGTGTGAGCTCGGAAAGCTGTGCGTGCCATGTCAACGGATCCCGCGTTCCGATGATCTCGTGCCATGCCATGTCCTGCGCGGTTTTCTTATAGGCTCTATAGGTCCTATAAGTCTTATCAAGTTCGCGCGAAAAACCGTCAGTTTTTTCGGTTTCCGGCTTGAATCTTGAAGGTTCCGGTTTTTATATTACTTACCCATCAAACTCAGGAGGTTTTTCAATGCGTACACATGCAATGGGAGAAATGACCGTCAAAGAGATCCGCGAGTATCTCAAAACCAACAAAACCATCATCGTGCCTTACGGCGTGGTCGAACAGCACGGCTATCATCTGCCGCTGAGCATGGATATCCACAATGCCGAAGTGCCGTCCTACATACTGGCGGAAAAACTCGGCTGCATCGTGGCGCCCCCGCTCAATTACTGTTTCTCCGGCGGACAGCTGCCCGGTACCATCAACGTCCGTCCGACCACCTTCTGCGCCATGATGTGCGATATCGTCGAAGCACTCGCCCGTCAGGGATTCGAAAACATCCTGATTTTCCCCGGCCACGGCGGCACGGAAAGTCTGGCCCAGCTCAAGGAATCGCTCCGGATCCTCAAATGGATCAATCCCGAACTGGAAAAAGTGATGATCATGATCCTGCGCCGCGGCGAATTCTGGAGCCGCAAGGATCCCCGCATGGACGGACAGGATTTCCATGCCGGCGATTCCGAAACCTCGCTCATGCTGGCCTACCGGAAAAATCTGGTGCAGCTCGATCAGCTCGAAATGGACGAACCCGAACTGGCCGAACGGATGCGTCATGACCAGGACGCCTATCAGCTCTGCACCACGCTGAGCGGCCAGCCGCAGGAGATCCCGACCACCCGCCAGCGGCCCGAGATCAAGGTCGGCGTGATGGGCTATCCCGAATTCGCCACGGCCGAACGCGGCCGGGAAAATCAGGAAAATTCGCTCACGCCGATGGCGGAAATGATCCGCAAAGCCATTGCCGAAGCCGAGGCCAACCGGAAATCCGGCAAACGCATCGAAGTGCGTTCGCCTTCATTCGAAAACAACGAATACAACCACAAAAAGTAAAACGGTTCCCGCCCGTATCTTCTGCATCCGGGCGGCTCAGTTACAACCCCGGATGATCGTCGGCAGACCCATCCGGCCGTTTCTGAATTCAGCTCACCACACCGGATAAAGATGGTGGATCCGGTGACGGTATTTGTCATGAATGGGTTTGTTGTGCTCGTCGCAGCCGGGGATATTGTTGCTGACCCAGATCTCGGGCGTGCCGCCTTTTTCCTTGATCATGCGGATGGTCTCCGCCATCATCAGGTTCAGCGTGAAACAGGTCAGCGTGGTGGCGGTCGGCGCGAATTCTTCCGGAATGCCCGGGTGTTTCAGGATCGCATCCGGATACGGCACATGGTTGTCGACCGCGATATCCGCGTAATCGTTGATGTTCTTTTTGTTCGGATGCCGCCAGATGAAATCCTTCGGCACTTTCTGCGCGAATTTGTGCGCGTTGACCGTGATCAGCTTCACGCCGCGTTTCTGCGCTTCGATCGCCACATCCACCGAAACGATGTTCAGTCCGTAGAAATTGACCAGGATCAGCACATCGTCTTGGTTGACATCATAGAAATTCAGGATATAGGGCGCCAGTCCGGTGACTTTCGCGGTGGTCGGCCCGGCAGTGATGATATTGGTCCCGACCGGGAACAGCGGGTTGACCTGCGCCAGACCGCCCGCCCGCCAGAAGATCTCCATGGCCGCGATCGCCGAATGGCCGCCAGCTCCGAAAATATTGATCAGCCGTCCTTCATTGACTTTGTCCGACAGCAGATCGGCCGCCTTCAGAATGTTTTCTTCCTCTTCCTTTGCGATGGTCTGCATCAGACCCGTAACCTCGGCCGTGTATTCACCGATCAGTTTGCTCATGGGCTCCTCCTGTTATCAGCTGTGGATCAGGCAGGATAATGAAACGCATTTCCTGTCCGCAGCTAAATATATTGCCGAAGCGATATTATGCAACAGGTTTTGACCGGGTTTCCGCAAATTACCATGAAGATATCTTATTATGAGATATTCCGCCGGATCCGGCAGGGGATCCGGCAGTCATGCATTCCGGAAACGCTTATTTTTTCAGCGGGATCACGCCGGACTTGAGGTCGGTCCAGAGCGTGCCTTCGCCGGCGTAGATCACCTGCAGTTTCAGCTGGGGATTCAGGGATTCGACCAGCTTCATGTCCGCGAGGATCCCGGATTTGCCCAGCGCCTCGGCTTTCATCCGGACGCCGCGCGCGGTTTCGTTGCGCCGGATGAAATCGGCCTTGACCTCGGTCTCGCCGGTGAGCTGACGGCGCTTGGCTTCGATCTCGGAACGTTTCAGCTGGATCTTGGACACGTCGAGCTCGGTCTGCGCCTGGATCAGCCGCACGGACTGTTCCTGGTTGGCCTGGATCTCGGCCACCAGCTTGCGGGTCTCCTGTTCGACCTCGCGCCGCTTCTGGTCGATCATCGCGATCTGCGTATTGAGTTCCGCCTCGATCTTCGCCGTCGCCTGCAGCGCAAAGTTGGTCAGGTTCTGTTCCTTGGCCAGGCTGGATTCCTGGATCGGCTGCAGAATGTTCCGCGGGATCGCCACATTGCGGATGATCGCATTGTGGATGATGATGTTTTTCTCCTTGAGCAGACGCACCAGGTCATCGCGCAGGGTCTTCTGGAAGGTCTCGCGCCCTTCTCCCATGATGAAATCCTGCGCCTTGTAGGAGGAGCCTTTCAGCCGGGAAACCGACAGGATCTGAGGCAGAATGATCTTTTCCACCACCTGAGGCAGGTCGCCGTAAAGCATGTAGATGCGCGAAACGTTTTCCGGCAGCAGCTCGAATTCCACCGTCATGTCCATCAGGATCTTGAACCCGTCGCGCGACGGGAATTCCACAAAGTTGCTGATGGAATACCCGGGCGAAGACGAGGCGCCTTTGGCTTTGGGAGCGGGAGAAGGATATGCCGCATCGGCGGCGATGGCCGGAGCCGCTTTACTGTAGGCGACCCTGCCCGCATTGCGCGGTCTGTAGCTGCGCTGTGCCTGCCGCATCGCCCGGTTGGCGGTCCTGACCTGCTGCGAATTCTGCGGCGACATGTTCATCCGCCGCTGCAGCTGCTGGTTCAGGATGTTGCTGGAAAGCGAAGTGAGGGCGCTGCTGGCGGCCTTCACCGAATTTTTCATTTCGATGACGCTGCCTTCCTTGCCCGTCATGCTCACCTGGTTCATGCCGATCTCGATCACATTGACCTGATACGCCCGCGGATTGATGTAATAAAGGCCGGGCTGGAGCACGTCTTTCAGCACGCCTTTGGTGCGGACCGTGGCGAACTCGCCCGCCGAAGCGGTTTTGCCCGTCTGGCTGGTCACCACGCCGACATAGCCGACCGGAATATTCACCGCATCGGTGATCTCAACGGAATATCCCTGCGGATTGAGCCGGTGCATGCCCGGTCCGAGCACGTCGCGCCAGACTCCCTGGAAGCTGTGGTCCGG
>SUWI01000373.1 GCA_015061565.1 Lentisphaerota bacterium
TGATTGATCCAATATTGACGCGTTTCCCTGCCTGTCATAAATTCCTCCTGTTCCTGGTTCAGGGTTCAGAGGTAATTTAGCACACGGTTCGTTTCTGGAAAAGATGTATCCCGCTGGGCGCTTACCTCCGTAGTTAGGAGATTTTTCAATCGGGCAATAGAAAATGCTCCTTTCCCGCGATGCTTGATCGTTGAGGTCTATCTTCAAATTGTTTTCCCGGACCAGAATTGCATCCCAGGTTTTTTCCCGCCAGGTGGGGTTTTCCTGCACTCCCGGCAGAATATAGCCGTAATCGTTGCCGTACATCTGGATCAGCGATCCGATGGATTTCTGGTTGCTGACACATGCGATGGATCTGGCTTTGTTCCTGGCCTGGTTCAGCGCCGGCAGGAGCATCCCTGCCAGAATCGCGATGATCGCTATCACGACGAGGAGCTCTATCAGCGTAAAACGGCATTTCTGCTCCACTGGCGAATGTGTGATGATGGATGTAAACTTGTCCATGTTGTTTTGTTTCCTTTCTTTCTAGGTTTTATGATTCTCGATGGTGTGAAATCCGTTTTATTCCACCAGCAGAAGCACATAGCCGTCTGCCGGAATTTTTATCTGGAAACGGCCTTTTGCCACTTGCGTTTCCCCGGAAATGAGATTGGTGACTTTCCCCTTGATGGGAATGGCGGTCTCAGCTTCGGCAAACGCCTCATAATTTCCTATGAGGATCAGAGTCCTGCCTTTCCAGTCGCGCTTCGTGTAAAGCAGTTTCCGATTTGAGCCGGAAAAGTCGGTATCCAGAGACCCGTTCATCAGAAGTTCCTCAAACGGTGCGATCTGCCTGGCCGCCAGGGCATGATAGTAATAATCCAACGGGGATTCAAAACTTCTGAATCGGAAATACTGCACACCGCCGGAACCATTGAGCACGGCTTCCAGAAAGTGATGTGCGGTCCGTTTGGAAAGCGGCAGCGAATAATAGGCACCGGTTCCGCCGGATATCCACGGGATGCAGACAGCCGGTTTTTTCAATTTCTCATAGACCATTCTGGCTCGGTGATGGACATTGAACGCATCCCGGCCATAGTAGCTGAATTGAGCTTCATCGACATATGCCGGAAACATCCGGTCGAATCCTCCGAGGAAATCGACCGGTCCTTCACTGCAGGTGTAACGGAATGCGGCATCTCCCGGTGCCAGGGCGTAAAATCCGATCTTCGGCGGTTTGCGTCCGGCGGCAGCTGCGCCTTTGGCTGCCGCTTCTTTGAACGGCATCAGATATTGAGCCTGAGCCCAACTGAAATACTGCACCCAGTTCATTTTCATCTTTTCCCGCAAAGTATTGCAGCGGGGACATTTCATGGCGTTGTTCATGGTGTGCCGTTCCCAGGACTCCACATCGAATGTCAGATAACCGCAAGGATATTTTTTTACGAATTCGGTGATCTGTTCAAGCATTTCCTGATAGGCCGGACCGCGGTAGGCAAGACAGACCGTCTTGAGACTGCCGCCGGTCTGACAGAAGTATTCCGGAGGCTTGTTCAGATTGTTCACAGGAGCAAGGATCATACGGAATTGATCCTTGCTTCCCTGTGAATTTTTGACGAACCGGTCAAGCTCGGGAACTTCATCCCGGTAATCCGGGAAGAGCGGCAGAATGCTGAACCCGGCAGAACGAATGGTCGAAAGGTAGTCTGGCCAGGTCGCAACGAATCTTGGAGCAATCCAGATGAAAGTATTCAGGTGTTTCAAGGGCGGAACTTCAGGCATTTTCAGAATTTCCAATGGCAGTCTGACGGTTTTTTCCCATTTTCCGTCACAGAATGACTGAAACTCGGCATAACGCTCTTCGGCCGGCACCAGACTGGCATCTTTGACCATGAAATAAAAGGGGCCGATTGCGTAGTTCTCCGCCAGTCTGTTCAATTGTTTCCCCACGGGAAGATCGGATTTGAAATAATAAACGGTCCGGTTTCCCTTCCTCTCGCTTTTTACATACCTTCGGATTTGGGCTGGATAACAGTCGGCATAACGATGCTCCACGGCAGACGGCAAATCAATGGAGAAGGACAAGGTGCCGCCGGATTCCTTTTTCCGGTTGTCCAAGGTCAGCAGATTGGGGAACCATTTACCTTCGGCAATATACATTTTGTCCATTTTTGGACGGACAATTATGTTTTCATGGAAAATGTTTTTGGGAATCTGCCGGAATATCCGGTTGAAATCCGGACTTTTCACCGATTTGGGGTCCGCCTGAATCACTGCCAGTTCATCGCAGAAGAGAAGGTGGGATCCGGGCTGCATCTGAAAAACCACATACCGGACATCGGCGTCCAAATGCAGTTCAAAGGGGTAAAGCCAAGTTGGATTCCGTCCGTCTTCACTTTCCGGAAGATAATAGGCATCCCGGAAATTGGAAAGATAATCTTCACGTTTGCCCAGTTTGACCAGATTTTGCCCGCGGTAAAAATTCTGTCCGTCTTTGCTCCCCCAGATGGTCAGTCCCTTCGGGAAAGAAAAGTCTTTCAGCCTGCCGCCGTTGATCCTGATGACGCCCTTCCTGACCGGCTTCACTTCGCCGAGATCAACCATGATCGAAATCTGGCCGAAATGGCCGGACCAGCCTACCGCCTGCTTTTGAAAATGGACCATGCCGGAACCCTTGTGGACCAGACCATCAGTCAAATCCGCCGTATCGGTTCCGCCCTTCGCGGTCAGCGGATAGTTTGCATCCGGATAAAACCGCACTTTTTTTCCTGCAGCAAGATTTGTTCCGCAGGAACGTTCCTCCCAAAGCTTCAGATTACGGGCCGGGGAATGGACCGAGATTTCTTCAGACCTCAATTTCCTGTACTTGATATGCGAGAAATCCACCGCGGCGTTCGGCGGTCCCTGCACAAAGATCTGGACGGACCGGGTCTTCGGATCCTTGATAGCAAAAAATGCGTATCTGGAATCCCATCCTTTGCCAATCGGCTTGAATGACGCTGACTGGAACTCCCCATAGATGCCGCAG
>SUWI01000069.1 GCA_015061565.1 Lentisphaerota bacterium
CGGAGGAATTGATATTTGAAGAACTGACCGCGGCCAGCGATGCAACAGATTTGAAAACCAAATCTTTTGGCGAATGCTGGCTTCGAAGCCGTTGTCCGATGCCGCGTCTGCGGATCTCCGATGGAGTCAGCGAGCGTCTGATCCCGTGGTATTCGATTCTGGAAGTCCATGTGGATTCGACATTTCGGCTTTTCGAGCTGTATCTTGCCGGAGATGTAGTTTGCCGGATCATTTCCCGGCGCCCGCTGGGCGGTCTCTACGCAGACTTACAGCAGGAACGGGTGAAAGTCATTTTCCCCGTCGCCAGCGTCTCAGTCAAGTTCGAGGATATGAAGGGTAAATAACTTTGCCGGAATCTTCATAAAAAAAACGAAAAAAGATGAGATCCTCTTTGCTTTTTGAAGAATACGGATTATATTTCCTGTGTCGGCAGTTGAGAATGGAGACAGGGTTGTTTCCATGCTGTCCGATCGCTCTTTTAACATACAAAAACCATGCCCCGTTTTGCCCCAAGGGAAAGGGGAAAATTCCCCGTTTTGCCCCGTTTTCGGACTTTTATGGAGCAAATGGAATTCTGTTCTTTATCGTGTTAAAGTGACAGAATGACAGCGATTTGCAATGAATTTCAGGCAGGAATGATGCCGCCGGGCGACCCCCGCCGGGTGCACCATTTTTTTGCCTGTCTCAATAAAAACATGTCAAGACTTTCTTTTTCTCCATTGACCGTACCTTCCCTTTTAGCGATCCTTATTTTTCTTCGATAAATTCGATGTTTTTTTCGAATCCGGCTTGACAAAATGAAAAAACTGATTATTGTAAATGTAAATGTTTACATTTTGACCTGAAGGCAGGACGGCAAAATTCCGATGACGATCAAGGAAATAGCAGAAAAGACAGGACTTTCGACGGCTACCGTATCCAGGGCGCTGGATCCGCGTTATAAATCCATGCTCAAGGAATCGACCCGGAAAAAAGTTCTTGCCGTCGCAGAAAAATACAGCTATCGTCCGGTCATGATCGGAAAATCCTTTGTGACGGGAAAAACCTATAAGATCGGGCTGATCCTGGACCACATGACGGAAGACCTGAGCAGTCCGACGTTCAGCCGGTTCATGGAAGCGGTCTGCGCCGAATTGCAGAAAAACAACTACACACTGGTGCTTCTGCTCGCGAAAGAAGCCAAAAAGAACAATGGTGTCAATGTCCGGGAACTGCTGGAATCGAAGGTCGCGGACGGTTATATTCTGGGAAAATCCATTGTATTGGGTTCGGTCAAAGATGCCCTGGACAAGACTCCGGTGGTATTGATTTCCCAGCGGGAAGACGGGATTTCCGAGCCGATGCCTTACGTGCAGATCAGCCGTCCGCTGTGTTCGGCCTATCAGGCCATGTGGCGCCTGATCAAACCGGAGCTGAGGCGCAGTGTTGCAGTGGTTGCGCCGGAGGACAGATATTACCATCCGCGGAAGAGCCGGGCTGCGCTGATCGCCGAGGCTGCCCCGAAAAACGCCCGGATCAAAAACTTTTTCGTCAACAAGCCGGTCGGATTTCTGGTGGCCCGTGCCAATGCGGCAATGGCAGCCGAAGAATATTTCGATGAACTCCGCAAATTCAAAGTGATCTGGGCCAGTTCCGACCTGCTTGCACTGGGAGTCATGGATGTTTTCAGCCGGCACGGACTGGTTCCGGGAAAGGATTATCATCTGCTCGGCCTTGACAATCTGGAGCCCAGCCTTCGCGGCGTCCAGCCGGTCCTGACCACCTGCGACCTGCGCTGGGATGAAACCGGCCGGATCGCGGTGAAAACCCTGCTGGATCTGATTTCCGGAAAGACGATTCCGGAAAAAGAACTGACCGTAAAACCGAAACTGATCCGAAGGACCAGTTTATGAGAGACATAAAACCATAATGAAATAAAAAACAGGAGGAACAAAAATGAAGAATCTGAATCGCGGACGTGAAAAAAGGATGATGGCGGGGTATTTCCAATTTACCCTGGTAGAACTCGTGAAATCTGCTTGCTTCAGCAGAAATTCGGCAGAACCGACCAAGGTATGAGGTAGGAGAGATGAGAGATGAGGTAAAAACAATTCCGGCAGTTTGGCAATGGAAAAACTTGTTCCTCTGAATTGCACTTTATCAACATCTTTCAATTTCCTGCATTTCCATTGAGAAAACTTTGAAAACTAAAATCAAAAAAGGACAGTAATCATGCGAAAATCCGAAAACGGCAATGTTATAAATATCTCATCTCTCATACCTCATCTCTCATACCTGAAGCGTAAAACGGGGTGCCGTTTTACGCTGATAGAGCTCCTCGTCGTGATCGCGATCATCGCCATTCTGGCGGGCATGCTGCTGCCGGCACTGAACCGGGCACGGGAACAGGCAAAAACCATCAGCTGTCTCGGCAATGTCAGGAGCATCACCACTGCCATGTTCCAGTATTTCGACGACAACAAGGGGTATTACACCAGCGGACAGGCCCCGTGGACCTATGGGACCACAAAATATGAAGGCGGACTGTCCGGATCGCTCGCTTCTTATGTGGGCATGAAGCTGAACCGATTCAAATACGGCAGGAACCAGCATGTGTTCTACTGTCCGGGCGACACCGAGATCAAACGGACCAATTCCTATCCGCAGAGTTACGGATTCAATGCCTACGGTTCCAACTGCACCAACGGCATGAAAGTCCTGGATGCCCTTTGGGGCAATTTTCTGTATTGCCGCAAACCGGCCACGCTGAAACGCCCGAACATCTATATCATGGTTCTGGATTACCGCGACAAGAATCTGACCCTTTTCCGGAACCAGAGCGAAGGTCTGGTCCGGGGAAGCTTCAACGAAAGTTCACCGGCCTGGACCCAGAAGGTCCACAACGGGCTTGCCCGGAATATCAGTTTCTTCGACGGACATGTGGAACCTACTCCCATGAAAACTTCGGACATATATGCGAAACCAAACAAGTGGATATATGACTACAATAACAACTTTGCCCTGTAAGTCAAGGAGAAACCGACCATGAAAAAACTTCTTTCCTTTATTTTCCTGACGGGTGCCGCACTGCTTTACGGCGCGGACGATCCGTTCAACGGCGGTTTCGAGGTCTGCACTCCGGACAAAACCGGGACTCCGCTGCCCCATAACTGGATCAGCAACCGGGCGGTGACCCGGAACGGCAAGGCGCGGCTTACCCGGGAATCGGGATGTTTCCGCAGCGGCAGTTTCGGACTGCTGACCGAAACCGAGGAAAAAGGCTGTCTCTCTTTCCGCTCGTTCAAATCGGTTCCCTGCAAGCCCGGCGAATTCATCGAAATGGAAATCTGGGCCAAGGGTTCGGGCAAATACACGCTGCAGTACATCATCTATGCCACGGACGACCCCAAGCGGAGTGTCTTCCTGACCACGGCCGGAACCGGCAAACCGCAGACAGCGAGTGAAGACGACTGGAAAAAACATGCCGTCAAAGTGAAATTCGTTCCGCCGCCCAAGGCCAAAGGGAAATACAGCAGCTTCTCCATACTCCCCGTGATTTTTGTTTATGAAAACGCGGAGATTCTCTTCGACGATTTCGCCCTCAAAATCACACCTGCCCAATAATACGGAATACCGATCATGAAAAACCTTCTTTTTACCGCATGTCTTTTCTGCGGCACGGTCCTTTCCGCCGCCGTCACCGCCGACAAAATCCAGGATGACGCGACCGGAGCCTCGCAATGGAAACTGGAAAACGCCCAGCTCAAGGTCGTCATCTCCGCCAAAGGCGGGATCATCTCCCTGCTCACCGACAAGAAAAACGGCAGCGAACTTACCGGCGGCGAAGGCGCTTTCCGCGACCAGTTCGGCACCCGGAACTTCGATTTTACCAAAGTGGCCTACCGGGGAAAGATCCTCTCTTCCCAGCCCAGTGAAAAAGTGCTGGAACTGACCGCACCGGCGCTGGACGGCAAAAACCTTTTCACCCTCATCACCAAGCGCTATACGCTCCGGGACGGCGAAAGCAAGCTCCGCGTCGAAGTCGAGATCACCAATCAGGCGGAAAGCATGCAGGACAAGACCTATGAATACTGGAGCAACAGTTTCCTCGGGATCGAAGGGGTCAAAAACCCGATGTTCATTCCGCTGAAAAACGGCGTATTGAAAGTTCCTTCCGGCAACAATTTCTTTTACAAGGAACCCATTCGCGGCTGGGTCGCCGCCACGGGCGGCAAGTCCGGTATCGTGCTGCTCCCCGAATACAAGAAATTCGGCCTGACTTTTTCCTGGAACTGCATCGGCGTCAATAAACGCAACACCCTCGAATTCCGTCTCATCCCGGAACGCGTCACGGCCGGGCAGAAGACAGTCTGCAAATTTGAGGCCGGACTGCTCCGGCACGGCGAGATCAACGGCGCCGGCGGCGCCGGATACGGAAAGCTGACGCTCGAAAACGGCAAAATCACCGCCGTTCTGCGGGGCTTTGCTTCGCACAAATACCGTGCCCTGCTCAATGTGGACGGTAAAAAATCCGCTCCGGTCTATGTGGACCTTTCGCCCGACAAGGATGTTTCGGTTTCATTCCCCGCTCCGGCCGCAGGCAAAACGGCAGCGGTGGAAGTGATCGACGGCACCGGCAGACTGCTTTTCGACCTGCTGCTGCCGCTCCAGTCCGGCGCTGAATTCGCCGCGCTGGAAAAGCGCAATGACCCGCCCAGCGACAAGGATCCCTGGCAGTATGATCCGGAGCCCGGTTATGTGACGCCCCATTTCAAATGGCTGGACAATCCGAAATTCTCCATCCTGTTCTTCATGGAATCCAACGGCGCCCGGGACATCATCGAGCTGCTGCAGCGGATGAATTTCGACTTCAAGGCGCCGACCGTCTATCCCTCCGACTGGGCCCGGAGCTGGCGGACCAAAGTCCCCTTCGCTCCCGCCTCGGGCGGCGAATCCGGCGTTGATCTGGTCGCGCCCTATCTCACGAAACCTTACGATGTGATCGTCATCGGCGACGGCCGGACCAAGGTCCGGTTCGACAAGTATGACCAGAGAGTCTCCAGCTGGGCCGGCTATCCCGCGAACGTGCGGAAGGCGATTCTCAAGGCGGTCCGCGGCGGCACGGGCCTGCTGCTGATCAATCCCGACAATCCGGACGCGGAAATGAAGGAACTGCTGGCGTCCCTGCAGGATGCGCCGGACTTTCTCAAACGCTCGATGTCCTATTCCGCGGCTCCCTATTTTGACAAAGCTTCGATGAAATTCGGCCAGTATGGCAAAGGACGGGTCGCCGCGCTCACATTCAAGACCGATGCTTACCTGATCCCGCTGCTGAAAGTCAGGCAGCGGCATTTTCAGCTGCTTTCCCGCGAACACCGGTTCCAGGAATACCAGTTCGCCGTCATGGCACGGATCATCAATTATCTGCGCGGTCAGGACCCCGCGATCCTGAGTCTGTCCCTGAAAGGCGGCAAGGCGGTCGTGGAATGCGCCCGGCCGGGCCGATATGAGTTCGAACTCTTCAACCGCTACACCCATTCGGCCGGCAAATTCACCGCCGAACTCAAAAAAGGAACCAACACGGTCGCGCTTTCCGGAGTGCAGGACGGCGCCAATTATCTTCATGTCCGGCTGCCGGGCAAAGATTTCGCGTATCTCGCGTTCGATCACAAGAGTCCGGACCGGATCAGCGCCATCAGGATGAAAGAATCCTACAAGGCCGGTGAAATCGTTTCCGGAACGGTCGAAGTTGACGGTTCCGGCGAACCGGAACTGGAGATCGCCGACAACCTGGGACGGATCCTGTGGCGCGGCCAAGGCCGGAGTTTCCGGTGGGATCCCCGGACCGCCGCGGTCAACCGCCATGTCGTCACCGCCAAGCTGAAAGCGGACGGCAAGGTCGTCAGCGAAAAGCGCAAAGCCTTTTATCTGCCTGAAGTCTTCGACCTCCGCAAAGAATATTCCTGTCTGGTCTGGGTCGGCGCGGACCGGTTCCCGGAATATTCCTATCCCGAACGGCTGAAACAGCTCCGCACGTTCGGATTCAATTTCCTTTACGGCGGCAGTTTCGGCGACGCCTCGCCGCTGATGCTCCGGTTCGCCGACGTGGAGACCGGCATGAACTGGCACGCGGGCGGACAGGGCAGATACCACATGCCCAATGCCATGGCCCAGAAACTGCTGGCCAAATGGTATAAGACCGGCAAAAAGGAATTCATCGTCCGCGACCCCTGCTGGAACAATCCGAAATTCCAGGCCAAACCGAACGTCCATGAACCGACATTCGCTCCGTTCTATTCGCGGTATCTTTTCCAGCTGGGCGACGAGATGAGCACCACGGTGTTCCAGCAGCCGATCGACTTCTGTTTCTGCAAATACTGTCTGGCCGGTTTCCGGCAGTATCTGAAAGATCAGGGTTTCACGCTCGAAAAACTCAATCAGCGCTGGAAAACCAGTTACAAGAGCTGGGATGAGGTCATGCCCCAGACATACAACGATACGCTGGTCCAGCCCAATCCCGCCGCCTACGTCGCCCACCGGCTTTATATGGACAGCGTCTTCGCCAGATCCCTGATGGATCTCTCCAGGGAACTCCGGAAAAAGTATCCGCTGGCTCTGGTCGGCCCCACCGGCGTCGTCAACACACCCCACACCTACGGCGGCAACTGGAACTTCTGGAGCATGAGCCGGTTCGACTGCGTCAGCGTCTACGGCCGCGCCCGGGTCCCCGTGAGTTTCAACCGCGAAAAACGGTTTGTCATGAGCTATTACGGATACGATTCACCGGAGGGAGCGATCCGCGAAACGTTCTGGGAAGGCCTCTTCGTCGGCGAACGGAACAACAACAACTGGTATGGTCCGGTCTTCCTGCTCCCCGATCTGCGGCACTCGAAGGTCCGCGCCTACTACAGCAAGATCCTGTGGGAACTGCGCAGCGGCCCCGGCGATCTGCTCTATCACTCCCGGAAAATCACGGACCAGGCGGCGATCCTGCTGTCCCAGCGGTCCATCATCGCCAACTTCCTCAAGCCGGTGAAAGTCAATCTGGCTGAAAAATATTTCTCCTATGCCCGCGTGCTGGAGGACCTGGGGGTCCCCGCCCGGTTCGTGGCACAGGAAGAACTGAGCTGGGAAGTGCTCAAACCGTTCAAAGTGCTGGTACTGCCTGAAGCCAGCGCCCTGAGCGACAATGACATCGCGCTCATAAAGAAATTTGCCGAAAACGGCGGCAAGGTGATCGCCGATTATGAAGCCGCCACCTGCGATGAATTCTGCATTCCGCGGAAAGATTCCCCGCTGGATAAACTTTTCGGCATTTCCGGCGGACGCAAGGTCCTGCGTCAGGTCCGCTCCCATAACCTCGACGGGATCACGATCCGCAATGCCGTGACGGGCGTCCGCTGCGTCCGCGGCAAAGCGCTGGGCGAAGCGGTCACCAAACGCGGCAAGGCGCTGCTGGCCTGCCAGACGGACAACACGCTGTATCTGAACTTCGAAACGGTCTACAACGCCCGGCGCGAAAAGGCTTTCCGCGATTTGATCGGCGGATTCCTGAAATTCTCCGGCCCCGCCCGTTTCGAAACGGATCACAGCGTCATGCACAGTTTCTTCACCGACGGCAAGGCGCTCTATATCGCCCTGCTGCCCGAACCCAAGTTCACCGGGTGGGAAGAATCCACTCCGGCGCAGGCGGCCAAACACACCGTCAGGGGAACGCTGCATCTGGACAGAGAAGCATACCTCTATGATGTCCGGAAAGGGAAATTCCTGGGGAAAGGCAAAGACTTCGATCTCACGCTGGTCCAGGGCGACGGCACTCTGCTGGCAGCCCTCCCCGGCAAGGTCACCAAGGTGACGGTTTCCGCGCCTGACACGGTCCGGGCGGGCACTCCGGCCGAAATCACCGCCAAGGCCGCAGTCGACGGCGGCAAGCCGGAATTCCATGTCCTGCTGCTCCGCGCCTTCCGGCCGGACGGCAGTGAAAGTCTGGAATTCCGCAAGATCCGCCGCGCTCCGGGCGGCACGTTCAAGTTTCTGTTCGCTCCGGCCCTGAATGAAAAGGGCGAGTGGCGCTTCACGGTCAAGGATGCCGCGTCGGGCATCGAAGGCAGCTGCCGGATCAAGGTGGAATGACCGCAAGGTGTCCGCCATGATCCATACCCCGCCCCGGCTGTCGGCAGCAGAGCTGGAAAAACTCCTTGCGGAGTTCGACCGGCTCTTTGCCGAAGTGTGTTCCGCCGTGCCGCAGCCCAATTCCTTCGACCTCATCGGCACCGAAAAATCGCCGTGGAAACCGCTGGTCAATGAGAAGGGCGCGATCACCCTGGAAAGCCAGTATGTCACGCCCGGCCGTGAACCTGATCCCCTCCGGGATGTCCGGCGGACTCTCCTGACGCTTTTCGATCCGGAAACTGCCGGGTTCGGCAAATTTGTCAAGCCGCTTTCCCATGACTGTCTGGACGGTTGGCTGCCCGTTTCCCGCGTCCGGTTCACGACCACGCGTTTTCCGGAAGCGGAACTGCTCGCGCTGGTGGACGATGAAGACGCGGTCCAGGTACGGACCGTCTGCGGCGGCGAACCCTTTTTTTACCGGATCCCCCTGCCCTCTTCGCAGGACCCGGCGGAACTGCTGCGGATGGAACCGCCGGTCCCCGCCCGGATTCCCGACGGAGGATCGTTCGACCGCGCGCTGAAAACTTTGAAAACGCACTGGCAAAACAAATTCGCGGCCGTGCTGGATTGGGATTTTCCGCATCCCCGCCTGAAAAACGGGATCCTCGCCGCGCTGGCTAAAACCTTCATCACCCAATACGACGGTGCGCTGCGCTATGGCGCGACCCGGTATTACTGCGATGAAGGGCGCTGCGCGGAATCCTTCCCGCCGACGGTCCTCACCGCCTGTGAAGGCGCTTTCTTCTATGGGATGGAACAAGATGCGTTCCATTTCCTTGGACATTTTATCGGTAACTTTGTTTCCGACGGGACGATCTGTCACCGCGGCAACGGTGCTTCGATGTCGGAACACGGCATGCTGCTCGCCCTGTTCTCGCAGGCAAAACGGCAGACGGCAGACGAAACGTTTTTCCGCGAATACGGTCCGGCGGTCCGGCAGGTCGCGCTCCGGCTCTGCCGGTTGACCGAAGAAGCGGCTCCGGAACTGGTCAGCGGCTGTCCGGAAGACGATCTGCGCAATGCCCCGCCGCGGCAATGGTTTTCCTCCAATCTCTGGATCGCCCGCGGTCTGCTGGAATACGCCCGGACTTTCCCCGGCGTGATCCCGGAAGCGAGAGCCGCGGCCTTTGCGGATCTGACCGTCCGCCTCTGCTGCGAATCCGCGGTCAAGTGTCCAGATGGTGAAGTCTTCCTGCCGCCCTGCGCGGAATATCGCATCCCGTTCAACGACATGAATGACTTCATCGAGGCCGCACCCGGCGACGATATCCACAGTCTGGCCTCCTACACCAATTACCGGATCTATCCGGAAATGCTTTCCAGCGGTCTGCTGCCGCCCGAAACGGCGCGGCGGATCATCTCTTTCCGGCGTGCCCGCGGCGGTGATTTCCACGGAGCCACCGCATTCCGGATCTTCCGTGATTTCCCGCCTTATGCCCGCTGTCTGGACGACTGGCCGCTTTACAATATGCTCTCCGGTCTCTGCATCTACGGCGATCACCATGAAATGATCCGGCTGCTGGCGGGACACCTGGCGCTGCACCAGTCGCGGGGAACGTTTTTCGCGCCGGAAATGAGTTTCCGGGACCGTCTGGATTCCACCGCATGCATACCATCGCAGATGACGCTGCCGCTGGCGGTGCGTTATCTCTTCAATCATATTTCTTCGATCACTCAAACAGGGAGACACACATGAAAAACCGCGCACTTTTCGGACGCAAATACCTCGACATCCAGATCCGGGACCTGGAACTGCCCGCACCCGGCCCGACGCAGGCACTGATCGAGATCAAAGCCTGCGGCGTCTGCGGCACCGATCTGAACTTCATCCGCGACTGGGAAGAGGACTACATGCCATTGGGTCATGAGATCGCCGGCGTCGTGCTGGAAACCGGCAGCGCGGTCACCGGCATCAAGCCGGGAACCAAAGTCATCGTGGAGGACTGTACCATGTGCGGCGGCTGTCCCGACTGCAAGGCGGGCCATCCCGAACTCTGCCGCCGTATGCATTCGATCAACGGAGTTCCCGGCATGGGAAAATACATCCTCGCGGACCAGGCCGCGCTGGTTCCCTTCGACGGCGTGGATTTCCGTTTTGCCGCGCTGACCGAACCGCTCGCGGTGGCCTGCTGCGCCGTCCTCTCCGCGGATATTCCGCTGGGCGGCACGGTCGCGGTCGTCGGACCGGGTCCGATCGGACTGCTCTGCGCGAAAGTATGTCTGCTGCGCGGCGCCGGCCGGGTGTTCCTGCTCGGACACCGGAACGTCACGCCCGCCCAGAAAGCCAGGCTGGAACTGGCGGAAAAACTGGGCTGTCATAAGATCGTCCTCACCGAAAAGAAGGACTGGGAAAAGGAGATCCTCGCGGAATGTCCCTCCGGCGTGGACCGCGTGATCGTAACCTCGCCCCCGCGTTCAATCGACGACGGACTGAAGGTCATCCGCTACGGCGGGACCGTCGTTTTTCTCGGATTGAGTTTCAAGCCGGGCGAAAACCTCATTTCGTTCGATGTCAACCACGCCATTTTCAACAAGATCACGCTCAAGCCGTCTTTCGCGGAGCCCGCGATCAATTTCCCCCTGTCGTTCGAACTGATCCGGTCCGGAGCCGTTCCCGCGGAACTGTTCCAGACCCATTTCTGCGCCTTCGACGACTGCCGGTCCCTGTTCGGTTCGGTCCTGAAAGGTGAACTGCCGGTGATCAAACCGGTTTTTCTGCCGAAGTGAGCCGGAAAAAGCGCCGCGAAAAAAAAACACCGGCACGTCAAAACGATTTGAAAAAAAACGGAACCGGCTGTATATTTAAAGGGTAAAACTCTTTGTACAAAAACAAGCCCGGCTCCGGTCGAAAACCGCTGCCGTCAAGAAAAAAAGGGAGATTGCCGTGAACGTTGATGACTATACCATCCTGCAGCGTCAGCAGCTGTCGGAAAATGTATTCCGAGTGAAAATCAAAGCCCCGGCGGTGGCAGCGGAACGCCGGCCCGGCCAGTTCGTGCTGGTCTCGGTGGACGCCGATTACGGCGAACGCATCCCGCTGACGATCGCCGACGCCGATCCCGCGGCGGGGACCATCGATCTGGTCTTCCAGCGGGTCGGACTGACTACTTCGCTGATGGCGGAACGTCCGGTCGGCAGCAAACTGGCGGCCGTGCTCGGTCCGCTGGGCCGTCCGACCCATATCACCAAGCGGCGGCACGTGGTCTGCGTGGGCGGCGGCATCGGGGTGGCTCCGATGCACCCGATCGCCAAGGCATTCCACGATGCCGGCAGCCGCGTGACCGTGATCGTGGGCGCCCGCAACAAGGAACTGGTGATCCTGGAACCGGAACTGCGCGCTTTTGCCGATGAATTCATCCTCTGCACCGACGACGGCTCGGCCGGACGCAAGGCACTGGTCACCGAACCGCTCAAGGAGATCTGCGAACGCGAGGACCATCCCGATCTGGCGGTGGCAATCGGACCGCCGATCATGATGAAATTCTGCACCGCCACGGTCGCCCCGTTTGCCGATATCGAGATCCTCGTTTCGCTCAACACCATCATGGTGGACGGCACCGGCATGTGCGGCGGCTGCCGGGTAAAGATCGGCAATGAGACCCGCTTCGTCTGCGTGGACGGCCCCGAATTCGACGGCCGGCTCGTGGATTGGGACAGCATGCTCAAACGGCTTCAGGCCTACCGTCCGATCGAACGCCGCAAAATGGAAGACCATATCTGCCGCATGGAAGCCGCGGCGAAAGAGAAAGAAAGGGAGCAGCAGAAATGAACCAGACCCTTGACCCCCGGAAGCTGAACGCCGAAGCCGAAGCGAAACTCCAGAGCTGGCTGCAGCAGGAAGACCATTCCCCCAAAGCCCGGCGGGCGATCGAACCCCAGCCGATGCCCAGTCAGGAGCCGGATGAACGGCGTCATAATATGAAGGAAGTAGCCCTTGGCTACAGCCCGGCGCAGGCTCAGCTCGAAGCGAACCGCTGCCTGCAGTGCCCCAACCAGCCGTGCGTCGAAGGATGCCCGGTCAAAGTGCCGATCCGCGATTTTCTCGGAGCCGCCGCCCGCGGCGATTTCAAAGGCGCGCTGTCGGTCATCCGTCAGCAGAGCCTGCTGCCGGCGATCTGCGGCCGTGTCTGTCCGCAGGAACAGCAGTGCCAGGCCCGCTGCACCGTTGGCAAACTCTGGAAAAATCCGGAGAAGGCGGTCGCCATTGGACGCATCGAACGTTTCGTAGCCGACCGGGAAACCGCGGCGGAACGTCCCGAAACGCAGATCCCGCCGCCGACCGGACGCCGGGTCGCGGTCATCGGCAGCGGTCCCGCCGGATTGGCCTGCGCCGCCGATGTGCGCCGCGCCGGACACGAAGTGACTGTTTTCGAAGCTTTCCATAAATTCGGCGGCGTGATGCTCTACGGCATCCCGGAATTCCGGCTGCCCAAACGGATCGTCGAGGACCAGGTGGAATCGCTGCGGAAAATGGGCATCCGTTTCGTGCCGAACTTTCTGGTCGGCCGCACCCGGAAACTCACCGACCTGCTGGAAAAGGACGGCTTCGATGCCGTGTTCATCGGCACCGGCGCGGGTCTGCCCCACTTCATGAACATCCCCGGCGAAGAACTGATCGGAGTTTTCGCCGCCAACGAATTCCTGACCCGCTCGAACCTGATGCGGGCTTACGACCGCGACCACGCCGCCACGCCGCTGCCGGAAATGAAGCACGTGGCGATCCTCGGCGGGGGCAATGTGGCGATGGACGCCGCCCGCACCGCGCTCCGGCTCGGAGCCGAAGAGGTCTCGCTCATCTACCGCCGGACCGAGGCGGAAATGCCCGCCCGCCGCGAAGAGGTCGAACATGCCCGCGAGGAAGGCGTCAACTTCCGGATGCTCACCAATGCGGTCCGCGTCCTCGGGGACGACAAAGGTTTCGTGACCGGACTGGTCTGCCGCCGTTATGAACTCGGCGAACCGGACGCTTCCGGACGGCGTTCGCCCGTGGCGATCCCCGGCAGCGATTTCGAAATCGCGGTGGACACCGTGATCGTGGCCATCGGCAACGGCTCCAATCCGCTGCTGCGCCAGACCACGCCGGGACTGAATTTCAACGAACGGGGCTGCATCGTAGTCGACGAAAACTGCCGCACCTCGCTTCCGGGCGTCTATGCCGGCGGCGATATCGTCAAAGGCGCCGCCACGGTGATCTTCGCCATGGGACAGGGCCGCGTCGCCGCCGCCGCGATCAACCAGTCGTTCCTCGATGGGAAAGCGAACCGGTGATCTCGCTTAATGCCATGTCTTCCGCGGACGTCCGACCTGTCTGAAAAGTCCGACAAAGTTCGCGGAAAACCCGGCATCTCGTGTAATGCCATGTCAAGCGCAGCATAGAATTCTTAGTATTCCCAGTATTCCCCGTAAGTTCGCGGGAAGCAGGTGATGACGCAATTCAGGGAAATGCGCACCCCTGCGCCGGGAGCGATCAGTTTCCGCGGTCGGCGGAATCCGGGATCATGATTTCCGCCCAGGCGAGAGGAACCGGCTTCGTACCCGTATTGACCGCATCGATCTGGTTCAAACCATCGTGCAGGACATGGTCCGGAACCCGATACACGAGGCTGGAACGGAGAGCTTCCGGCAGTGGGCATCCCGCCGTGCCGTCCATGCAGACGCATTCGCTGCCGTTCAGAAACACTTTGAGACCGGAGGGATCGGCGGATACTGTGAAACCGAGAATGACTTTTGCGGACCTGTGCGCGGTCCCGCCGCCGGCATAGATCAGGACCGGCATACTTTTGCCGGGGGGAATCTCAGGCGGGAACGCAGGAACGCTCGGCCGGCCTTCCACAATGGATTCATGCATGGTGGCGGCATGACGGCGGGGTGCGGCATCCGCCGTTTTCCGGTCCGACAGCATGGAAAACGATCTGCGCTGCTCCTCGACATCCCTGCCGCAATAGCCGGAATAACGGAGCATGTGATTGAAAAGATAGATCGCATCGGCGCCCTGTTCATAATAACTGGACGCAAAACCGGCATTCAGTTCCGGATTCGCCGGGATGGAGGCATAACCGCTGTTCAGATGGCACTCGAGACAAGGCGCGAGCATCACCTTTTCCGGCAGAAGACGCCGCCAGATTTCCACCGGCATCGCGGACTCCGAGGTTTGGAAATACGGAGACGGGACAACGCCGTCGACCAGTCCGTCCCGTGCCCAGGAAAGCACATCGAAACCGGCTTCCAGAGCCTCATCCGGCCGTGCCTGGACCCGGACAAAAATCCGGATCTCATGACCGCGGCGCCGTTCCGCCGCAAGGGCGATCGCCCGGACATCCGCCATGAAACGGTTGAGCACGGTTCTGCCCGCGGACGCCCCGCCGGGACGGAAACAGAACGGGCTCCGCATCCAGTCGAGTTCGAAGCCGTCCATTTCGAAACGGTCGAAATATTCGCGAACCAGAGCGAGGTGGTGATCATACACCTCCGGACAGGCATAATCGAGGCAGCGGGCGAACCAGAAAGAATGGTCCTTGCGGAAAAAAGCACGCTGGAATTCGGGATGTTCCCGCCATAAAGAGCAGTGCGTGATCAGATCGGGATCCGCGGCCCAGTGCACGTCATTCATCCGCATGGAAATATACATTTTCACGCCCTTTTTCCGGCAGTATTCATAGCGGAACTTCTGAGGATCGGGGACGTTCCGGTACAGTTCGCGGCTGCGGAGCGCCATCTGGAGCTGACTGTGTCCGAATTCCATGCCGAGCTTTTTTCCACGGAAATAAAAGGTATGGTCCGGCTTCTCTTCCAGCCCCTCCCAAACCGGCTCCCATGCGCGGCTGTCGAAATACGCCCGCATGGCGTTCAGGTTGAAAAGAATGCCGCTCACGCCAGATACGGCATAATAATCGATCTCCTGCCGCAATCCGTCTTCGGTCATCGGGACGGATACGGAGCTTTCCCCCGGTTTCAGCTGAAAATCGGCGAACAGATTGCAGAAATCCACATTGATGAAAAGACCAGCCATATACGATCACTCCTTAGTTTGGATTTTAAGGTAATATATATCCTTTTTCGTGCATTTCAAACAGACTTGGACGATTTCATCCTGAGACCGACGGTCACTCCGCCTTGCCGTCGGACTGTTCCTGTCCTGCTTTCTCAATAGCTTCGAGCCGGGCCTTTTCCGCCAGCGACACATGTCCCTCCACCATGCCGTTGTCCAGCCGGTCGGCCTTGCGGTGTTCCAGGTCATGAACCATTCTGGTCATATCAACGGAACAGCCGATGCTGAACCAGACCGCGGTGACCGCGGCGGCAATGCCGGGAATGATCAGAGAGACGACCAGGAAATAATATCCCCACCATTTCAGCGGCCACGGGGAAATGGTGTTCAGGATCACCACCAGCACGAAAGTGATCAGGAATTGGTAGAAGAAGGAATAAATGAACACCGACCAGGCCAGGATCTTGTCGCCTCTGGAATATTCGGGCGTAATGCCGATCAGTTTGCCCCAGACGGACCGCCAGGTCCAGGAGGATCTGATCGGCTTGTCCCCCTCAATCGCATAAATGCCGCGGTGAAGCATGCGTTCCAGATTAAAGAGCCGGCGGCAGGTCAGCGCGGAGACCGCACAGTAAACCACGATCGACGTCATCATGGCAATGAAATAGATCTCATAGGAGTTGATCGGGAATTTGAAACGGTTCATTTCCCAGACGATATAGGGATTGAAAGGGCGGGAAACGGCGGAAAGGAATCTGCCGATGCCGTCCGTCCAGCCGGCTTTTTCCAGCCAGGGATAAATGATATCCGCCCAGTTGCGCTGAAGGACCAGACCGGAGAGGTTGATGAACATGCCGGAGAGCAGCGAAGCCCACGCGCCGGCGGTGGTCCCGAACCGGCTGTAAACGCCGAAGATCATCATGGGACCGCAGCCGCCCAGCCAGATGCCGTAGGTGATGCTGACATACATGTTGATGTAATCGAGCTGGGTCATGAAGTAAAAACCGAACATGAAAACCACCCCGACCAGAATTGAAATGAAGCGCAGCCACCGGATGTGTTTTTCCGGCGGAAGGGTCTCGTTGGAGTAAAACGGCACCACGCAGTCCTGGACCAGGGTCGAACTGGCGCTGAAGATCCGGCTGTCGTCCGTGGAAACGATGAAAATGATGATCATCAGGCAGAAGAGACCGGAGAGGACCGGCGGGAGCATATGCCGCATGGCCTTCGGCATCATGAGCTGTTTGAACAGAGTCCGGAACTGCTGCGTCCTCGAACTGCCTTCCCCGGTTTTGCCGAAATAATCCCGGGCAGTATCATAATACGCGGTATCCAGATTCTTCCGGGAGGAAAGCGGCGGGTCTTTGCCGATGATATGGTTCGAAGGAGGGATCGCATTGACGGCGGCCATGAACTTTGCCTGATCTTTCCGCTGCGGAATCAGTTCGGCGGCAATGTCCCGCGAAATATCCGTGCGGATCGCCTTGGCTTCCGGGGCAAAATCCGTGTGGTTCATCAGGGTAAAGATCCCGAGTCCGAAAATCAGGAAGAAAATCCCGACGAAATTCCCCCGCCAGGAGCCCAGGATAGCCGCCATTTTCCCCTCGTGCGCGGTGATCGAAGAACCGCCTCCGCCGGTCACTCCGCTGAGGCGGTGGACAAAGACTTCCGTATACACCACGATCAGCGCGAAAAGATTGAAATCGCGCAGATCGGACACATCGTACGGATTGATGAAACTTTCGCCGGGCGCCCGGTCACTGAGCACCTGAACGATCTCCTTCGACCAGGAAAATTTCATCAGCATGAAAACCAGGAACACCACGATCAGCGGGAAACAGATGAGACCCTGAATGGTATCGGTGACGCAGATTGCCAGACTGCCGCCCATGCAGATCAGTCCGACCGCCAGCGTCAGCAGGATCCACACGACCAGAAGGAAGGTCGGGATGGTGATGCCGCAGATGGAGACCGAACGGGGCAAGCCGAGGAAGGCAATGAAAAACCGTGCGGCGATCGCCGGCATGATGACGTTGGCCATGATCTCCGCGATCGAACGCAGGAAACTGGCAAAAATCCGCAGCGGACGGTGGTAGCGCATCTCCAGAAACTGTCCCAGGCTCAGGGCGCGGGTCTCCCTGAACCGGTACGTGCAGTAACCGGTCAGCGAAAGCAGGACCAGCATCGGCCCCATCAGTTTACTCCAGAACCCCACCGCAAAACCGGTCTGGTAACTCGATTCGATATAGGCGGCAAGAGTCACCAGTCCCAGGGCGTTGGCCATGCCGGACGTAGTCGAAACATAGCGTCGGCAAAGCCGTCCGCAGGCGAGATAATCCGACACTCCCGCAATGTAGCGGCGTATATACCAGCCCGCATACATGATGAAAGCCACCGGAATAATGACGATCAGCCAGTCATACCAGGTCATTGGTCATCTCCTGTTTTTCTGATGAAACCGGCGGGGAACTTCCGGATGGAAGGCGGTTCCCCGCGCCGGATCTCCGCTCAGGGCTGAAGAACCATCTCTCCGAAGGTGTTGGTGTCATGCACCGTGCCGCCGCACCAGCTGGAGTTCTCGGACGGGGACGCGGTGTTCGAGCGGCAGCGGAAAATCAGCCCGCGCACGATGTCCTTACCTCGGTCTTTCAGGAGAATGCTTTCCAGCGGGAACCGGACCACGGACGTCCAGGAGTCTTCACCGCGCCGGATCCTGACCTCCCAGTTCCCGTTCCATGCGGTATTGCTCGTCAAGGCGTCATAAATGGTCCCGGAAAGATTCCACGCCAGCTGGTAATAGGCGCCTTCTTTCGCGCATAAGAACAGTTCGATATGCTCCCCTTTCGGCCATTTGTCGCGGTCCTCTTTCGGATAGACGCGGAACGTGGCGGCCTGCGGATCGGGGCAGCGGATGCCCAGATACAGGTTTTTCCCGTCGTGGAACGCTTTCACCTCAGTCTGATATTTGGAGCGTTTTGCCGGAAGCGACATGATGGAGAACGCCGGGAATGAGGCGGCATGGTTCCACGGCTCGGCCACGAAATCGAATCCGGGATAGGCATCCGCTTTGACCTTCGGGACATCCACGCGCCGGTCTTTCATGGACGGCGCCTTGGAACACCATTTGTCGAACGTGGCCAGCATGTTCCGCACCAGCTGTTTCGACACCGGGTGCTTCGCGGCGGCGACGGCTTTCACCAGTTCCGCCCGGCAGGGGTCTTTCAGATTCTTGTTCAGGATGTAGTATCCGGTTGCAGCGTAGTGGTCCTCCTGCATGGACGGCACGGCAGCGGGGTCGGTGTTCCATGCCTTGCGGATCAGGTCATGATATTTCATGATGTGCGGTGCGGCTTCGCGGTAGACCCGGCGGAAGAATTCGTTGCGCAGCTTGGTGGCATCCTGTTCGGGATTCCAGAGCAGATGGGAGATCACCCACTGTTCCTGCGCGTCCATATCCCAGAACTCGCCGGAGCAGTCCAGTCTGTTCCAGCCGCTTTTGCTGAGCTGTTTCCGATTGTCCGGACGCCAGTTATGCGTGGTCTCGCTGTAAACTGCGACCGCGATCCGGTTGCGGAAAAGGATCTGCAGGTCGCGCGCCACGTTTTCGGAGATCGGGTGCGGGAATGCCTTGAAGCAGTGCCAGTATTCGCGCCACTTCATCTGCGGCTCAGGGAGCTGTTTCGCCCACTCGAACGTGTCGCGTTTCCAGCGGCCGTTGGAAACATCGTCCAGCAGCGGACGCTTGTGGTTCGCCGGAACCGGACAATAGCTGATCATGAGGTTCTTGAACAGTTTCACCTCCGGCGGGACCGCGGAACCGACATAGGCGAACACCGAAATCATCAGGTCCGGACGCACCTTGTGGATTTTCTCCGCGACTTCGTTCAGGAACATGAACCACTGTGTCGTTTTGAACTTGCGGTCCTTGTTCGTCAGGACCCGTCCGTCCGGCAGCTTGAACGGCTTCCGGCACTCGGCGCATTCGCACCCGATGTCCCAGTCGTCCTGCGACATGGAAACGACCATTCCCTGCGGGAGCTTCTTCACGATCTGCAGAGCGTTTTCGATGAACACTTTCTTCATCTCCTGATTGGTAACGCAGATATGACTTCCCCCTTTGTTGCGGCGCTTGCCGTCCTGCAGAGTATAATATTCCGGATGCGTCTTCGCATATTTGCTTACCGGCATCCAGATCTTGGTCATGTTGTGTCCGCCGCCGAAAACCCTCACGGGATCCAGCTTCAGCATCTCGGCAATGACCTTCCGCATCTTCGGATGCCCGTTTTCGAAATACTGGTCGTTGTTCATATTGCGGGAACTCCAGCGGTTCCATTCCGGATCAGTCGTGCCGCCGAAACCGCGGATCATGAAGGCGGGATTTTCCGCAAAGTCCGTCTCCTTGAACGTCAGGTCGGGGTTCGATTCGCTGACGGCGGCATCACCGGCCGGACGCGCCCAGACCAGGTCCGTGTTCCGGAACAGCAGGCGGTTCACCGCATTGATCAGACCGCGGTATCTCTTCGCATAGATGTAAAGATTGCCGTTTTTCCGTTCGATTCCGAAACCGTCCCACTTGATCTTGTCCGCATATTTGCCGACGCCGGCGGGAAGCGAGGAGCACAGACCCATCACGATCTTTCCGCCGGATTTTCCGGACGATTTTTCCACGATCGGCAGTTCCGCGCCGGAAACGATCCGGATGCCGAGCGCCAGTTCCTCCGCCGCATAACGCAGCGAGGGGGACTGGTCCATCCCGATCACGATCTCAGCCGCGGGTTTTCCTTTCGCGGCAACGGGGAAATCTTCTCCGGCGCATATCACGCCCGCCAGGAGGACCGCCACGGTCAGCAATACTGCTTTCTTCATACAAGACACCTCTGTTTTATTGTCAAAAAAAAGTTATTTCTCTTCAGTTACCCAAAGTCCGGTCAGCGATCCGAAACGGATCAGCACATGGCAGGTCGCGGCTTCCGCTGGAACTCCGATGTCCGTTTCCATGCGGGTATCTTCCGCCTTTCGGACCATCACATGGTCTTTCAGGGAACCGCATTTCTTCCCGTCCTTGTCCTGAAAATCCACGAACATGCGGCAGCCGATGGAGTTTTTCCGCGTCGTCGCCGCGATGCACAGTTTTGTGCCCGGCTTGACCGGAAAACGGCAGGTCAGGATATTTCCCTGCGGGAAGGAAAGTTCCGCCCTGCCGTCCGTCCCTTCATCGATCTGAGTGTTGATATAATGCTCGATGCCGCGGACCTCCAGATTCTCCAGTTTCAGTTCCGGGTTGATGTTCAGGGTCGGCGCATCCTGCACCTCCTCCGCCGAAAACGAGGCAAGCTCCATCCCGTTGGCGGCAGACCCGCCCGAAAACCAGAGCGCCATCCCCGTGCACTTCGCCGGCACGAAAAACTCCATCACATATTCTTTCCATTCCGAGGAATAGATCCGGCGCAGGTAGGTGGACTGGTGGGGCGGCATCCGCCGGAGCTTTCCAGACGCATCGTAAAACACGGGAAAAACAAGGGCTCCGCCGGTATTCAATGCCTTCATCCCCTTGATGCCGCGCTGGGTCAGCATTCCCTCCCACGCGGGATTTCCCTCGAGGGAACAGCTCTTTGCCGCGTTCCTCGCACGTGCCCGCACCAGGATCCGCGCACCGGGCTTCACATCGAATTTCCGCGAACGTCCGATCGATCCGCCGGGAATGAACACGACGGCTTTGCCGTCCATCTCCCGCATGACCGGTTTTTTGCTGTATTGACGGAAGATCTCCTTCCCGAGCACGTCGCTTTTGAAACTGCTTTCATAAATCGGTGCAGCAAACGCCGCATACACGGTAAAAAGGCCGCAGATGACGAAAAAGGTTTTCATCGTGTTTTTCTCCTTGTGATCGTTTCTTTCCATAAGAAGCAGTGTTACTTACGGAAGCTCGTGATAACTGGAGAGACTGGCCGGCCCGGGATGGAACGGCGTGTAGTAACGCCGGTCATAATAGCCGATGCTGCCGGTTTTTCCTGCCTCGTCGATGGCATAAAACGATCTTGAATTGACCTGGCGGGAGGACCCGTCCACCATGAACCAGGGCACGACACCGCCGTGACGGCTGGCGACCTTGCCTTGAGATGCGTCCATGGCGCCCATATCGGGATGATTGCCCGACTCCCGATAGGTCTCCACCACGAGCACGACCTTGGTCGGACGGAGCACCTCCCGCAGCCGCACCGGACGGTTCGTGTTGAAACTGGAAAGCATAACATTGAAGCCGTAGCTCATTTCGTTGTAATAAGGCCATCCGCCGGACGACATTTTGGCCATTGCCTGTTTGCACCAGAGGACTTTCGCATCATTGCGGAGGTTGTCATTATACATGGCCCCCTTCTGGAGATGGCCGGTCAGCATAAGACGGTACGGCCACCTCAATTCATCGTCAATAAAATCGAAAATGGCCATGTTTTTCTGGGAGTTCGGCGGAAACCAGTCGTTGTAATCGGAGGTATAGTTGAGGATCGCCAGAGAAATCTGACGTTCGTTTCCGGTACAGTAGATCCGGTTGGCACTCTCCCGGGCTCTCTGCAGCGCAGGCAGCAGTATCCCCGCCAGAATGGCGATGATCGCTATAACCACGAGGAGCTCTATCAAAGTAAAAATGCCTGTTCTTCCCACCGGACTGCCGGACATGTTTCTTTTTCCTCTTTCCATCTATGACTCCTTTCTCTCGCTTTAACCTCTTTTCAGGCTTGTATTCAATTATTAGCTCAACCAATAAAACCATTATTGACTGAAATCAAATTCTCCCATTTTTAATGCAATATAATGGAGAAAGAATTAAAATCAAGCCCACAGAAAAAATAATTTACATTTTTATTGGATGAGCTAAAAATAACTTACGGAACGGATCGGTTTCCGCCGCCGCAAAAAAAAGCTGCCGTTTCTTCACCTGCTGTAGAAAATGAAATTGAAATATCGCTGAACGATGCTATAGTAGACAGGCGGCAGATCCGTCTTCTGCCGGAAAACACAGCGTCCGGCCGGGCATCCGGCGCGGAAAAGGGCAGTCCTCGATGAAGAAATTTGAAGAAGCGGAACAGAAACTTCGGGAAATGCTGGCCTCCGGGAAATTCGCCAGAGGCAACCGCTTTCCATCCGAATATCAACTGGCTGACGAACTCGGGATCAACCGTGCGACCGTCAGCAAGGCCGTTGCGGCTCTGATTGCGGACGGTCTGCTTCAGCGTGCGGACCGGTCCAGACGCGGGACCATAGTCAGCATGGAAGAGAAACATGCCTGGAAACATCTGCTGTTCCTGGTCACCAATCTGTATATTTACGAAACGGAAGTCTACCGGGGATTTCAGGCGGCGGCATTCGCAGCCGGATATCTGCCGACCCTGCTCAATCCTCACATCGACGACCTGGAATCGGCGGTCGCGAGCATCCCGCAGGGGAAATTCGCCGGCATCTGCACGAACATTGCCTGGCGTTCGTTTCAGGTCCCCTGCGTGTATTTCGGCAGAAACGACTTCGCTCAGGGCACCCGGACAGAATGGGATGTCAGTCCGGACACTTACCAGGGCGGCAGACTGATCGCCAGCCATCTCGCGGAAATCGGAAAAACCGATTACATCTATATCCTG
>SUWI01000374.1 GCA_015061565.1 Lentisphaerota bacterium
TCGTCCACCTCATCTCTCATCTCTCATACCTCATACCTGAAGCGTAAAATGCCGATGCATTTTACGCTGATCGAGCTCCTGGTCGTGATCGCGATCATAGCGATCCTGGCGGGCATGCTGCTGCCGGCGCTGAACAGCGCACGGGAAAAAGCGCGGGCGGTCCATTGCCTTTCCAACCTGAAACAGCTGATGCAGGCGACTCAGCTTTATGCGGAAGGTTATAAGGGAAAGGTCCCCCTTTATTACAATAGCGCTGACAAAAGCTACTGGAATAAGATCATGTATGATAACGGTTTCCTGCCGGGATTCACTTTCATGGCGTGTCCGAGTCTGTTTCCGACCAAGGCAAAAACCGGAACCTGGACTCAAACCTACGGTATGCGGTCCGGTATCTATGGCCTGGCTTCCAACCAGTTTTCCCTTTTCGCCAGCAATATTGTTGCCGTGGAAAACAAGACCGCTACGGTAAGGAAATTTGTCAAACCGTCCTCGGCGATCATCTTTGCCGATTCTCTCCGCAACCATCCAACCGACAAACAGCCGGTGCAATGGTATTACATCGATTGCTACAATACCACCATCACAGGGGATGAAGGGAGGGTCTGCTGTTCGCACAGTCCGACGACCGCCAATTCTGCTTTTGCCGACGGCCATGCCGCCGCAGCCACGTTCAAGGAAATCAAAGACTCCTGGACCCGGGGCGTCGTGGAACGGAAGACCCTGACGATCTACAACCTCGGGATCAGTTTCGGATTCTGAGATCCGGCACCTTGATTGTTTGAACCAGAAAAAACTTACCATAAAAACAAGGATAACTTTTATGAAATTGAGCACAAGTTTCTTTTTGCTGTTTTTCGGCATCTGCTGGTGCCAGGCCGGTGAAAATCTGATCAAAAACGGGGATGCCGCAGCGGGCGTTCCCCCGGTTCCGGGGTTGGAATATCTGGCCGCCGGTCCGCACGGGTCGCGGTGCTTCGCCGTGCCCAAAGGAAAAAAGATGTACATGGGCCGCGAGTTCATCGAAATCGACCCCGACGGCGAATATGAATATTCCGCCGAACTCTGCAGCAGCGGCAAAAGCGACAATCATACCGACATCGGACTGGCCCTTTATGATTCCAAAAAACAGCTGATCGCGCATTCCAGCATGGCTTACGTTCCGGGGAGCGAAGCGGTCACCGCTGCTCCGGTCGCCAAAGGCGCCAGGACCATGCTCCTGAAAAATGCCGATGAATGGGAAACGTTCCGGAAACGCGGCGGCAGGATCATCGCCATGAATGCCCAGACCGATTTTTCCGACCTGCCCAACCGCAATCTCTGCTATTTTATCACGAAAATCAGTAAGAAAGACGGCCTGGCCGAAGTGCAGTTGTCCCTGGGCTCTTCGAAAGCTTATCCCGAGGGCACGCCCGTGCGGCTTCACCGCGACGGCGGCTACCAGTGGAGTCTGCTGGAATTCCAGCAGGTCCCGAAGGTCTGGAAGACTTTCACCAGCCGCATTTCCGGCACCGCGGTCCGCGGCGTTCCCCGCAACCAGTTCTGGAAAACCGCCCGCTATGCCCGTCCGGTCATCGTCACCAGAAAGGATTCCGATCTTTTCATCCGGAAGATCTCGCTGGTCAAGCTGGAGAAGATCCCGGAAGGGAAGGTGAAAACGGAAGCCCGGCTGATCCCCGTTCCGGATGCCTCGATCATCACGACTCCGGTTGCCGCCTGGCCGAAACGCAAATTCGCCCAGAAGGCGGACGGATCCATCGTCATTGAGGCGGAAAATCCCTGGATGTTCGCTCCGTCCCGGCTGAATGTGTCGGCGGTCTGCCTCGAACCCGGCTGCGGCGGGGGGCGTTATCTGCAGCACAGCAAAAACGCGGTTTATCCGCTGACGGTCACCAGGCCCGGCACCTTTCTGGTTTACTACCGGCAGCGGATGCCGTTTTCCGGCGAATGGAACCATTCCGTGATCCTGGACGGCAAAGTTTCCCGCGTGACCGATTGTTACCCTTCGGAATTCGACCGATTCAGTCAATGGGCCTGGCATCAGGCCGGCAAACTGGAACTTTCCGCCGGTGACCATGTCCTGTCCATGGATTTTCAGGGCGGTTCCATGCTCGATCAGATCGCCATTATTCCCGAAAATGCTGCTGCCGTTCCGAAAAAGGACGAGTTGCTTGAGCCCGAATTCGTTGCCGCCGGACTGAAGGGTGAGGCGCTTTATACCGGTTATCTCGCCGGTCCCGGCCGTTCCGCCGCCGTGCTTTCCTATCAGGTGAAAGGTGAGGGCAAAGTGACCGTGTCCGTTTCCTTCGACGGCGGCAAAAATTGGAAGGTGCAGCCGTCCGGCAGCATCCTGCCGGATTTCCGCAATGACACTCCCGTGCAGTTCAAAGTGGGCATGGACAGTCCGGACAGCCGGAAAATTCCGTTGATCGAGAACCTGAAAGTCGATTATCTGATTTCCACCGAACTGCCGTCCGAAAAGAGCCGGCTCGACCGCAATATGACCGCATCCCGGGAAACGGTCCGCCTGATCCCGGTCAAATGGACCGGCGCCCGCTGGCGGCCGGATGGTATCCTGGCTTTTTCCTGTCCGCTGACCCAGAATACCGACGGCTCGATCTATGCCCGGATCACCGATGCGGACAATATGGTGCTGTCGCCCGCGGAACGTTCCTGGCTGGAAAAAGACAGTCAGCTCAGCGATGCGACCGTGCTTTATCAGGGGCGGCTCAACTGCAATCTGATCGCGTTCGACTTCAAGCTGAAACAGGCCGGCCGGTTCCGTCCTTATTTCCTGATGCGTTTCACGCTGCCGACGCCGGATATCATCATGGAATTCAACCGGCCCGAACGGCTGGCGGTCAAATACGGTTACAACCTCGACCGCAAAGAGGAATCGATCGACAATGTCGGTTCAGGTTTCGGCTATCCCTACGGCCCGATGTACAACCGGAAATATTACTGGTTCCCCGGCAATCCGAGGGAGCTGACCGC
>SUWI01000375.1 GCA_015061565.1 Lentisphaerota bacterium
GTGCTCCACAGCAGTCCGCCGCAGCCGTCGGCCAGGTAAACTCTCCATGGATAACTTCTCGCCGCCAGAAAGCGGGCCGGATCCAGTGAACTGAAATATTGATAATACCAATGCTCCCGATAGTTTTTGTCCGGCGAATGGATCGAGAATCCGTCCAGTCCGCTCACCTTCGTATGATACGGGGGAAGCAAAGCTCCGTAATCTCCCGCGACCATCATGATTTTCAATTCCGGCACCGCCTCAGTCAATTTTTTCAGGATCGGCGCCAGATCCTTGTAAACGTCGAACGGGACCTCGTCGTAAATGTAATAATAAAAATCGATCTGCGGGTATTTTTCCTTCGTATGAGCGAGGAACGCTTTGGCATAATCGATGACATAACCGAGTCCGACCGGTTCGTCATAATAACCGCCGAAAGGTGTTCTGGGCGGTTCCGAGCCGACCAGCCGTTTCCAGCGCGTGTGGGTCTTCCGGCCCGGCGATTTGAACCAGCCCGCATTGTCGCCGATCAATTTCAGTATGGGAATGCCGAAATTGAAGAAATGATAATCGCGGATCATTTTTTCCAGGGAATCATCGAAAGGTTTCCAGTCGGTAATGACTACATGCCCGTTGCGGATCTTCCATTTCGGGGCTTTGGGTTTGCCCACCTGATTTCCGGTCACGCGCATGAGCCTCAGCAGTTTCTGTGCTTCATCCATGGCAACGGAGACCGGCCGGGAATCGAATTTGGCATAATTCTGGACCGAGAATCCCGGCAGTGTATAAAAATAGGTTTTCAGTGCCGGCCGGTCCGGCAGCGAAAAACCCCGGACTTTCACCGCCAGCGGAATTTCCGCCAGAACTTTTTCCGAATCCTTCAGCGTGACCTTGCCGCGGTAGATCCCTTTCGGCGTCTGTGCCGGGACCCGGACCGTCAGATACAACCCGAGATTTTTCCCCGCCGGAAGTGCCATTGGTTCGTTGTATTCGACCAGCGGATCGGCATGGCGTCCGCCCATCCGCGGATTGGCCTGTTCGATCACACCCGCGAATTCGACCCGCCGGATCTCCGTCTGTGCGGCCGGAATGCTGTTTTCACCGCAGACCAGATCGGAAACCGAGGCGGAAACCGCCTTGCGGTCCGATTTGGGATTCATGACCAGCTGAAAGGATTCCGCTTCATTTCCCGCTGCGGAAAGTTCCACTTCTTTGCCTGGCTTGAGATTTTCCGGCAGACCTGATTCGGGTATCTGAAAGCAGGCGCGTTCCGCATAGCAGGCGAAGTCCGGAGTCCGCACCAGCAGCAGACCGTCGCTTTTTGGAAATTTTGCTTCCGGAAGTTGGCGGAATGCCGCATCGTCGACCCAGACTTTCATCGGCCCGCAGAATTTCAGCGTGACCGTGCAGAAACGGCTGTTTTTCACGGGGAAGAAACGCAGCCGGAACTGATGCCATTTGCCGGGCGTGGAATCATGATTGCTGCCGTTGACATGCTGCAGGTATTTCCCATCCCGGTCATAACACCAGTATTCGCACCAGAGCCTTCCGCCGGGCTGGACATCCTCCATCCGGTACCAGATGCTGAATTCATACTCCCGATGCGCCTCGCAGGGCAGATTTGAGAAGGAAAGGTAGTTGCGTCCCGCCGGGTTCGAGGTGGAAAAGAAGAGCGATTTTCTGCCGCTGTGCGCCAGTGAATCGTCGGTCCGGCAGACATAACGTTCATCCGCTGTTTCCGGCTTGACCGGTTCCAGTGCGGTTTTCATCCGGGTGATCTTATAGGGCGTCCGTCCGTTTTCGAACGAAGGGTCTTCTATTGCCGATACCGATGCGGCTGCGGTCGCGGTCATCAGGACAGCCATCCAGCTTTTTATCATCATCCGATTTCCTTTGCTTTATCAGTCGATTCAGGTCTTGCCGGGAAGGTGCGGTTTTACAGATATTTGAACGTTCCCGGAGTGGGAATAAATCTTTTCACCATATACTGATCATAGAACGTGGTCGTTGTTCTGCCGTATCCGGTGCTGCGGTCCATATACATGGTATAGATGTCGTTTGATATCTTCGCTGCTTCCGCGGATTCGGCATGCCCGTCCAGAAAACTGATCCCGGCACGGTTGGTGTGACGCAGGTGGATGTGGAATTCCAGGTCTCCGGAAATGTGAACAGCGGTGGTGGTTGCTGGTTTTCCGGCGGACACTTTCAGCGCATCCGTAACCAGAAAATAACTGCTGACCGCATGGATGCGACGGGTGGAGATTCCGACGTTTTTATTTCTGTCGAATCCGGGCATCTGATCCGCCGTCGGCGGCAGATAGTTCACTCCGTAAGAGCCGATCGGGGTGGATGGACATGCCATGACGGAGGATCCCGTTTTATCGGCAAGATACCCCGACCGCTGGAGCATTTCCTGCCAGTACATGACATATCCGGACGGAGAATAGGTTTTGTCGTAATAAAATATCATTATGTCATTATTATCCGAGGCATAAGAGATCAGGGCCAGGGATGACTGTTTCAGCCGGCCCAGACAGTCGGAAGATTTTGCCTTTTCCCTCGCCTTGTTCAGGGCCGGCAGCAGCATGCCGGCCAATATCGCGATGATCGCAATCACGACCAGGAGCTCTATGAGCGTAAAGCTCCGCTTACGCTCCAATGATGAATGATGAGAGATGAGAGATGAGTTTTCTAAATCTTTTTTGTTTTTCAGCATGGTCCCGGTCCTTTCTTTTTTCAGTTTTTATAGTTTACTCATTGTTCCAGTTCGGCGGCGATTTTTTCACGGACTTTCCGGAGTGTCAGATGATCCGTCGTCGTTGCGAGCGGATCGGAAATGAACGGGGCAATGGTCTGCAGAACATAGTCACGGCCTTTCTTCGCCTCCAGCAGTTTCAGATAGTCGAAATCTTCGATCCCGTCCCGGATCTGCCACGCCCGGATCGAGGGCACCACA
>SUWI01000376.1 GCA_015061565.1 Lentisphaerota bacterium
ATACCCTGCTGAAGGAAAGCGAACTCGCCGAGGCCGCGCGTGAGATGGCGTTTCTCGCCGAATGCCGGCCCGATGCCGTGATCGTGCAGGATCTTGGCGCGGCCGCAATGATGCGCGATCATTTCCCCGAGCTGACGCTCCACGCTTCGACCCAGCTGGGCATCCACAATTCCGCCGGACTGGCCATGGCCCGGGAATTCGGCTTCCGGCGCGTGATCCTGGAACGTCAGGTCACGCTCGAGGAACTGCGCCGGATGATCCCCGGCGGAAAGCCGCCGCTGGAAATGGAACTTTTCGTGCACGGCGCGCTCTGCTGCTGTGTTTCCGGTTCGTGCCTGTTTTCCTCCTGGCTCGGCGGCTGGAGCGGCAACCGCGGTAAATGCAAACAGCCCTGCCGCCGCTCCTATTTCCCCGCTGAAAAAGGCAATGGTTCCGGCGGATTCCTGTTCTCGCCCGGCGATCTCTGCTCGCTCGAACTGCTGGATGAATTCCGCCGTCTCGGGATCTGCAGCCTCAAGATCGAAGGGCGTCTGCGCCGCGCCGATTATGTGGAAAAAGTCGTGCGTGCCTACCGCACGGTCCTGGATGCCCCGCCGGACCGGCGGGCCGCCGCCCTGAACGAGGCCGGCAATATCCTGCGCGGCGTCGTTACGAGAAAAACCTCCATCGGATTTTATTCGGAGAGATCCATGCAGGAACTGATCCGGCGCGATGCGTTCGGCGGTTCCGGGATCCCCTGCGGCGTGGTGAAAAAGCTCGTGCCGGGCGGATTCGAGGCCGAAATGTCCGGCCGTCTCCACCTCGGCGACACCATCCGCCTGCAAGCTGATTCCGATGCTTCCGACGGTCTCAATATGACCGTCCTTTATATGGAAAAAGGGCGCAGTTCCGTGCTCAAAGTGCAGTCCGGCGAATCCTGTTTCATCCGTTCCGACCGGAAACCCGCTCCGGGTTCGCTGATCTACCGAACGGGAGAATCCGCCGCCGACCATTCCGAACGGGTCGAACATCTGCCCCTGCCGCGTCCGGCCCTGGACCTTCAGGTCCGGCTGGAACGGAATTCCCTGCTCGTGCGGATTGCCGGTTGCGAAGCGGAATATCGGTCCGGGTTTCCCGAGCTGGCGCCGGCCCGCAATCATGCGGTCTCCCCGGATGATCTGGAAAAAGCTTTTGCCGCATCCGGTTCGGAGATTTTCGCCGCCGGAGCGGTGGCTGCCGAGGTGAACGGCGAATGGTTCCTGCCGGCGGGTCAGCTCAAAGACCTGCGCCGGGCTTTCTGGTCCTGGGCGGAACAGCATATCCCGCACGATCTCCCCGCGCAGAAGATCCGGCGCGAACTGCAGCGTCTCCTGCATGATCTGAACACGGAATCCGCCGCCGGAGTTCCCTTTCCGGATTGCACGGCAGTCGGCCGGAAGGGCACCGCCCCGGGAGCTGTCGCCCGGGAAATCGATTTTGCCGGACCCGCCGATGAGATCATTCTGCCGCCGTTCGTGCCGGAAAGCGGGCTCGAAGCGCTCAAACAAAAGATCGCGGGTCTGCTGGACCGCGGCGCCCGGGTGTTCCGGATCACTTCATTTTTCCAGTTCGCTTTGTTCACCGAAGCGGTCCGGAACCGGGTCACGCTGAAAACCATGTTCCCGTTCCCCGCCGCCAATTCCCAATGTATCCGGGTTTGCCGGGAATGCGGCGCCGCGGGTGTCCAGGCGTGGATCGAGCTGGGGCAGGGGGATTATCCGGATCTGCTCGCCCATTCCGTGCTGCCGCTGGAAGCTTATGTTTACGGGCGGCCGTGCATCTTCATGACGCGGGCCGCTTTGAAGCCGGGATCGGGACGCATCCGCGATGCGCGCGGGAACGGATTCGAACTGGAAAAACACGGCGCTTTCACCGAACTTTATCCGGATGAAACATTGCGGATCGAACTTCCCGAGGGATACAGCACCTTCCGCGATCTGCGGAATGATGCCGGAGCCGCAGGGCTGTTTTCGGATTTCAATTACAGCCGGGGGTGGTCATGAAAAAAAAGCGAAACCGGCACATGCTCTAGGGGGGGATGATTGAGAATGCACCAGTTTCATCTTTTAATTTACACTGAAGAAAGAAAAAGCCAAGCTTTTCTTGAAAGATTCGAACAGTTTTTCGCAAAATAACGGGTTTCCGCAGGAGAAAGGAACGTAAAATGCTGCTGGAGAGCACGAAACATTGGAAAAGAAACGTGGCGATGATGTCATTGTCGCAGGTTCTGGTGATGGCCGGTTTTGCCGCCGCCATCCCGTTTATTCCGCTTTATCTGAAAGAACATTTCGGGATCGTCGATGAGGGTGAACGCGGTCTTTACATGTCCATGTTCTACTTCTTCGGGATGTTCGCCTACGGTGTGTTCAACCCGATCTGGGGGAGTCTTTCCGACCGTTTCGGCGTGAAGCCGATGCTGCTGCGCGGCACCTTCCTGACCGCGATCTTCTTCCCGATGATGGCCTACGTGCAGCATATCTGGATGCTGATCGCGCTGCGTTTCATCACTGCCGCCTGCGCGGGCACGACGGCCGCCTCGCAGACATTGCTGGTCAAGAATACGCCCGAGGACAAGCAGGGAATCGCGCTCGGAATGCTGACTGCGGCATTCTGGACCGGCAGCATGCTCGGCAATGTGGTCGGCGGCCTGATCGTCAGTTATTACGGGTATGAAAAGACCTTCTGGTTCTGCGGCATCCTCTATTTCCTGGCGGGGATCTTCGTGCTGTTCTCAAAAGACGATTATATTCCCGAGCGGCAGGTCCATGCCACGCCGAAGGCGAAGAGGATCCACCGTTACCGCCATTCCGTCCTGCCCGCGTTCACGATCGGCGTCTGGCTGCTGATGCTGCTGACCCTGCTGTTCGGTTTCGCCCGCAGTTTCGAAACCCCATACATCGCCATGCTGGTCGAA
>SUWI01000070.1 GCA_015061565.1 Lentisphaerota bacterium
CAGTATACCGTCTCGCCGAACGCGGATGTGGAGAACGGGGCGAAACTCACCAACATTGCCAACATCTATTTCGACTTCAACGATCCCATCGAAACCCCGGTGGTGGAACACACCGTGGACAGTGCGCAGCCGGCCCTGACCGATTTCACCGTCGAAGCCGGAGAAGGGAACACGTTCAGCTTCACGCTTGCCGGGAGCGACGCCGACTCCGGCGTTGCCGGATATGAGATCGCGTATTCCGCCGACGGCGAAGTGTTCACGATCCTCGCGGCAGTGACGGAGAGCAGCTGGAGCTGCGAGATCGACCAGCAGACCGAGTATTTCTTCAAGGCGCGGGCCGTCGACAACGCGGGCAACGTTTCCGACTGGAGCGAGACAGTGGTCACGGGAAGCGCGCAGGTCATCAAAGATTTTGTCCTGACCGGCAGCGGGAGCAGTTCTCACAGTGTTGATTTGAGCTGCGCCGGCAAATACACCCTGACCGGCGAATTCGGCGATATCGAAGGTTCGGTGACAGTGCTGAACGGCGGAAAGAAAATCGGAACGGGCACGATCAAGAAAGGCGTGCTGACGTTCAATAAAGGCAATCCGATCCTGCTGGACAATTCACTGGCCACGGAAGTGCAAATCACGGTCAAGAAGGGAACGGATACCAGTTACACCGCCACACTCAGTGCGGAAACGGTATTCGATAAAGGAGATACGGACAGTCTGTCGGAACCGACGGATCTCGGTCTGATTGCCGAACCGGGACCGCTGGTCGAAGACGGTTGGGCGGGATTCGGCGACGAATTCGATTATCTGACCTTCACGCTGGATCATGCTGCCAATCTGATATTCGATTACACGGCCACGGATGCGGCGAAATTTACGATTGGTCAGATGCAGACCAACGGCAAGCTGAAATCGCTGCAGAGCACCGCACTGAAAGCGGGAGCGGAAGTCAGCACCAAAGCGCTGCTGCTCACAGCTGGCAACTATTATCTGACCGTGCAGGCGACCAACGCGAAGAAGGGCGGGGATGCCGATTACACGGTGTCGCTGAATGACAAGAGCGCCTTCTTCACCAAAGGCGACAACAGCGACGATACGGCAGCCAATGCTTATGATCTGGGCATGATCACCGAAGCCGGCGAGCTGGATGCCGGCTGGGTGGGGCTGGGCGATGAATATGACTATGGGAAATTCACGCTGGAAAGCGGGGCGAAACTGAGCTTCACGGTCAATGCCACGGATGCGGCGAAGTTTACGGTCTGGCAGATGCAGTCCAACGGCAAGCTGAAATCACTGCAGAGCACCACGCTGAAAGCGGGACAGACCTTGAACACGAAGGAACTGCTGCTGAATTCCGGAGATTATTATTTCTCGATGCAGTCGACCAACGCGAAGAAAGGCGGGGATGCCGATTACACGGTCACGCTGAACGACAAGAGCGTCTTCTTCACCAAAGGCGACAACAGCGACGACACGGCTGCCAATGCTTATGACCTGGGTATGGTCACCGATGCCGGCGAGCTGGATGCCGACTGGGTGGGTCTGGGAGACGAGTATGACTACCGGAAATTCACACTGGAAAGCGGCGCGAAGCTGAGCTTCACGGTCAATGCCACGGATGCGGCCAAGTTCACCATCTGGCAGAAGGACGGGAGCAAGCTGAAATCACTGCAGAGCACCACGCTGAAAGCCGGACAGACCCTGAATACAAAGGATTTGTTGCTGAATGCCGGCGAATATTATTTGTCGATGCAGTCGACGAACGCGTCGAAAGGCGGGGATGCGGATTACACGGTCGCGCTGAATGACAAGAGCGTCTTCTTCACCAAAGGCGACAACAGCGATGATACTGTTGATACTGCTTATGATTTCGGCACGGTCACCGAACCCGACTACGTTGTGACCAACTGGGTGGGCCTGGGCGATGAATATGACTATGGGAAATTCACGCTGGAAAGCGGGGCGAAACTGAGCTTCACGGTCAATGCCACGGATGCGGCGAAGTTCACGGTCTGGCAGATGCAGTCCAACGGCAAGCTGAAATCACTGCAGAGCACCACGCTGAAAGCCGGACAGACCGTGAATACGAAGGAACTGTTTCTGAATGCCGGCGAATATTATTTGTCGATGCAGTCGACGAACGCGAACAAAGGCGGGAATGCCGATTATACGGGTTCGTTGAATGAAAACAGCCGATTCTTCCTGGACGGAGACAACTCCAATGACACCTGGAAAGCCGCGGCTTCGCAGGAAGCGAGGCTCCCCGGCGAGGAGATCACCGGCTGGGTCGGATTCGGGGATGCGTCGGACTTCATCAAATTCCAGCTGGCGGAAAGCGGTCAGCTCCAGCTGACCCTGGACGAAGACACGACCAAGGCGCTGGCGGGCAAAGCAATCAAGCTGACGTGTCTGGATTCGAACGGCAAAGCGGTGACGCTGTCGTCCTTGTCGGGCGATGAAGTGACCTCCAAGAAACCGCTGTCCGAGGGCGAATATTATCTGGGCATCACTTGTGCGAACGTGAATAAATTCGACACAAGTTACAGTGTATCCGTCAACCTGCTGGCCACGGCCTGACAGCCGGAAGTTTCCAGTGATCAGTAATCAGTGATCAGTATCGGCTTCGCCGCAAGGAAGATAAAAGATTTGCGGCGAAGCCGGAAAAGAGGTGCCGGGAAAACGCCGAAGTACGGACGCGAAGGAAATGTGCTGACGCGATTTTCGGACCTGACGGACAATTCGGCCCTTTCGGACCCGGCTTCGACTGAAGGATCCGCCGTGGCAAGCGCCGCGGGAAACTGATTCATGAAGCGGGAAAACAGGATCGTCATTTCCCGAGATCTCGCGTCATGACATGTCTTCCTCGCTCCAGGTCCTCCGCGGTCTTGGCGAAGGAGCCGCGACCGCAAAGATTTCAGCAAAAAATAGACATTCCCGATTGAAAAAAATTATTTTCAAGTTATAGTTATCCCTGTTCTGAAAAAACCAAAAACTCAACAGGGAGAAGGTTATGCAATACCTGAACATGCTGCCGTATCAGATCCGTAAAGCCATCGACGCCAACGTGCCCGTGGTGCTTCCGCTCGGAGTCATTGAATACCATGCGGAACATCTGCCGCTGGGCGTGGACTGCTTCACCTGCATCGAGATCATCCGCCGGGTCGAAGCCCGCCATCCGGAAATGGTCGTGCTGCCGCCGTTCTATTACGGCGCCGCTTCCTGGGCAGTCGCCAAACCCGAACGCAACGGCACAGTCCATGTCGATGCCGAAAAACTCGTGCCCGTGGCCGAAGAGATCTTCCGCGGACTGCTCCGGGTCGGCTTCCGCAACATCCACGCGTTCATCGCCCATCAGACCGAGGAATTCGAGCAGGGAATGCCGACCGACCTGGCCTTCCGGCTGGCGGCCCGCCACACCATCTTCGAATGGCTCGACAAGGAAAGCGGCGAAGGCTGGTGGGGAACTGAAAAATTCAGCAATTATTATTCCGGCGCGAACAATCCGTTCAACTGGATCCGCATCCATACCTGCAACGAATTCAAGACCACGGCCGAACGCGAACGCTTCCCCGGCGACCATGCCGGCAAGGTCGAAACCTCCGAGACCATGGCGATCTATCCGGAACTGGTCGAGCTCGACCGCATCGACGGTTCCCTCTGGTTTGCCCGTGACGGCAAAGATTCCACCGTCGAATACGGCAACGATGCTCTGGAAGCCGGCGCCCGCAGTGTGGAAAAAACCTTGTTCGAAGCAGAATAAAAGGGATCGTCATCATGGCTGAAAAGAATTACGATTTCCGCGCCCGTCACTGGGAATATCACAAACCCGGCCGGCGCGATCCCCGCCGCAGAGCCGGCAAAAATGAACTCATGATCACGCCCGAATGGCAGATCGGGTTCGACGCGGATGAAAAATCCATCGCCGCGATCGCCGCCCGCGACTTCCGCGATTACCTCGAAACCAGCATGAACCTTTCGCTCCGCATCACCCGCGAAAAAGGTCCGAAAGTCATCTGGATCGAAGTGTCCCCGAAAGTCAAAAAAGGCTTCGTGATCGAGGTCAAAGCCGACCGGGTCACGGTCAGCGCGGCGGAAGACAAAATGACCTTCCGCGGCACCATCCATCTGGAAGACATCATGAATCTGGAGGAAGCACCCGTGCTGCAGTTTGGCAGGCTGGTGCGCAAGCCGCTCTACCGGATCCGCAGCGTCCATTCCGGGTCCGGCATCGACAATTACCCGGACAGCGAACTGATCGCCATGCTCCACGCCGGGTATGACGAGATCGAACTGTTCATGGTCGATTTCGACCGCAACCGGCTCGGCTACTGCGATTTCAACGACATCATCAAGCGCGCGGCGCGATACGGCATCGGCACTTTTCTTTTCAATTACATCCGGACCTACGTGCATCCTGACGAAGCCGGCGCGCAGGAGAAATTCGACAAAGTTTACGGCGAAGTGTTCCGCCGCTATCCCGGCGCCACGGGCATCGGGCTGTGCGGTGAATCGCTGGAATTCCCCAGCCGCGATCCCGCCACCACCGGCAAACCTCACCGGGAAAGCGTGGTCGACGGCATTCCGGACACGCGGCCGAGTCCGGGCTGGTATCCCTGCAGGGATTATCCCGCCTATATCCAGTGCATCGAACGCGCCGTGCATAAGTTCAAACCGGATGCCGAGGTGCAGTTCAGCACCTACAACTGGGGCTACGCGCCGTTCGAACTGCGCAAAAAATTTCTGGCGAATTATCCGAAGAACGTGTCTCTGTCCGTCTGCTACGAGATCTTTTCGCAGCGCCGTCTCGAAGGATTGCACACGCCCGTGATGGATTACACGATTTCCGCCGACGAGCCCGGATATTATTTCACCAGCGAATGCGAGGAAGCGCATAAGCGCGGGATCATGCTCAACGGCAACGTCAACACCACCGGCATTGCCTGGGATTTCGGCTGTGTCCCGCTCGTGCCCGCACCGGAAAAAATCCTCCGCCGCGACCTCAATCTGCGCCTTGCCGCCAAAAAATGGAAAGTCGAAAGACATTATGCCACCCACCATTACGGCTGGTGGAACAATGTCGCCGCCGACCTCGGCAAATGGACTTCATGGGAAGATTTCGAGCCGGATTACGATGAACTGCTGACCAAGATCGCGGTCCGCGATTACGGGAAGAAAGCCGCCCCGCATGTCCGCACCGCCTGGAAAAAATGGAGCGAGGCCATGAACCATTATATCGCGTCCAACGAAGACCAGTACGGTCCCTGGCGCGTCGGCGCAGCCTATCCGTTCATCTTCCAGCCCAATATCTCCCGCACCATGGCGAACAAGGAGATCCGCTTCCCGACCGCGCCTCACGCCCATTTCGGCGGCGGCATCGTCAAGACCTTCTACACCCCGTATGAAAATGCGGAACAGTCGCCCGGATTCCTGCGTTATCCCGCCGAACTGCGCTCCCTGAACCGGATGCTCAAGCTCTGGAACCAGGGACTCGAGGCGGCGGCAAAGGCGGTCAAAAATGCCGATCCGGCCAAACGCGACGAAGCGAAACGGCTGGAAGCGCTCGGACATTTCATCCGCAATTCGGTCGTCACCACGATCCACATCAAGGAATGGTGGCGCGAGAATATCGCCATGCAGGATTCCGCCACGGTCAAAGAAGCGGATAAACATCTCGACCGGATCGAAGCCCTTGCGTATGAAGAGATCGAAAATGCCGAAGACACCATTCCCGTGGTGGAATTCGATTCCCGTCTCGGCTGGGAACCCAGCATGGAATATGTCTGCGACAAATGGCATCTCGAATGGAAGATCCGTCAGGTCCACAGTGCCCTGACCGAGATCGCCGCCTACCGCAGAATGCTTCATCTGCATCTGCAGAAATAACCGTTCCACTTTCAGAATAACCAGGAGACAGAAAAATGATTCGATTATTTCAGCCGGACGATCTGGAAACGATCGTTCAGATCGCTTACCGGGCATGGAAAAATATTTTTGCCGGTTTCAAGGAACAGCTCGGAGATGAACTTTATTCCATTCTCTATGAAAACCGCTTTCAGGACAAACGGTATCAGCTGACGGAATTCACGGCTGAATTTCCCCGGCAATGTTATGTCTGCGAGCGCAACGGGAAAATCGTCGGATTCGTCACTTTCGGCTTGAACCGCGAAACGAAAACCGGTTTCCTGTCCAACAATGCCGCCGATCCTGATTCGGGGGAAAAGGGCGTCGGACAGGAAATGTATGCGGCCGTTTTCGAACGGATGCGGCAGGAAGGCATGATCGCAGTCACGGTTTCGACCGGACTGGATGAAGGCCATGCCCCTGCCCGCCGCGCCTACGAACGGGCCGGGTTCGAAAAAAATCTGAAGTCCATCAGATATTGCAAAAAACTCTGACCGGAAACGTTTCTTCCGCAGGATCGGAGAGGCCAGTCATCTTTTCCGGACAGATGCCCCTGCCCAATCCGGTTCGCTGCGGGGCTGGGAACCCAGCATGGAATATGTCTGCGACAAATGGCATCTCGAGTGGAAGATCCGGCAGGTCAACAGTGCCCTGACCGAGATCGCCGCCTGCCGCAGAATGCTTCATCTGCATCTGCAGAAATAAGACCGGGATTCGTGAACCGATACGGCACCAGGCTTGCCGGATGGAAAAATCCGGCAAGCCTGGTGTATGTTCCGTGAGGAGGTCTCTGCCCTTGTCAAGCCCCTTGGAACACAGGGTGCCGGACGTATGGGACAGGCCCGATCCAAAAACTTATTTTTTCAAGCGGTTCAGCAGGGCCGGAGCATCCTTATGGCCGCTTTTTGCCGCCTTTTCCGCCCATTTTGCGGCGGCGGCCGGATCGGGTTTCACACCAATGCCGTCGGCATAGCAAAGCGCCAGATTGTACTGTCCGACCGCATCGCCATTTTCCGCCGCTTTGCGGAACCATTTCACGGCTTCCGCAGGATTTTTTTTCGTGCCGGTGCCTTCCATGAAGCAGGCGCCCACATTGGTCTGAGCTCTCTCATTGCCCAGCTCCGAGGCCTTGAGATGCAATTTGAACGCCTGATCCGGATCTTTTTTGACCCCGGTTCCTTCTTCATAGCAGACAGCCAGATTTTCCAACGCCTGGGCGTCGTTTTGCTCAGCGGCCTTGCGGAACCATTTAACCGCCTCGTCCGGATTTTTGTCCACCGCAATTCCCAGACAATAGTATGCGCCGACCATGTTCTGCGACGGAGCATACCCCTGCTCCGCAGCTTTCGCATACCATTTGAAAGCTTCCCGGGGATCTTTCTTTACCCCGTCGCCGCGTTCATAGCTCACTCCCAGATTGTGCTGTGCCGCCGCGATCCCCTTTTCCGCATCCTTGCGGAAATCCGAGGCTTTGGGCTGCGATCCATTCCCAGTGGAAACAGACGTTTTGACCTGATATCCGAATTGAAACTCCACGGATTTTTCCTTGGCACCATCATCGGCTGCGGCGATCATGGCAGCGGCACACAAGCCGCCGGTGATGAAACGGATCGCAGCATTGCGTGAAAGATTGGTGATCGAATTCATAAGCAATTTCCTTTCTATCAAATTTCGTTTCGATATGGCTGACCGATTTTCCAGCCGATTCGAAGGTTGGAATATAATCGTTTTTCGGCAAAAAACAAGCATGGATCCAAACAAAATTTCCAAATATGACGGGCAGCGGAAACTCACCATCATCCACCGGGAGGTCAAAGCCGCTGCCCTCGTAAAGGCCGGAAACGAAACCGCAGTTGAACTGTCCGACGAACCAGTCGAGGCCGTAAACCATGCCGCCGTGGGTATGTCCCGAAAGCTGCAGCACTGCGCCGGATTTCGCTGCGGCACGGACCTGTCCCGGACGATGCGCCAGCAGCAGGATGAAACTTCCCTGCGGTATGCCATGCAACGCTTTCGCAATATCCGGCACCGGTTCGCCGAACCCCGGCCAGGTAAATCCCGTTCGGCAGCCGGATATTCGCATTTTCCAGCATTTTCAATCCGCAGCCGGACAGGAAAGAACGTCTGCTGTTTATTCGTTGAACCGGACTGTGGCAAAATTTCCGGGAATCTGCCAGGTCCCGAGACGAGCCAGCGGCGACGAGGTACTGTATTCAACCGGTCTGCCCCTGACACGCCGCTCCCGGATAACATTCATACGCAATTCTCCGCCGGAGGGATTAAGCGTTTTCAGAGGAATGGCAGCCAGAACAGTCCATCCCCCGGACTTCCGCAGGACTGAGACGCGGCATCCGGGAAGCGGGAACCAGGAATCGCCCCCCCGGACAATCCGGCGGGAACTCCAAAGACCGAGGTCGTTGACGATCAGATGCCAGCGAAAGCCGTCTTTCATGGAAGCGAAGAAAAATTCCACACAGTTGTCTTTCCAGATATCTTTGCTGCCGTTTTTCTGTCCGGGGCGGACTACAGTCTGTTTCATCATTTTTTCGTCCAGTTCCGCGCGGATAAACAGGGTTTTGCCATCGGTCAGAAGCCGGAAACAGCCGCCGGCATTTAATTTTTCCATGAAAGGAACCGCGGGGATCAGCCGGGCAACGGACGCGGCTTGCCACTTTTTTTCGGACGGAGCTGCACCGGGTGCAACCATTGCGGCGGAAAGCTTGAGTTTCCGGCGGATATCTTCCTTGCCAAGGGTTAACTTTCGCTCATCGATGAGAGCATTGTAGACGTATTTGCGGAGCAGTCGGACGGATTTCGCGAAGGGACCGGATGGAGAGACTTTCTTTTCCATGGCATCGATGAGGCTTCCCAGCCGGGCCATTTTCTGTTTGGTATAGGTCAGAGTCCACAGTTTTTTCTGCATGGCCCGATCATGATATTTCCATGGAGTGGCCATCCCGATCTTTCCACCTTTCGGAACGGTCTTATTCCAGAAATCGGCGAAGAGATTTTCAAGTTCCGCATAAAACTGTCTGGCCTCTTTATGGGCAGGTCCGTAGAGCAGGAGGAAATACTCATCTAATTCCCGTTCAATGTCAAGATCGGGATTTCGCATCAGCCGATGGAACATGTAGGTGTCCAGCAATTTTCCGGTGAAGGTCAGCCCCATAAATTGCATGAGCATGCCTTCGCTGCTGTCTTTCATGGCGCGGACATATTTCTGTATCAGATGGGGATAAGTCTCTATGATGCCGGGCATGGAATCGTTGAAACAGACGCAATGGTATGTCCAGAGAGGAACTTTGTTGCCCAACACGTCATGCCAAGACCGGATCGTCCGAATTTCTTTGTCGAAATTGACCGGATCGAGTCCGATTTTGGGGCCGCTGAGGCAGAGTCTGACGCGAATATTGGACGGCAGTTTCCGCGAGGGGAGTTGACGTTTCGGCGGATAAGCCAGCGTCGTAATATATTTTCCGGGATGTTTTTTGACGACGGATTCGGCGACATCGGCGATGACGTCCCAGATCAACTCGGTATCATCGGGACAGGGATGTTTTTCCCGGAATTCCCGGCAGCGTTCACAGTAGCAGCGTCCGTCATTCACTCCGTCGTTGTCGTTGGGATCGATCATAAATTCATCCGGACCGAAAAACGGATACGGCCAGCCGTTCCATGCGTACTTCCCTGCATATTTGAATCCCGCCTGGAGGGCAGTTTTTCCTGAAAAATAATCATCGGCGGCTTTCATCCAAAGTCGCTTCACATCGGGATGGGTCCAGCAGGAATATCTCGGGTTGCGCCTGCCGTTTTTCTCAAGCTGGAGCCGGGTCGGATCCGAAGTCCATTCGGGAAGCTTGTTTAGTTCAAGAGTTCGTTCCGAATGACATCCGACGCTCAGCCGTACAGACTCCCCGATCCGAAGATACCATTTTATTGCCTCATCGATGTTTTTGCAGTATTCGCGGGCATCCGGCTGCCGCATGAACTCAAAAATGACTCTGCCAATATGACGGTCTCTGAAGAACGGCTTGAACCGGATATCAAGCGGTTCCAGAACCAGTGCTTTCTGCTCCGGCACATGATCCATGCCGGGCGCTGGCCAGCGGACGCCCAGCAGTTCGAGAAAATACCAGACGCCCAGCAGCGTTCCCTTTTCATCGCAGGAAAAGTAATGACGCCAGGAGACTTTGTGATCCGTGTCATGTCCGAAGATCTCGATCTGACCGTCTTTTGTGCGGATGATGAACTCCTCATTATCCAGACCGGCCGGATCGCCGAATCCCAGTTTGAAATTGGTCTTGAATTGGGCAGTCGTGCCGATCGGGAAATCCGCGCCTGTGATTTTTTTCAGATACCCGGCCAATTCCTTTGCCGCGAGCCGGACAATGGGTTTGGCATTTTTCGGAATCAGGATCCCTGCCCGGGCTTCCCCGTTTTCGGCGATGGCAAGAGCCTCGCCGATAACGGCTGATTCAGCCTTTTCCCGGCCATTTGAGCCCTGCGCGATCAACGGTTCTTTGATTTCCTTCCGGATGTCCTGCGCGCTCCGGTTCGTCAGGTCGGCGGCGCACACTGTCAGGAACCCGGAAATCAGCGCGACCGAGAGGGAGAAATAAGCTGCAGTGGACATTATTCACCCTTTCCTATCGTTTACGTTGGTTTTGATGTTACGCATGCAAATCGTTTTCATCCCGCACTCCTTTCATCGAGCTTTGTTATCCTTTGTCCACGGATTGGGCGTATAACTCCTGCTGGCGAAAAATGCCCCTTCCGCATGGAGAAGTCCTCGATAGGCGGCTCCGCCACGGGAGTCCATCGGCGTCTTTTCCATGCTTACGTGTCCGTCCAGCCAGGCGACGTTGCAGGAACGGAATCCGCCGTGCGGCGCGAAGAGAAAAGATGATTCCTTTGGGTATGAATAAACGAGTTGGGCTCCCCTGCTTAATGTTGCGCCGTATGAGGAAATTGATTCTGCGGTGTCGATCACGGCGGAAGGATGCTTGATCATTTTCATGGAATAGGCATACGCCGCTTTCGGCACGTCACTCGGAAAGGCGTTCGCGCAAATTTCGATATTCGAACCGTAATCGGGATAGGTCCACTTCCAGTCATAACATACCCACGATTTCGCCGTGTTCGCCAAAAAAGCTTTCCGTATCTCATACGAGGGATCCGGTTGGGAACGGGAAGGACACACGAGAATGGCGGTCGATGAAAGATAGCCGTTCTTCACGATATTTGCCGGCCAGAAACTGGCCTTGTTTGTCGCGTTGGGCGCTCCCATTATCGTGGAATAAGGCGGCGTGCATTCTTGATTGCCGTCCCGGTAGAACATTCTTGCTTGTGAAAGTTGCTTCTGATTACCGGTGCAGCTGATTGTCCGTGCTTTTTCCCTCGCTGCATTCAGTGCCGGCAACAGCAGCCCAGCCAGAATCGCAATGATCGCTATGACTACAAGGAGCTCTATGAGCGTAAAACGGCATTTCGTTTGACAACTCACGCATGATGGATGAGGAGTGAGAGATGAGGCGTTTTTGCGGTTCGGCATGATTTCTTCCCTTTCATTTTATGTTCGGTTGTTTATATCAACTGCAAACCCTGCGGCAGCTCAAGTTTGGCTTTTTTTCCCTTTTCGGCTTCGACCCGGATCAGTCCGAATGGAGTCGGAACCGCTCCTGAGGCGAATTTCAGATCCCCGAGATCCGGCGCGAAATGAACTTTTCCCGGTGCGGGGAACGTGATTCCCAGCACTCGGCCGGAAAGGAACGGAGCGGGACCGCAGCTCCAGCCGTGACTCAGACTGTGACGCAGACCCCTGTAGCAATACGCACCGAAATCGGCATGGAGATCCGCTTTCCCCGGCACGGGCAGTTCATCGATCCGGGACGCATTTTTCGTCCAGTCCAAATCGAAATCCTCCCAGAAACTGGTCGCGCCGAAATCCAGCATGGCGCCCCAGTATTTGCGGATCAGTTCCAGTGCCGGAAGCGTTTTTTTCGCCTGAAGTATGTAGTAACCGTAAAAGGTGCTGACATCTTTGAAGGGCTCATGCTCCAGAATATCGGTCCGGTCGGCCAGTCCGGTCAGGGTCTGCAGCGCCGCAGGGGCTTTCTTTCCGACCGGATCGGGAATGTGACGCCGGAGCAGATCGGCCGCCTGCGTCAGCCTGTCGGCGGGAAGGTCCAGTTCCCCGAACAGCCGGACCGCAGACTTCATCGCCCAGAGGAGCAGCGCCTGCAAGCCCGCATGTTTGGCCGCGGGATCGTTATCATTGGGCCAGTCCAGAAAACGGCGTTCGGGAATCTGTTCGGAACCGTCCGGGCCGACGAAACCCGCCAGGTTTTCCGCCATTGTCAGAATGAAAGTGCGAAATTGTTCCAACAGACTTTTATCCATGGAAACACAATAATAATCCCACAGACCGATCAGCACCCAGCAGTTGTAGGAAAAGATATTGTTGATCGGCTGATCCGGCTGATAACGCTGCATCAGGAATTCGAAGGACCGGCGGATAATGGAAGTGTCGCTGAACGCGCAGAGGATCCCGTGGATCTCGGGATGCATGTCGCCCGCCCAGACGATCCGGTCGCGTTTGCCGCCGTCATACAGATAATCCTGCATGCAGAGATGAACGGTGCGCACTGCCGTTTTCCAGATTTGATCCAGACGGGGATCGGAGGATTCGAAGGAACCCGTCACCTCCAGATCCAGTTCCAGCGCAACAGCCGTCACATTGGTGAGCCGGATTTCGGATTCGCCCGCATTGAACAGCTGAACGAAACGAAATACCGTATTTCCGTATTCGGTCATGCCGTAACCGTTCGGAAGCCGGATCGTATCTTCCTTACGGGAATGATCCTGATCGGAAGTCTGCATGGCTTCGCTGACCGATTCCCCGAAACGGATCCTGATCAGCGGGGATTCGGTTCCTGAAGATACGATGCGGATCCCGCCGTGCAGTGCTCTTCCGAAATCCAGGATCAGGGTCCCGCCTGGAGCAATCAAGCATTTCGGATATTGCCGCGAGCCGAACATAAACGGCTGGATTTCAAGATTTCCGATCAATACGTCAGGCTCGATCACATCAGCAGAATGTACGATCCGGGTGACCGGGAGGTAAAACCGTCTGCGCAAATCTTTCAAATCCGATGCATGAAAATTCATGATTGCCTTCTCTTCTGGTATCCATCTGGTGAAAAATATATCAGGAACCAGCTGTAAATCAATCACAAAAAAATCAATTTATAGCACAATATTCCCAAAAGGGGCGATCAGGAGACGGAAGAGTCCGGCAGTTCTTTTTTCAACTGCGTTTTCCGGAAATTCAGCGGAGTCTGCCCGGTGACCTGTTTGAATTGCCGGCAGAAATAGTTGTTGTCATGAAAACCGGTCTGACTGGCAATTTCCGTGATGGCCAGATTGCTGAAACAGAGAAGGCGCATTGCTTCGGAAATGCGGAGCCGGATCAGGTAATGGATCGGGGAACAACCGGCCGCATTCATGAAATACCGCATCAATGAAGACTTGGACATACAGGAAATACGGCAGAGATCTGTCAGCGTAATGTCTTCCTTGTAATGCGAGTTCAGATAGGCGAAAATTTTAGCTGACAACGGCGGGTCTTTGGGGTTGACCGATGAAGGCTGTCCATACAGACGCAGGATCCGGCACAGCAGCTGCATGAAAATGCCGATGCAGCAGAAGAACCGGCCCGGTTTCTTGGCCTGATATTCCGAATATAATTCTTTCGCCAGTCCGGCAATCGTCTGAAACTCCTCTCCCTCGGCATGGATGCCGGGATATCTGACCGGCGTAGTGTTTTGCCCCGTATAGAAAATCTGAAAACCGGGAAGCAGGGATATGTCCAGCGGAGAAATCGGCAGCGATTTCGGCAGATACAGGATATTGATCAACGAAAAATCCGGGGAACCGTTCCGATACCCGTGACTGACGCCGCAAGGGATCAGAAACACATCGCCGGCCTTGACTTCCCCTTTATAAAATCCTCCATATTGCTCCCCTCTGCCCTCAAGAACGATGACCAATTCCAGAAAATCGTGCTGATGCTCCAATGCAAGTTCCTGCGGATTCATATAAATGATGTGCAGCGGACATACTTTCGCGATGGAAAAACTCAGCAGAAACTTATGATGGATCATGATGCCGCTCCTTTCCGTTTTTTCTTCAACATAAAAATAGCATTTTTTTCCTATTTTGCAAATCCGGGAAATTAATTCCGGCAATATTCTTCAAACTGCGGCAAGCAGTTACCGGCTTCGCTTCATCTGCATCTGCCAAAATAAGCGAGCCCTGTCTCATTTGCTTTTCAGGGTGATCAGCGTGATTTCCGATTCGTGTCCCAGACGGATCGGAAATCCGTTCCAGATGCTCGAGCCGTTGGAGACGTAAAGCTTCATGCCGCCGACCTCATACATTCCGGAAACATAACCGCCGTTGAACCGTCCCACGAACCAGTCGAGTCCGTAGACCATGCCGCCGTGCGTATGACCCGAGAGCTGCATGGTCACCCCTTTCTGCGCCGCGGCATGGGCCTGTCCTGGACGATGCGCCAGCAGCAGGATGAAACTTCCCTGCGGTATGCCATGCAGGGCTTTTGCAATATCCGGCACCGGTTCGCCGAAACCGCGGGCGGCAGGATCGCTCACTCCGGCAAGATAAATCCCGTTCGGCAATCGGACATGGAGATTTTCCAGCATTTTCAATCCGCAGCTGCTCAGGAAAGGCCGCCATTCATGCCAGCCGGAATAATATTCGTGATTGCCGGGAATCGCGTAAACGCCGTATTTGGCTTTCAATGATTTCAGCGGCAGCAGTTCCTGTCCGCGCGCCGGCACTTTGCCGTCCACATAATCCCCGAGCAGCACGGTCAGATCAGGATTCAGCGAGTTCGCCAGATCCGCTATCCGCCGGATTTTCGGCGCGGTGGTGATGCGGTCGGCATGCAGATCGGCCAGGACCGCGATCCGGCAGCCGTCCGCCGTCTTCGGCAGATTTTCGAACTGCATGGTCATTTCCCGGATTGCCGGATCGGCCATTCCGCGATACAGTCCGAATGCCGCCAGCAGAGCCGCCAGGGGGATCAGTCCGAGGCTGATTTTCCAAAATAACCGCCGGTATTCCTCCGGCGGTTTCCGATGATCCCGGCAGAAACAGATCAAGTTCGCCGTCAGCCGGACAACCTCCAGAAAGACCAGTCCGAAAAAGAGCAGGAACGCGGACGCATAGATCCATGCCGCCGGCAGCAGGAACCAGCCCGGCAGGTCGGGAGCGAAAAACATCGGGCCGCCCAGCAGATGCGTGATCTGGTTTTTGCAGCACGCAGCAACTATCGGCAGGGCCAGCAGGATCTTCCAGACCCGCCGCACTTTCAGCGGCAGGATGATCCGGTCCCAGATCAGCGCCGCCATCAGCAGCGAATATACCGCCATAATCAACATCAAGCCCCGTCCTTTCACTTGACCGAATAAATTCCGATAAGATAACATCATTTATGCCGATTTCAAATGATTCCGATTTGAAAAAAGGAAAATTTGAATTATTATATCCGGAGAAAACTGAAACTGTGAAAGCGGAAACATGAAATATGGTTACAGCAGATTATCTGAAGCAGGCGCACCGGATCCTGGATGCGGCCGCAAGTGAAACGGAAGCCCTGGAAACGGCAGCCGGCCTGATCGCCGACGCTTATGCGGACGGACATACGGTCTATGTATTCGGCTGCACCCATTCGGCGATATTGGCGGAAGATGTGTTTTACCGTGCCGCCACGCCGGCATTCTGGCGGCCGCTGTGGGGGCCGGGCATGAGCATCGCCACGACTCCGGGCTTTCTCACCAGCGCGGTGGAGCACAACGAAGCGGTCGGCAAAGCCGTGATCGAATGTTCCCAGCTGAAAAAGGACGATGTGCTGGTGCTGATTTCCACCTCGGGCAAAAACGGCGCGCCGGTCGCCGTCGCCGAAGCGGCCCTGAAACGCGGCGCCCGCCTGATCGTCATCAGTTCCGCCGCCTACCGCGATCAGAAGGGCGATCACAGCAGCATCCCCAATCTGTGGAGCCTCTCGGACCGCGCCGTGATGATCGACAATCACGTGCCCTGCGGCGACGCCTCCATTACCGCGGGAAACTGTCCCATGGGCCCGCTTTCCACCATCGTCGGCTCCTTCATCATGCACACGCTTTCCGCGCTTGCCGTGGAAAAGATCGCCGCGAAAGGACTGGTCCCGCCGGTTTTCCTCAGCTCCAATGCGCCGGGCGGCCGCGAACACAATGAAAAGCTGCTCGCCAGACCGGAGATCCGCAACGCTTTTCTGCTGCCGTAACCCAGGAAAAACATCATGGCATCCATCCTCGCGATCGACCTTGGCACCAGCCGGATCAAAACTGCCGTTTTCGATGAAACGGGCAGGATGAGTCTCATCCGCAGCCAGCGTCTCGACCGTGCGGCCTCGCCGGACCGGCAGGACGCCGAAGCCTGGTATGCCGTCACCGCCCGTCTTTTGCGGGAATTGACCTCCGAGGCCGGAAACCGGATCGACGCCCTGGTCCTGACGGGCAACATGCACGCCCTGCTCGGGATCGATGCGGACGGCAACCCCGTGGAACCCGCGAGGCTCTGGAGCGACAACTCCGCACAGGTCCAGTCCGATGAGCTGAACCGGCGTTTCGGCGATACGCTGCTGAACCGGTTCGGCTGCCGCGCCATCCCCGTTTTCACCCTGCCCAAGATCATGCAGATGAAAGAGGAACAGCCGGAGTCATACCGCAAATCAACGGTCTTTCTGCAGAGCAAGGATTTCGTGTCATTCCGGCTGACCGGCAATTTTGCCACCGATCCGACCGATGCGTCCGGCGTGCTCGGCATGACCCTGGGGGACAGCCGATGGGATGCGGACTTTTTCCGCGAACTCGGCATCGATACGGGAAAACTGCCGCCGATCCTGCCGTCCGCCTCGGTCTGCGGCAAAGTGACGGAAGCTGCAGCCGCAGAGACCGGACTGCGGGAAGGGACTCCGGTCGTCACCGGGTCCGGCGACCTTTCCAGCGCGGCGCTCGGCAGCGGTGTCAACGACCGCACGGTCTCGCTCACGCTCGGAACCGCGGGACAGCTGCTGGCGACCGGATCGCCGGGAACGGGAGCGAAACTGGCGGGAAAACTCTTTGTCTTCGCCCATGCCGATCCAAATCGGGAACTGTATCTGGGCTCGGTGCCGTCCGGCGGTTTTTCATTCGAATGGTTCGCACGGACCCATAACATTTCCATGGAAGAATTTTTCCAGCTGGCGCAATCGGTTCCGCTGACCGCCGATCTGCCGCTGTTCTATCCGTATATTCTGGGCAAAGGCGCGCCGAGCATGGATTACACACCCTGCGGCGCGTGGCAGGGGCTCCGGGCGGACCATGCGCTGAAAGAACTCTGCCGCGCGGCGGTCTTCGGCACCCTCTGTCCGCTCCGGATCTGCTGCAACCTGCTGGAATCCTGTGCGGGAGCGCGTTCCGAGCTGGTGCTGCAGGCGCTGGCCTGCCGCGAAACCGCGGTCCGCGAAACCGCCGGAGCACTGTTTCCGCAGGAAAAACTGCTGCCGGTCAATTCGGAAGCATCCCTGCTCGGAGCCGCAGTCATCGGTTTCACCGCGCTCGGACAATATCCCGATATTGCAGCCGCGGCTAAGGTCATGGTGAAAAACCAGCCCGTCGAACTGCCCCCCTCGCCTGATGCGGAACGGCTGTTCCAACGTTTCAGGAACGCATGACCCGACTCCGTTTTTTCCTTTGGCAGCTTGCATTTTCAGTCCCGCATGGTAAATTAAACTGTAACTAAACCAAAACGGAGGGATGATATGAAAGAACGGATTTTTGTGATGACAGGAAAAATCGCCATGATCGCCGCGGCCGCTATCTTATTCGGAGCGATGCCTTGTTCGGCGGCGCCGAAAGGTTCAGCCGCGATCCAGCAGCGCATCCGCGGCACGGTCAAATCCCGGGTCGAACTGCTGACCAAGCTGGTCGCCGATTATGAAAAACAATTCAAGAACGGTTCGCTGAACGGAATGTCCGTGCTGAAAGCCAAGACCATGCTTTACAAGGCAGAACTGCTGCAGATGAAAGCCGATGCGGGTCTGCTGCCGGAACCCGGGATCGCAGCTGCGGCCATCGATCTTTATGCAGTGAACTTTTACGTTGCCGATCTGCAGAAACGTTTTACGCGCGGCAATATGAGCCTTTCCATTCTGCTGAACGCCCAGCTGCAGGCCAATGACGCGGAGCTGAAATATCTGACTCTGCTCAAGCAGTGCCGCGATCCGGAAGCGGTGGAAGGGGCGCGCAAAAAACTGCCTCCGTTCGACCCGGCTAAACGGATCGATCCGAAGCTGCTCCGGGAACTTTTCGAAGCGGAACTCAAAGCCAGGTAAAAGCGGCCGGAAAATGAAGATCCTTACCACGGAGACCGCCGTTCAGGAAGCGGTCCGGATCCTGAACCAGTCCGGCAGCGTGCTGCTGGTTCCAACCGAAACAGTTTACGGACTGGTCTGCAGCTGGCATGACCGGGCGGCGCGGGCGCGGATTTACGAATTGAAGCACCGTTCGGAAAACAAGCCGTTCGCTGCATTCATCCCGGATCTGGACTCCCTGCCCCCCGAAGCTGTCCTGCCGGATGCGGCCGCATTTCTCGCCCGGAAATTCTGTCCGGGCCCGATCACGCTGGTCGTGCCGGAACGGAACGGCGGCACGTTCGGATTCCGGATCCCGGATCATCCGTTCATCCGCGAACTGCTGAAGGAATACGGCGGCGCCCTGGCCTCCACGAGTGCGAATTACTCCGGACAGGAGCCCGCACGCAATGTCGAATATGCCTTGAACAGCATCGACGGCGAAGTCGATCTGGCAGTGGACGGAGGAGCCTTGCCGCCGGATTCGCCGGCCTCGACCGTAGTGCAGGTGTTTGCCGATTCCACCTGGAAGATCCTGCGTCGGGGACCGATCTCCGAAGCGCAGATCAGAAATGCCGTTCGTGAATCTTCCGGCCGGTAACGCGGACCTTTACGGAGAGTGCATAACAACAAAAAATCCCGAGTTCGAATTCCGGGATTTTTTGCGGTAAAGAGATGTATTGCGAATTCAGCGTTTCAGAATGTCGTAGATCTCTTCTTTGCCGGGTGCGGCCATGATCTCCGCCATCAGGTCTTTGTCTTTCAGTTTGACGGAAATGCTGCCGAGGATCTTCAAATAGGCATCCTGATCCTTTTCATCGGCGGCCAGGAACACGATCAGACGCACCGGGGCGTTATCCAGCGTGTGGTAATCGGTGATCTCATTCTGGCAGCGGCCGACGATCACCAGGGGAGCGGGGAATCCGGCAACGCGGATATGCGGCAGAGCCAACCCGTTTCCAATACCGGTGGTCATCATTTTTTCACGTTTCCAAATCGCCTCACGCAACTGAGTATCATCCAGGGTGCAGCGGGTGGCAGCATAGTCGATAATTTCTTGAAGCACGTCTTTTTTAGTGTCACCTTTCAGCATCAGGATTGAGTCTGCTTCCAAATAATTTACAAATTCAAATTCCGATTTCACGTTACTTCTCCTCGTAGTTTCTATTCAACCTTGAGATACAGTAATCTATCACTGTTTTACGATTTTTCAAGAGCGAAAAAGGAAACCCCCTGCTTTTCTTTCAATAAAACCGTATCCGGTCGCTGAAAGAAAAGCATTTTTACGCTCAGGGCAGTCTTATTTTCCGACCGTCCGCTTCCAGATCTCGACCATCTCGCGGGTATCCTGCCGGATCTGATCGAGCGGTTTGCCCGGTTTGAAGAAAGCGCTGCCGATCCCGGCACCCGCGCACATCGGGAAATACTGCGGCAGATTGTTCTTGTCCACTCCGCCGACCGCGAAGATCGGTTTGGGAACCACGGCTTTCAGGTCCTTGATGTAACCCGGGCCCAGCCGTCCGGTCGGAAAACATTTCAGATAATCGGCTCCGGCCTGGATGGCGATAAACGCTTCCGTTGCAGTAAAGAACCCCGGGATGGAAACCAGACCGAGTTCCTTGGTCCGCCGGATCACGGACGGATCGGTATTCGGCGAAATGATGAACTTGCCGCCATGCTGCGCCACCTGGGTCACTTCATCGGGAGTAAGCACTGTCCCGGCGCCGATCATCATCCGTCCGGCGGTATGTTTCAGCGCCCGGTCGATGCAGTCGAATGCATTGGCAGTGTTCAGGGTGATCTCCAGCAGACGGACGCCGCCGTCATACAGGGCATCGCAGATGGTTTCGGTGTCCTCCGGTTTGATCCCGCGCAAAATCGCCACCAGCGCACATTCCGCCGCGTAATCCTCAAAACTTTTCATGGTCACCTCCCGATCGATGGTTGAATATGAATCCGTATCAGCGTTTCACCCGGCCGGAAGCGTTGCCTTTCATCAGGGAAACCACTTCGGCTTTGGTCGAATAATTGTAATCGCCGTGGATGGAATGTTTCAGGCAGCTCGCCGCCGCTGCAAACGCAATGGCATCGGCCGGCTTGTTGTATTCATTGCCGCGCAGAGCGAAAATCAGACCCGCGCAGAAGGAATCGCCGCCGCCGAAACGGTCCACGATATTCCGGATCTCATACGGGGCATATTCGCCTTTGGCGTTCAGCGGAGCGAAGAAGGTCTGATCGGCCTTGCAGTCGTAAAGCATGCCGCCCCAGTTGTTGTGGTCGGCGGAGTAGCTTTCACGCAGCGTGATCGCCACATAGGAGGCTTTCGGGAAACGTTTGGAAAGTTTCCGCGCCACGTCGCCATAGCCGGCGATATTGAGTTTTCCGCTTTCGATCGAAGTGTTTTCCGCATGGATCCCGAACACGTCCGCGGCATCTTCCTCGTTGCCGATGATGATGTCGGCATGGCTGACGATCTGCTGCATGCATTCGCCGGCAAGGACATTCTGCGCGGTGCCTTCTTTCCATTTCCAGAGTTTCTTGCGGTAATTCAGGTCGCAGGAAACGGTCACGCCCATTTTCTCCGCCGTTTCCACAATCGCCAGCGTGGAAAGGAAAGCGTTTTCACTCAGGGCGGGCGTGATCCCGGTCACATGCAGATGGCCGCAGCCTTCCAGCATGGCGACGAAATCATAATCCTGCGGTTTGGCTTCCGCGATGGAGGAATGCGCCCGGTCGTAAACCACATTGGAACCGCGCTGGGCCGCGCCGTGTTCGGCATAATAAACGCCCATGCGGCCGGTCTTGGTCCACAGGATCTTGCTGACATCCGTCCCGAAGCCGCGCTGTTCCGTAGCAAAGGCGGCGGCGATCGGATTTTCCGGCAGGGCGGTCAGATAACGGGCTTTCGCGCCCAGCATGGAAAGCGAGGCGCACACATTGGCCTCCCCTCCCCCGAACGTGGCCTGCAAAGTGCCCGGCAGGGTCTGGGCAAAACGGGTTTTTCCTTCCGGGGCGAGCCGGAGCATGACTTCTCCGAATGCGGCGATCATTTCTTTTCCCATGATAAAATCTCCTATGGATTGAACGTTTCCTTCTGACTTTCAATATACTGTCTTTTTACCAAAAAGCAAGCCGGAATGCACGGAAAAGTTTAAAGTTGAAAGTTGCAAGTCGCAAGAACGCAGAGCGGAAAATCCGGCAAAGGCGTGGGATCACCGGATTTCCGCGAACCCTATAAGGCTTATAGGTCCTATAGGCAAAGCGAGCAGGACATCATGACGCGGGATCACCGGATCGGGAAGATTTATCCGATATTGACCAGCACACAGGCGGAATTGGATACTGATTCGAACTTGACCGTATTGCCGCTGAAAACGGCATCTTCCACCAGAGCCAGCCGGTGTTCGTTGTCCAGCAGGTGGATCCGGCAGTTCGCCGGGCTCAGCGGAATGTCGGCTTTCAACTCGTATTCCAGATTGCCGGTTTTGAATGCAGAGATCAGCAGAGCTTTCGCCCCGGTTTCGTTTTCTCCGGTCAGGACCGTCACGTTTTTCTGCGAACTTTCCGCCACGAGACGCACCGGATAGCGGACGATTTCCCCGAACGCTTTTAGTCCGTAATAGGACGGCGTCGGACGGCAGCTGTTGTAGGCAAAACATCCCCATGCCGTGCTGGTGCAGGTATAATAT
>SUWI01000377.1 GCA_015061565.1 Lentisphaerota bacterium
AATGAAAATCCTGGTTTTTCGGGGTTCGACATGGACGCCCGCGAAACTCCGTATTCTCCGTATTCTCCGTAAAAAAAGTTCGCGGATTCCGGACAGACCATCTCCCTAACTCCACTGACGTGATACAATCGGCATTCATGAAGATTTTACCGGTTTCCCGCTTGCATTGCGCGGGTTTGAAATTATATTATTCCGCAGATATTTTATTCTCAAAATGAAAGGATTCGATCATGGCGGAAAAAGGTTTGGATTACGCTGCCCTCACCAATGCGGGCAAAGAACGGTATGCATTTTCGAACAGTTCCTCGATCCGGTATCCGGAAGGGGAAATTGTGGAATGGTACGGCTATCGCAGACATAATTTCGAGCTGGACGGTCATAAGGGGTTCATTGTGGAACCCCCGCATCCGGCCACGGGTCTGCCTTGGAGCTGGTGCATCCAATGGGCCGAAGCTTTCGTGTCCCGCACTCCGGCCCTGAAACTGCTGGAAAGAGGTTTCCATCACGTCTTCCTGGATGTTTTTTCCACTTACATGAATGAATCCGGGATCAGAACGCTGGAAAAATTCTACGGCATGCTGCAGGGGATGCATTTCCATAAAAAATGCGCGCTGTTCGGAATGAGCTACGGCGGATTGTTTTCGCTCCGCTGGGCGGCGGAACATCCCGAAACGGTCGGCGCGATCTGGCTCGATGCGCCGGTCTGTTCCCTGACTTTCGCCGCAGAACGCAATGAAAGCAACACTTCGCCTGTCATTCTGGAACATCTTCACGCGGAAGCGGAGAAACATTATAAAGCATACGGAGTCGCCGATATCGAAGGGCTCCGCAATCATCCGCTGAATCCGCTGAACAATTATCTGCCGATCGCGAAGGCGAAAATCCCGATCCTGGCGATCCGCAGCGGCCAGGACCAGACCGTCCTGCCGGGATCGAACATCGACCTGCTGGAAAAACGTCTGCTGGATGCCGGAGGTGATATCCAGGTGGTGCGCCGCGACTATTACGGGCATCATCCGCACGGGATGGACGATCCCACACCGCTGGCGGATTTCATCCTCAGCCATTATCCGGAGATCTGAATCTCCCGCAGATCCGGAGCTGAAAACCGGCATGGGAAAAGCGGGATCAGAAATGCTTGCTTTTCCGGATGAAGCAGAGTTCGTTGCAGCGGGGACAGCGGGAGACATTTTCGCCGGCATTGCGGGCGAGGAAGGAAAAATGGCAGTTGTCGCAGAAATAGAGGCGTTTTTTGACCACGGACCAGCCGTAGGATTTGCGCCGGCGCAATTCATTTCGGAACCAGAGGATGACCAGGAAGGTCAGCCAGAACAGCAGATAGATGCTGAAAATATGAAGTGCGGGGATCTCGATCATGGCCGGACCTCCTTCCGGATCGATTCCAGATCGGGCGCCTGCCAGAAAACCGTGAAATATTTGACGGCGGGTTCGGAGGACGGCAGAGGCTGGAAATTGGCTTTGCGGCTGATCAGCTGCCGGACCGCAAGATCGTCAAGCACCGGATTGCCGCAGGAGCGGAGCAGCAGGACCTCGGGAATACGGCCGTTTTGAAGTGTCAGCCGCAGGACCGCCGGCGCGGCGGCATGCTGCTGTTTCAGGATCCGGAGCGATTTGTCATCGTTGAGGAAAAGTCCCTGGGAGATCAGACCGGCCTCGTCGGTCCAGAGCGGGTAATGCGCCGGAGGGAAGATCCGGTGGTCGGGAAGCGGGGGAATGACCGGGGCCGGCATGCCGGATGAAAAATCCGAAACGGAACGTCCGGGCGAAAGCCGGAGAACCGGTTCGCGGTAAACGGCGGATGTTTCATAAAGACGGAAGGGAATTCCGGCGGGATCCGGAATGGTGAGTTCATTGCGGCCCTGAAACATGCTGAACCCGGTCTCGGGATCGGGTTTGAGGATGAGTTCGGGATCGGAATAAAGGAGCCAGTAATGCAGACCGTGGGGATCGTCCCGCCGCAAATCGAGTTTCTGCTCTTCCAGATAAAGAGTAAAACGGGAACCGCTGGCGGATTCTGCAAAAGAATCGGGCATGGGCACGAAGAGGAAAAACAGCACGGAATGGAGCGCCAGAGCGACCAGAAAAATCATGATCCATTCTTTGGCGGACATGCGATGTTTCACGGCTGGATTCCCGGCAGGATTCATGGTCTCTCCGTTTCCGTGAACACCGTTTTTTCGGAACTGGATTTGCGGGCCAGAATAAACATGTTGAGATGGAGTTCTTCGGCCAGGGCCATGATCTGGGAAATAGTCTCGAAATTGTTGCTGCGGTCTGCCCGCAGCACCACGGAATCGCGCTCGTCATCGGCATTGCGCGCCACGAAAGCCCGCAGTTTGCCCCGCAGCTGTTTCAGGTTGTCAACCAATTCGTCGTTGAAATAGATCCGGCCGTTCCGGTCCAGCGTGATGATATATTTTCGGGCGCTGTATTTGCTGACCGCGGGCGCTTCCGGCAGGTTGACCGGGATCCCGGAAATCGGCACGAAGGAACTGCCGATCATAAAGAAAACGAGCAGCAGGAAAAAGACATTGACAAAGGGGATCAGGTCCGGGGCGCCGTGGATGGGCTTGAGCCGGGGCCGGATCCGCCGTGCCAGAATGGATTTATCAGTCGGCAGATTCATTTTTCTGGCTGTCTTTCTTATGGTCAAAGAAATAAATGATTTCGGAAGCGGCTTTTTCCATTTCGATGCAGAAAGTTTCGACGCGCGCGACCATGTAGTTGTAGGCGATGAGACAGGGGATGGCCAGCACCAGACCCGCGGCCGTGGTGATCAGCGCGGAGCTGATGCCGCCGGAAAGGTCGTTCAGCGAGGTGGAATTGCGCAAGGCGGAAAAGGTTTCCTGCATGCCGAGCACGGTGCCGAGCAGTCCGAGCAGCGGAGC
>SUWI01000378.1 GCA_015061565.1 Lentisphaerota bacterium
CTGCGCCACCACGTGCTGGATCACGCTCAGATGCGACGCGTCGTGGAACACGATCCCCTGCTCGCAGTTGTGCACGTAAAGATAATCCGCCACCACGTGCTCGCCGAAGACGAATCCGTAGCGGAACCCCTGCGCCGCGACGTTCCGCAGCACATTATTGTCGTTCTGATCGCCGGACGCGATCAGCCCCGCCGTATGGCACGGGTTCGGCTGCAGGCATTTGCCCGATTCATGATCCCCGACGTTCAAAGACAGACAGAACTGCGAATCCTGAATGTTGATCCGGGCGATATTCTGCAGATTCGCCGCACTCTGGGTGGGATACATCTTGTCCAGATTGAGCTTGGCGCGGAATTCCAGATTGCGGATCGAAAACATCGCGACGCTGAACTTGCCCGCCAGCGAGGTCCCCGCCTCACAGCCCAGCAGAGACCACGGGCGGGCTTCGGGGTCGTGTTCCTCCGGCGCATCCCAGTCGGAAAAAAGCCGTGTATTGTCACACCGCAGCGGGAATGACGTTCCTTTGAGGATGCCGAGCTGCGGGATCGGCGGACGCACCATGTATGAGTTCAGCATCCGGCATGGCATTTCCCCTTCCAGCTGGATATTGTGGCATCCCGGCGGGATGACCAGCTGTGCGCGGGACGGTTCCGAAGCTGGACGCGCGATCCGGTAACCTTCCCGGGTGTAGGGAAAGAAGATTTTGCCGCCGCCCCGTTTCGCGGTCAGGTTTATTGCCGCCTGGATGGCTTCCGTGTCGTCGGCGACGCCGTCGCCTTTCGCCCCGAATTCGAGGATGTTGAGCACTCCGCAGGATATCGTATTCATTTTCGATCGTTCCCTTCGTTGATTCTTTGTATCAGCGGTAAACTATACTTAACTCGGCAAAAATACAATAGAGGAAAGCAACAAAAACCGCGTTATCGGATAATAAGAATGGAGAAGTCTCTCATTCACCGTTTTCACCTCCGGACCGGAACGTTGCCGGACATTCCATCAATTACCGGTCCGTTTCTCCGTTTACTGCTTGGCAAACCATTTGGACCGTTCGATTCCCATCTCATCCAGATAATACAGCGTGATATTGCCGGAAGTGGTGTATTCGCGTTTTCCCTTGTCCAGAAATCCCTGGCGGTCCAGACCTTCCACGTGTCCGTCGAGGAAAGCGAAGTTGCACCGTTTGGAATGTCCCAGGTAAAAATGACTGCCGGTCTGCGACATTTCGGGCGCGGCAGTCTGCTGCATCGAACTCTGATCTTTCACTTTGGAATCACCGTACTGCATGTACATCCCCGGATAACGGAGTTTTCTGAGCAGGAGGAACTGATAGTTCAGGGTGCCGATCTTCACCGTTTTTCTCACTCCGGGCGGCGTGCTGGCGGTCAGGCGTCCGCCGTAAATCTTCCAGCGGTCCTGAAATTTTTCCGGCGGACGGGAAGGACAGAGTCCGGCATTGGTTTCTTTCGGCAGATAGCCGGAGTCCTCGCTCAGCGGCGGCAGCCAGGAATCCGTGCCGCAGGCCAGATATTCATTGTAATCGCCGATATAATGCATAGCCGCCGTGCCGACCTGTTTCAAATTGGCGATGCACTTGGTCTTTCTGGCCTGTTCCCTTGCGCGGTTCAGTGCCGGCAGCAGCATCGCGGCAAGGATCGCAATGATGGCAATCACCACGAGAAGTTCGATCAAGGTGAAATTCCTGACCGGTCTACGGACGGATCTTTTCTGTTCCATTGTTTTTTCGCTCCTGTTTTATTGTTTTTCCGGATCCATGCTTGCTATTTGGAAAATCAAGTGTAAATTATATTCAAATCAATGAAAATACAATGGGCGAATGCGACAAAAAATTGCGTTATTGTGTCAAAATGGAGACCACAATGGAAAACATGACCTTTGATTTGCGTAACATCCGGCGATATCTGGATTTCCCCTTGAAAATCGAAACCATCGGGTTCCGTCCGAAAAACGAGTGGGTTCATCGGCATAACCGGATTACCCGGTATTACCTCTGCTTCGTCCTGAAACGGGAAAAACCGTTTACGACCACCAAAGTGAACGGCGTTCTGCACCGTTCGAGCGGACACGTTCCCCACATGGGGCTGATCCGCCCCGGAAACGTGCTTGATTCGGTCGTTAGCAGCTGTCAGGAGGAACTTTTTTTCGTCTATTCTGCCGAGGCAAAGCCGCAAATCGAGAATTTCCATCTCCGCAACTGCGATTTCGAATTCACGCCTTCATTCAACGATACTTTCCTGCGGATCAAAAACTGTTTCTCCCGCCTGCAGTGTCCGGGCGTGGCGGACCGGCTGGACTGGCTCGCCATCGAGCTCGCGCAGGAAGCGATGATCTCCGCCTTTGAAAAAGGTCCGGAAAAAGCCGAATTGCCCGATGAACGCATTTTCCTGATCTCCAATTATTTTCAAATCCATTACAGCGAACCGGTCACCCTTGGTCCGCTCCTGAAAAAACATGGCATGACCCGACGGACCTTCTATCGCGAATGGAAGAAATACTATACCATTTCCCCGGCGCAGTTCCTGATCGATCTCAGGCTGAAATCCGCCTGCGAACAGCTCGCGCATTCACAGCAAAAAATTTACGAGATCGCCGCCGAATGCGGATTCAGCGATCCCATGTATTTCAATCACTGTTTCACGGCTCATTACGGCTGCACGCCGCTCGCTTACCGGAAAAAATCTCTTTTCCCCGAACAGCTTCCTCTGGAAGATTGAACTCAGGCCCGCGGGATTTCAGTTTCCGCGCGGCGCGATGAAATACCCGGTGTTCTATTCGGAAATGAATTCCAGCAGTTCGACGGAATTGGGCAGCAGCAGGATTTCCCCGTTCCAGTTCGTTGTGCCTAGACCAGGCGAAGTCTTTTTGACCGGCGATGGCATCATCATGAGCT
>SUWI01000379.1 GCA_015061565.1 Lentisphaerota bacterium
ACTGCTGCTGGGCATCTGCGCCATGGTCAATATTTTCGCCGCGCCGGGAGTCGGCAAGCTGACCGACCGGTTCGGCTACCGCAACATCATGATCTGGGATACCGTGATCCTCTGCGGCGTCTGTCTGCTCTACGGATTCGCCGGCAATATCTTCCCGGCAGCGGTTGCCCTGGCGGTCGTCTGCATCAATTTCCTGCTCGATGCGGTCATCAGCACCACCTCGCTCGCCACGAATATTTATGTGCGGGAGATCGCCTCGAATCAGGATGAGCTGACCTCGACCCTTTCCACCGGCATTTCGATCAACCACCTGATCGCGATCCTTTCGGCGCCGCTCGGGGGATGGGTCTGGCAGCGTTACGGCATCGGCGTTCTGTTCTCGTTCGCCGCCGTGATGGCGGTCTGCAATTCGCTCTTCGCCGCCACGTTGCCCAAACCGAAAAAGTGCCGCTGAATCTTTTTCAGTTCAGCGTTTCCCGATAGGCGGGGATGGTGTACTCTTTCAGATTGTTCAGCAGGTAGAGTTTCCAATTCAAATGCCAGGTGCCGCCGACGTAATCCATGCTCGGTTCCCAGCCCAGACGAGAATCGGCTTCCGTCAGCGGGATCGCCGCCTTCACATTCGCCGTTTCCACCTCGATCAGCTCCAACATTTCATCCAGCAGTGCATTCGCACGCGCACTGTCGGATTCGATTTCCAGCTTTTTATTGAGCAGCCACCAGCGTTTCACGTGGACCATCGTGCGGATCGCGTGTCCGCAGAAATCCCCTACCCCGATGATTTTTTCCGCATTGCGGCGTTTGGATTCAGGAACTTTTTCGAGCATCCGCCGCATGATCACAGTGCCCTTTTCCCAGATATCCAGCGCATGCGTCATGATCTTCACATCCTCCGGGATCCGCAGTCCGCAATGCGACATTCCGGGGATCTGTTCCGGCTGATAGAACGCATGGATCCAGCGTGCCCCCGCGGCCGACTGCGGCGTGGTGGGATAGGTCAGATTCTGCGTCGAATAAGGATACAGGATCGGATGGAATATCAGCGGATAAGCGGGACCGACGCGCAGCGGTCCGGCCTGGTCGTCGAAGCCGGGTGTGTAGGAGTCGATCGCCTCGCTCCAGAGGCGCCAGCCTTCCAGCGCTTCCGCGGCCGCATCCGGCCCGAAATCGCGTTCGGCGATTTTCTTCAGGACCGTTTCCGGCTCCGCCTCGGGATCCCGGAAAAACCACCGGGCGCATTCGCTGATTTCCGAGGGGAACCAGCCGTAATGATGCGAATCCATGATGCCGGAAAGTCCCCAGTCGTCATGGGCCGCTTTCATTGCACGGAACCGTTTGAACCACTGATACGGCGTCGGGATATACGGCACCACGCCGAAATCCCAGGTGCGGCCTGCGGTATTGGTCATGGAATAAAGTTTCAGCCCGCGTTTCTTCGCCGCCTGCGCCTCGCTCCGGAAATAGGAACCCGGTCCCGGAAACGTGATCGAATAGTCCGGCTGGACGGCATGGTGATTCGGATATTTGTCGAACCGTTCGAACATTTCGAAAGTGGCCTGCAAAGTCACATCCTGCGGCAGATTTCCGATCAGTTCCAGCCTCGCATCTTCCGGCGCCTTGCCCCAGTTGTAGGTCCAGAACACGATATCCGCCTCCGGCGCGTATTTCCGCACCGCCTTCTTCACCGCGTTCAGCCATTGCGGATAGTCCCGGCACGGGAAAAATCCCGGACTCTGCCGGTGGTCGACCGTAACGGAAAAATCCTGATCCGTGGAGACCGCATTGCTCCGCGACTTGTCACCGATATTGCTCGGCCGTTCCCGTCCGGTGGTGCGTTCGTCCCTGCTCGGGAAACAGCAGCTTTCACCGACCAGGATCAGCCCTTTCGCTTTCGGACTCTGCCGGAAGACTTCACCGAAATTCCGATCGAAAAAAGCCTCGGCATCCGGTTCGTCGGGATGCTTGAAACTCGGCAGATAGCTGTAGAAATATACCTCCAGTCCGAATTTGGCACAACGGGCGATCAGATCGTTGAAATCCATCGGGCCATGGGTGGTCAGATTCGGACCTTTCACGAAGATCAGCACGGAATCGAAACCCGAGTGGGCGATCGCGTTCAGATGCGAGTCCGGGAACTGGTCCAGTCCCCAGCCGGAATGGATCATGCGTGGCGAAAAAAGCGGCTCGTGCCATTGCGAACCGCGTTCGAGGAACGGCGCCTCGCGCAGATTCATCTGATCTTCCAGAAAATAAACACCCTGCGCGGCGCCGGCCGGACCGCTGCCGGTGATGCGGATCAGTTTTTCCGTGACGGTGAACTCAAACGCCCTCGCTTTGCGGCCGGACTGCGGGTTCATATCCAGCACGATGCAGTTTTCAGCGGCGGCTTTCCGCAGCGGCAGGTCCAGCTCCATGCTGACGCGGAAATAATCCTGCAGATCAGCTGCGGCATATTCGAGCAGAGGCTCGGCATTTTCCGGCAGAGCAATGCACCACGATCCATCGACACAGGTTTCGTTATTATTCGGCTTCAGTGCGGGATCGCACCGATGGGGTTTGTGGACCTCGTCCAGTTCCTTGCGGAAGGCGTAGGCGGGCTCTTTCACATTCATTCCAATATACTCCACTTGCTTCTTAGTGTGATTATATAAGGCATGTTCCCCTTGATGTCAAATGTTTTTTTGAAAAAAACCGAAAAAAAACAGCGGATTGTAAAAAACCAGAGCAGCGTTGGTCAGTCCGCCAGCCCATGTAATTCGCGATTGTCCGACCTGTCCGACAAGTTCGCGGAAACCGGTGTCTGTTCTCAGCTCAAGTGACCGACACGCTTTCAAGCCCGGTTTCGCCGCCGAAAAATGGATCTTCTTTCAAATCAGGGAATCAAAACCGCTTCCA
>SUWI01000380.1 GCA_015061565.1 Lentisphaerota bacterium
CAAAACCGCCGGATTGGCGCCTGCCCCGGTGAAAACACTGAACAAGAAACCGGCAGCGGTTCCGGCAAAGAAACCCGCAGTCCCGGCTCAGAAACCGGCAGCGGCTCCGGCAAAGAAACCCGCAGCCCCGGCTCAGAAACCGGCAGCGGCTCCGGCAAAGAAACCCGCAGCCCCGGCAAAGAAGAATACTGACGCAGCTCCGGCCAAAAAATAACGGAGGGACGGTTTACTCATGAAAGTTCTGGTTTTAGGCAGCGGCGGCAGAGAACATGCGATTTGCCGCGGATTGAGTTTGAGTCCGGAAGTCACCCGTCTTTACTGTTCCCCCGGCAATCCGGGCATTGCCCAGATCGCCGAATGTGTGAATCTGCCGGCAGGGGACAATGCCGCAGTGGCTGATTTTGCCGAAAAAAACGGTATCGATCTGCTGGCAGTCGGACCGGAACTCCCGCTGTGCCAGGGCGTTGCCGATGCAGTCCGGGCCAGGGGCATCGCGGTGTTCGGTCCTTCCCAGGCCGGCGCCCGGCTGGAAGGCAGCAAGGATTTTTCCAAACAGTTCATGGTCAAATACGGGATCCCGACTGCCCGTTATGCCAGTTTTTCGGATTGTGAAAGCGCGCTGAAATATGTTGCCTCGGAATATGCGGCCGGACGCGGCGTCGTGGTAAAAGCCGATGGTCTGGCTGCCGGTAAAGGCGTGATCGTGGCCGCCAGTCAGCAGGAAGCGGAAAATGCCGTTCGTTCCTGTTTTTCCGGAACTTTCGGAGCGGCCGGCAGCATCGTGGTGCTGGAAGAGCTGCTCGAAGGCGAAGAAGCTTCCATTCTTGCTCTGACCGACGGCAAGACCATAGTCCCGCTGGTGTCCTCGCAGGATCACAAACGGCTGCTCGACCATGACCGCGGTCCGAACACGGGCGGCATGGGAGCGTATTCTCCTGCACCGGTCGTGACCGAGGAGCTGATGAATACCGTAAAGGAGCAGGTACTGGACCGTTTCCTGAAAGGGATCCAGACCGAAAAGCTGGAATATAAAGGGATCATTTACGCCGGCATCATGGTCACGAAAGACGGACCGAAAGTGCTGGAATTCAATGTGCGTTTCGGGGATCCGGAAACGGAAGCGATCCTGCCGCGGCTGAAAAGCAGTCTGTTCGATGTCCTGTTCAAAACTGCCAACGGAAAACTCTCCGAGGCGGTCATGAACTGGAGCACCGATCCGTGCGTGGGAGTGGTGATGGCTTCGGAAGGATATCCGGGCACACTGAAAAAAGGTTTCCCGATCACGGGCATCAAGGATGCGGAAGCCGCTGGCTGCATTGTTTTCCATGCCGGGACGGCATCGAAGGACGGCAAAATCGTCAATTCCGGAGGCCGGGTACTGGTGGTTTCAGCCGAGGGTTCAACGATTTCCGAGGCAGTGGAAAAAGCCTATTCCGGCGTAAAGAAAATCCATTGGGAAGGGGTGCAGTTCCGGACGGATATCGCCTGGCGGGCGATCAGCAGGCTGAAATAATCGGTTTTTTTGGAAATTGCACTTGCATGTTGAAAAAATCAGAGTAAATTTTAAGGTATAGAAAAAACCAACATAAGGAGATTAAAGAATGAAAAAAATGCTGGCTATCCTGGCGGTGTCCGCAGTTGCGGCAATGATGACGGCCTGTTCTTCGATCGAATCGGCCACCACGCTCAACAATGTCAAAATCACGGAAGTCCCCAATGCGGCCTGTGTGGCCCATCTGAATGGAGACATCTGGGGTATTTATCTGTTCAATCTGCCGCTTTTCTCCGGCAGCAGCAAGCAGCCGGGCCGCTGCGCGATCTTCACCGATACGGTGCGGGTCGACAATGCGGTTTCGATGCTGACGAAGAAAGCTGCCAGTGAAGATGCCACCACCATCACCGATCTGAGTTCAGAGCGGACCTCCTGCTGGCTGCCGATCTTCCTGGTGCTCTGGTATAAGGATGTCCAGGTCAGCGGCAACGCCATTCGCTGAGGCGGTTGACTGATTTTCCGGGGGAGTCTTCTGCGAAAGGAAGACTCCCTTTTTCCATGTTTTAAGAAACCAGCCGGAGAACGAGATGATCACCAAGGCGATCAAAGCGCAATATTCCTGCCGCAGGAAAAGTGATTTTGTGACATGGTTCGCGATCATCTTTTTCTTTATTGTGGTGTTGTTGGAGCTGTATCTGATCCTCTGGGTGCCGATCCAGCTCCGGCGTGAAGGTGTGCTTCAGAAACATGTGGCCAAGGAACAGATGGGCACCAAAGTCGATTATTACCGCTCTGTGATGCGCCGTATCCCGGCCAAAACTTCGCTGAACAAGGGGGAGATCCAGCTGGCGCGCAACATGCTTGATCTTTATGCCAATTATATCCGGCAGTATCAGGACAAGCTGGAACTCTCCGAGATCCTGGAGATTTCCGAATTGCTGGACCGCTACGGAATGCTGACCATCAGCTGGCAGAAAAAAAATTTTGCTTTCAAGAGAAACGAAATCTCACTCACCCAGGCAATGAATGTTCTGGAAAAGAAAAACGGCCTGTGATCCGCATTTTCTTCGCCGTAAATCAAGGAGTGTGCTTAAATGTCTGATCTGATCAAAGATCGTCCGATTGTTTTTTTCGATCTGGAAACCACTGGAGTGAATCTGCAGACCGACCGGATCGTGGAGATCTCCGTGCTGAAAGTCATGCCGGACGGCACCAGGGATGTCCGCACCCGCCGTCTGAACCCCGAAATGCCGATTCCGCCCGAATCCAGCGCAGTTCACGGTATTTACGATGCCGATGTGGCCAATGAACCCACCTTCCGCAGAGTCTCCAAAGATCTGTTCAATTTTCTGGAAGGGTGTGATCTGGGCGGCTACAATATCCTGAAATTCGATATCCCGA
>SUWI01000071.1 GCA_015061565.1 Lentisphaerota bacterium
ACTTCTATGAACTCGGCGGCGATTCTCTCAGCGCCATGGAGATCATCATTTCCTCCGGTTTGAAAGGGCTGAACGCATCCGATATCTACCGCGGCAGAACCCCGGAAAAGATCGCGGCGATCTATCTGGCGAACCACGCCCGCAACGACAGCGACAATTTTGCCGTGCAGAACGAAAAAGCCAAACAGTTCCCCCACCGGCTGACCCCCGAACAGAATTTCATGGTGGATTATCAGCTCTACACTCCGATCTCGACCATGTATAACCTCTTTGCCATGATCAAGGTGGACAAAGCGCTTTTTCCGGCGGACCAGCTGGCGGCGGCGGTGAACAAAGTGCTGAAACATCATGCGGTATTCGGCACCATATTCAGTTTCAATGCCGACGGAGACATCGTCCAATCCTTCCATCCCGAACTGGTGGAAGAGGTCCGGGTGGAAAAAATCAGCGAATTCGACCTCAGACTGGTCAAGGACGATCTGGTCAAGCCGTACAAGATCATCGGTTCCAGACTCTACCGCTGCCGCCTCTTCGAGACCGAAAAGGCGCTGTATCTTTTCTTCGATGTGCACCACACCATTTTCGACGGGACTTCGTTCAAAGTGCTGGTCGGCAACATCGTCAATGTCTGCATGGGAGCCGACCCCGAGCCGGATTACTACTATCTGATCCTCCACCACCGGGAAGAACTTGAGCTGACTCCGTTCTATGAAGAATCCCGACGCTTTTTCGAATCCAGATACAGCGAAAAAAACCGGGTAAGCCGGCTGAAAACCGATCACGAATCGCGCGACAACGCAGTTTCCGAACTGCACGGCGACCTGGGGGTAATCCCCGAAAACCTCAAGCTGGCGGAAAAATCGCTCAACATTTCCAGAAACGAATTCGTCCTCACGGCATTCGCGCTGGCATTCGCCCTGCGTGAAAATGCTTCCGAACTCAAATTCGCCTGGATCTACAACGGACGGGAAGATGTGGAGTCCCTGTCCACCTGCGGCCTGTTGTTCCGCGCCTTGCCCATGGCGCTCTCCATCTCCGATGAAATGGATATCCGCGACATCTGCGCCGCAGTCGCCGCCGAGGTCGCCGGCACCATCGAACATTGCTGTTATCCCTATATCAACAAGACCTCCAATGTGGTTGCCGACGACATGCCGTATGTCCTTTACCAGAGCGACATCCGCGATGCTGGACCGGCAGGAATGGCATTCGAACAGATCGACATCCGCCAGAATCATGCCGCCTCGCAGTCGCTTATGGATCTGGAGGTCCTCGACGGCAAATCCGGCTTGAAGTTTTCGATCCACTATGCCTCCAGCCGGTATGAATCTGCCACCATGGAGGCATTCGCCGACATATTCGTCAAGGTCTTCCGGATCCTGGCCGCTCATACCGAACAGCGGTCTCTTACCTTCGGAATGATCCGCGAACAGGTCATGGGCAAAAAGAGCTTCTTTGCCCGTCTGCTGGGAAAACACTGAATTTCAATTTAAGGAGATAAATGGATCATGGAAATCAAAAAGAAATCCGCTGATGGAAAACTCGTATTGAAACCGATCGGGCGCATCGACACCGTCACGGCTCCGGAACTGGCGAAAATGGTGGTTCTGGACAATGTGAAGGAACTGGAATTCGATCTCTCCGAGGTCGATTACATCTCTTCTGCCGGACTGCGTATCTTTCTGGGTTCGCAGCAGAAAATGACCGCCTCCGGGGGTAAAATGGTGCTGTCCGGAGTCCGTCCCATTGTCAAAGAAATTTTTGACATTGTCGGTTTTTCGGACGAATTCACCTTCATCTGACCGGCATACGGACTTCGATCGCGCGAGCGAATGGGAGGACCTGATGGAACATGTTGGAGAACCGAAAGATCCGCTTCATGAAAATGATCCGGTGACCGAGCTGTACGGCCGGACGAAGCACGGAGGGATCATTTTCCGGATCATGGACGCGGGCGGCCCCACCGATGACCGGGAGGATTACGTGGAAGACGCCGTTGCGGAAATCAACCGCTCGAAATCGCTTTGTTTCAAAGCGAACATGACCGATCCGACCGATCCGTCGTACCGGCAGTATCTTGAGCAGCTGTTTCTGCGCAAACTGGATGATGTGACCATTCTCACGCCGTTTTACTGCGACATGGGCATCCGCGTCAGACTTGGCAGCAAGGTGTTCATCAACGACAACGTTCATCTTATTGCGGGAGGCGGCATCGAAATACAGGACGGGGTGCTGATCGCTCCGAGGGTGTGCATCGCCACGGTGAACCACGATGAGAATGACCGCCGCCGTTTCTTCACCTATCACAAGGTGATCATCCGGAAGAATGCCTGGATCTGCACCAATGCGACGATCTGTCCGGGAGTGACGATCGGGGAAAACAGCATCGTCGCAGCGGGAGCCGTAGTGACCCGCGATGTGCCGGACAATGTCATTGCCGGCGGCAATCCGGCCGCGGTCATCCGCCGTCTGGATCCGGACGGATCATTCCGGCGGAAACCGCAATGACGGCCTCCCGGATCCGGTCTTTTCGAGCACGGTGAGTGCAAACGTAAGCAGCAGAAAATAATAAGCGTCACTTGACAAAGCCAACGCAAGATTGACAGTTTGAACGGAACTGACCTCATTATGGTAGCGTTTACTTTGACGAAATAGCATTTAAGCTGACAAAAAAAGTGAGAAACGATAAAATCCAGCGATACGGGTTGCGTTCAATTTGTCAAAATCCAGAAACGCAACAATAATCGACTGAAGGATAATATCTCTTCTTCTCTGTTTTGGACCTCCTAAATGCTATGGTCTAATCTTGCCGGATCAAGCGCATTCCCCGGCGTTTGTCAGATTAAACGCAATCACATTCCTTGTTACCGTTGCTTTTACTTTGACAAGGTACATTTAAAACAAAAATAATTTTTTTTCGATGAATGGCTTGACAAATGAAATTTCAGCACTATGTTTCCAGCTGAATTACCAAAAGGAATCAGCATGCTGTTCAGTTCTCTGTTTTTCTTACAGATTTTTTTGCCTGTCACATATTTTGTTTCAGCATTGTTAAAAAACAAATCAAATCTGTTCCTGCTGATTGCAAGCCTGTTTTTCTATTCCTGGGGGGAATATCACTATGTCGGTGTTTTGATATTCAGCATCAGTATCAACTATTTGATCGGGCGGTTTCTTTCACATTCTGAAGGAAGAGATCGAATAATCGTTTTGACATTCGGAATCAGCTCAAATCTGCTGATTTTATGTTATTTCAAATATGCGAAATTCTTTATAGAGAACCTGAATTTATTCTTGCCGGATCCAATAGCAGTTGACAATGCTCCAATGCCGATTGGAATTTCTTTTTTTACTTTTCAGGCAATTTCATATATAATAGATGTATATCGCAGACAAATTGAGAGTGAGCGGAATCCGATATCGCTGGGATTGTATATTGCTTTTTTCCCGCAATTAATAGCAGGCCCAATCGTAAAATTTCATGATATTGCCGGTCAGTTGAATCATCGTCAAATCACATTGTCGGGAACAGCATATGGAATTCGACGTTTTATTTTTGGTTTGTCCAAAAAAGTGATTCTTGCAAATGAGCTGGCTCTGGTTGCGGACAGCACTTTCAATACGGGCGGTTCAGTGTCGTCAATCGCAGCCTGGCTTGGGTGTATTGCCTATACGCTGCAAATCTATTTCGATTTCTCGGGCTATTCAGATATGGCGATCGGGCTTGGCCGCATGTTCGGCTTCCACTTCCCGGAAAACTTTAATTATCCCTATTTGTCGTGTTCCATCGGGGAATTCTGGCGACGCTGGCATATCTCGCTGTCTTCCTGGTTCAAAGAATATTTGTATATACCGCTGGGAGGAAATAAAAAAGGTGAACTTTGCACCCAGCGCAATTTATTTCTGGTCTTTCTGGCAACCAGGTTCTGGCATGGAGCCAGCTGGAATTTTGTTTTCTGGGGGATCTATCACGGCTTTTTTGTGATGCTGGAAAAGATGCTGGAAAAATATTCATTCAAACGCATTCGGCTGCTGGGTTCTCTTTATGTCGCTCTGACCGTTATGATCGGCTGGGTATTGTTCCGATGCGAAACCTTAAAAAATGCGGCGGTTTTTATCCGTGCCATGTTTTTACCCGGCGAAGATGATGCGAACCTGTATTTCCGCTGGTTGACGCCTTATTATGCGGGTATCTTTATGGTGTCTATTTTCCTGTGCGGACCGCATCAGCTTTTGAATCGGGTTAAAAAATATACTTGCGGGGAAAGGACGTATGTTTTCGACTTGCTGTTCCTTCCGGTTTTACTGACTCTCTGCATAATTAAACTGGGAGCAAGCACTTATAATCCCTTTATTTATTTCAGGTTTTGAGATGCATCACAAAAACAGAAAACTGTTTTTTTACCATTTTGCCATTGCAGCCATGTTCTTCAGTCTGCTTGTCATTCCGACTGTTCTGTGGTTCGGCTTATACAGCAAACCGGAAAAAACTTTTCATTCAAATTGCCGAATCGAAGATAAATTAACAAGTTTGAAGGACTATTATAACGACAACTTCCCATTCCGGAAACAGATCATTTTTCTGTATCACGGAATTACGTCCAAATTGTGTTTTCGTGCAACTTGTCATATCCCCGGAAATGAACCGAATTGGTCTTTTTTACGGCTGACATATCGCGGATTTACAGGTAAAAATCTTTTTTCCAGTGATGAAAAAAAGAGAATTCTTCAAAAATTGGAGAAGACTGATTCATTCCTGCGGGAACGAGGCATAAAACTGGTCATCCTGATTCCTCCGAATAAAATTCAGATTTATCCGGAATTTCTACCCTGGATAATGCGAAAAAAACAAGCAAAAATCTCGGCCTGTGAAGAACTCGTCCAATATATTAACGCCCATTCAAAGATCATAATTTGTCATCCTAAAGCCCAATTGCGGCAAAACAAAAAAATCGGACTGCTGTATTATCCGAATGATTCACACTGGAACATGGCAGGAGCATATATCGCATTTGCGGAAATTTCAAAATTCATAGATGAAAAAATCTCTGTTCCCCGGCAGGATGAAATGCCCTGGATTCAAAAAGATGTAAGTTTCGGCGATCTCGGACTGGCTCTGCCATATAAAAATCCCTTTCCGCTTGGGATTCAACACACCTTCGCCGAAGATGCGCAGCATACCTACGATGCGGACCGAAAAGAACGGAGAATCCGTAACCCCGATGCGGTATCAAAAAAGAAAATACTCGTTTTTCATGACTCGTTTTTTATCTCAATGGAGCCATATTTTCATCACTATTTTCAGGAAACCCACCAATGCGCGTTTGGAATTGATTTCGATTTGATCGACCGGGAGAGACCGGATGTCGTGGTATGGGAAATTGTAGAACGTTTTACCCGCTTAATCCTCCTTTGAATTCAATATCCGTCCAGATTGCGGGTGGGGCTTCAAGCAGAATATGATCTTAATTGCCTTATTTATGAAGAACGAACCGGGAAAATTTCTCGGTTTGATTTTATCAAGCGATTTGTCCCGGAAATCGCCGCTGTTCACTGAAATGGTCAAATCTTCATCTGGTTCACAGGTCCTGCAGATTTTTCCGAAGGCCGCCATTTCGTAAGAATGTCGGTGATTTCGCCTTTAATTCGGCAAGGCACCAGATAACAATTAGGCACATTTCCCTCTTATTCGGCTTGAAATCTTTATCCTCAAATGTTATATTGACCGGATCGCGGCGGAGGAGCCAGCTGAACGGGATTTTCTCCGGCGTGAAAAGAGAGATACTGCATGACTTATTCAATAATCGGAATACTGGCGGGGATCATTCTGGTCATCACCAACCGGGACGTGCTGTGGCTGACGGGAAGTTCCAAGGCCGCGCAGATCCAGCGTAAATACCGCAGTTTCCTGCTTGCCGTCCTGGCCTACTATATCACCGATGCGCTGTGGGGCATTCTGGATGCCCATCATCTGACGTCCCTGCAATTCATCGACACGACCTTGTATTTTGCGGCGATGGCGGTGCTGGTCCTGCTGTGGACGCGGTATGTCATAGCCTATCTGGAAGCCAACACCGCGTTCGATACCATGCTCTGGTATGGCGGATGGGCTTTTTTCGGATTCGAAATCATCATTATCATATCGAATCTGTTTTTTCCGGTCATGTTCTGGTTCGACGGATCGGGCGTCTACCATACGGCGGTTTTGCGGCATGCCACACTTTACGTGCAGATCCTGATGTTTCTGCTGACCTCGCTGTACACGTTCGGCATCACCTTCAAGACCAAGGGAAAAGTGTGGCGGACGGCAGAGGCTTCCTGGTTCAAGCCCGGTTTCGATCACTTGCCGTTTTCCCGCTTGTTCCTGTCAGAACCCGTCGGAGGACCTTTCCCCGCCAGACGGACCGCCAGATATTTTCGGTGACCAAGGGTTCCGGAACATACCTTGACCGGGCGGCGGCCCCCGCGGACGGCAATTTTATCCAGCCCGGCCAATTCTTCATCCCGGTCGCGGACAATCAGCAGATCGTTTTCCGCTATCCGATCCAGACTTGACCCCAAGACATCGGTCGGATACATGATCCGATACATTCCGGTCAGTTTCCGCGGTTCGAAAAAGAGATAGCCGACATCGCGCCGCCGGCCTGGGGAAACATGCAGGAGATATTTCAAATCATCATGATCCGGACCCATTTCGAGCAGCCAAACCTTGCCGCGGCACTGGTTTTCCGCTGTCGTGACAAAACTCCGGGAGTTTTCGCGGATCGTGATCAGCGGGTTCAATACGATGATCAGCAGGATGCCGGCTGTCAGCAGCGGGCGGAACGGCATGAGTTCCCGGCTGCACCAGTACCGGGATGTGCCCAGCAGCAGAGCCGCACAGAGATAATGACCCCATGGCTGCTGCAGAGTGAAACCGTAAAGGCATGTTCCCGTGACGACCATAGCCAACAACGTCGTCATTCCGATCGGCACGGTCAGTTTCTCCAGCCGCGGGGCAGCAGAATCATAGAGCCGGCGCAACAGCCGGAGCGGTCTGCCGAAACTCCATGCGTATGCGGCCAGCAATCCCCAGACCGGCATCAGCGGAGCCATATACCGGATATGCACCCGGGAAGGGAGAGTCAGGAACAGCAGAGGCAGCAGCAGAAAACCGATCCAGCCTGCGGACAGCGGACGTGTGATCCTGCTGCGGCGATGCAGGAACATCACCAAAGACAGCAGCGTGATCGGAACCACCATGAAATATGCATCCAGAAAGACCTCTGCGCCAGCCCGTCCCTGTGATACCCGTTCCAGAAACTGGCTTTCCACCACCCAGTCCAGCAACTTTCTGCCGCCGATCAGCATGATCAGCCCCCAAGCTCCGGCGATCCCCGATGCCATCGCAATTCCGGCGGTCAATCCGGCTGTAAAGGATTTTTTCCATTCGCGTTGCCCCAGCAGCAGCCCGCAAATGCCTGCGCCAAGCAGTATCACTCCCAGCGGTCCCCGCAGAAAGAATGCCAAGACCAGAAGCAGAAAAAACGATCCGCAGAAAATCCACCAGCGGCATTTCCTTTGATGCAAATACAACAGAGTAACGCCTGCCGCCATGATCGGAACATCGATTCCGGTCCCGGTAAACAGACTGACAAATTCCGGGGTCACCAGCAAGAGGACGGCCGCGCCGGTACCGATCCCTTTACGGATTTTTTCTCCGATGATCCAGACTGTCGTAACGGTATAGCTGCCCAGCAGGATCGCCGGAAGAGCCAAGGTGAACAAATTGACCGCCGTCCCCCCCAGGGAAGTCAGCCAGGAACAGCAGAGCCACGTTGAAAAATAATCGCAATAAGGCACCCCGTTCAAAGTCGTAAACAAATGCGGTCCATGCGCAGACAGATCCTCGACCATGAGAGCAAAACGGACATTTATCTGGGTGATTTCCAGTCCGACGCAGCCGATCGACAGCACCAGCAAACAGAAAAAGAATACATGCAGCGGACGAAGCTGCCGGTTGGAATGGGAAAAATGCATGAAACAACTTCTTTCTATAGATCCAGTATCTTGACCGGAATCCCGCTGTCATCCGTAAACAGCTTGACCTGAACCGCTTGATCCGTCACCTCCAGAATGGCAAATCCGGACTTGCGTGCAAAAAACTCTCCCGTAAATTTCCCCGAGATCGCGAGACCGTGTAAATCTTCCAGCAGAACAGCAGCATGTTTATTGTCGGCCAGACCATCTCTGGCTACCTCCAGGAAACTTTCCCAGTTGTATTCTTCCTTGAGCGAATTGCCGAACAGTCTGTGTATCAGGCGTTTGTTGTGCCAGTCCACGCCCATGCTGGTGAAACACATTTGGGAGACTTTTCCGCCGGATGTCGTTCGGGTGACCCGTGAAAAAATATGCGTGTGAGCTGTCAGCACAATTCCCCGGCGCTTTTCCAGCAGCGCGGCAATTTTCATATAATGGGGCACTAAAATCAACGGATTATGGTATGCCGCCGGAAACAACGGATAATGGGTCATCAGAAAAACATATCTCGTTTTCGGATGCTCTTCCAATGCCTGCCGAAGAAAATCCAGACTCTTTTCATCCGGAGAAAAATAGTCGAGTGCGACAAACAGGTCAGGTCCTCGCATGAATGTATAATTCCCGTTTTCCAACGTCTTTTTACCCAGTTCCGCTGCCTGCAGCGGAAACAGTCCCTTCCGCACCGGCTCAATGCTGTCCTTTTTTTGCAGCCGCACATCATGATTGCCTATGATGGTATAAACCGGCAGTTTCGGAAAATATTTTTTCAGCTCCAGAAAAGCATCACGAAGCATCTTTTTCTGCAAAGACATGGTCGCGCATCCTCCGTCAACCAGATCCCCCAGCTGCAGTACGCCGTCCACCTTTTCCCACCATCCCTGTTTCCTTGCCGCGCTCAGCAGTTCCGGCGAGTTGTGCTTCCACATGCCGATATGCTTGTTGATCGTTTTCTGCTTTCTCGGATGATCCTGGGGATGATAGCTTCGGTTGGTATAATGAATGTCACCAAAAATCAGGAGTTTGTATGAATGCGCTTCTCCTTTCAATGCGGCAAGAGAAATTAGAAAGATAAAAAATGCGAGTTGTATTTTGTGCATATCAATTCCTTAATTTTCATACGCAATCCGGTAAAACTCCCGTGACTGGCTGTTAAGACCGTGTTTTGCGTCATATCAAAAGCAACTGCCTTTTCGATCGTGCACATAGAACGGCGATAACATGATAATATATCATTTTTCATAAAATTTTCAAGTAACGTTTTTTTATCCTCGACCGGATTTGCGGACAATGAAACGGGAAAGACCTGTTTAAGGAGTATTGTTGTCATCAGCGCATTTTTCAGTGAAAAATATCGCCGGATGGCTCGTATTATCCGGTGGGGAAGCTGACAGGGGTGGATTTTTTGCAGGACGCGGAAATTTTATCCGTTTTTTCCTGTTTCATGGCGATCCCGGACAAAAGATGTCTGGGGACCGGGGGTATAATATGGCGGACAAAGACAAAAAAGGAGAATGAAAATGGCAGAAATCGATTTGGTTGAGATGATGGTGCATCCGGAAAAAATCACGGAAGAATTTTACCGGAAATGCAGTCGGGATGACCAGTTCATGCTTCTGGAATGCCGGCATGATTTGCTGAACCTTTTCCTGGAACTGAACGGTTCTTTCACCCGGAAGGAAGAAATCTATCTGATTGGCGACGGGGTGCTTGACTGCAAGGACGCCTTGCACCGGGATGAATTCACCGGGGATGACATCCGGTATCTCATCATCGAGCAGGGGCTGAGCGTGCAGGACTATTTGGACATGAATCTTGCCGAACGGCTGGACACCGCCGACTGGTGTGAAATCCTCTGCAATACCGACCCCGATGACGTGTGGAAGGATTACTGCGATTTTTCCCGGTTCAGCAGTGATGACTGGGCTTATGTGCTTTCCCGCCGTCCGGAATTCGCGGACCGCTGTCCGTTCGAAAAACTGGAGCAGGCGCATATCGATACCCTTCTCCGGGATTGGCCGGAATGGGCCCACCGCTGCGGAATCAACGATGCCGCCGGATTGTATCTGGGGAACGATGCACCGTATGCCTTTGACCCGGAACAATACCATTTCACCCTGCCGGAACCGCCCGAGGATGCCCCGGCCGGAGAGCTGTCGGCCTGGCTGAAGGCTTCTTTCCCCGCCATGTCCGAGGGTGAAGTTTCATTCCGGACGGCGCAAATCTGCTACAATGACAAGACCCGGCTCGGCGTCTTCTCCCGCGCCGCTGCGGAAGAAAAGGCCGCGCAGCTGGCCGCCGGGCTGAAAAAGCTGAAACACTTTCATCTGCAGACCGGGGAGGCCGGAATATCCAGCCGGAATTGAAGAAACCTGCCGGATAGCGGCTGACGTTTGGGAGGACGGCCATAGCTGATTCAGTGTGCTGCTTGCAAATGAGGATCCGGAATGTATATTACCTGAAACAGGAGCTGGAAGAATATGCCGAAACTGGATATAGAAAAACTCGACCGCTATTTGCGGAATGCCAAAATCGACCCGGCCGGGCTGCGCTGGCTGGATCCCCGGGATGAAAAAAACTTCGACGTGCTGGGATTTTACTGGTTCAAAACTGAAAAACGGTGGCACCGCTTTCCGTTGAAGGCGGAAAACTGCGGTATCCGTCCGGCCGTGCTTACCCTGGCCGGCTGCACCGCGGGGGGACAGCTCCGGTTCCGCACGGACAGCAGCCGGATCGTCCTTTCGGTCCGGACCGTCAGCGAAGCCTATACTCCCGGACGCAGCGGTTTCGATCTTTATACCGGCGAACTGGGCCGGGAACTGTTCTGGAATTCCGCGCGGCCCGATCCGGGCAAAACGGAATATACTTCCGAACTCTTCCATGTTTCCGGACGTCAGCTGCGGGAATTCCGGCTGAACTTTCCGCTCTACAATGGGGTGGAGGAACTTTCGGTCGGCCTCGATGAGGACGCTTCATTACTGCCCCCCGTGCCGCTGCCCGTGAAAAAGCCCGTGGTGATCTACGGGACCTCCATCACCCAGGGCGGATGTGCTTCGCGGGCTGGGAGTGCTTTCACCAATCAGCTCAGCCGCCGTTTGCAGGCTGAGTTCCTCAATTTCGGTTTTTCCGGCAACGGCCAGAACGAGCCGGAAGTGGCCGGACTGCTCGCGGAGATCGAAGAGCCCGCCATGTTCATCATCGACAGCGAAGCCAACAGCATTTCCGCCGAACTGGTCCGGGAACGCGTACCCAAATTCCTGGCGATCCTCCGGGAAAAACATCCGCTGGTCCCCATCGTGATCGTGACCAAGGTCCCGTACGGGCCGCGCTATGCCTGCGAGATCCCCGTTCTCAAGGAGGAATTCCGGAGTATTTATGACGCCCGGAAAAGGGCAGGGGACCGGAATATTCATTTCGTGGACGGCACGGAATTCTGGACTGGCAGCGCCTATACTGAAAACACGATCGACGGCGCCCATCCGACCGATCTGGGTTTCACCCTGATGGCCGATAAGCTCGAACCGGTTCTCCGTCCGCTGCTGGAACGGCAGTGACGGGAGTTATGGGCAAACAGTAAGTTCAGATTTCCACGGCGTCATAGCGTGCCAGCAGTTTCAGCGCTTCGGCCGAGGCGAACATGCAGTTGATCCAGTCTCTTTCGACCGGACGTTCGGGATTCATCCAGGTAGGGATCCGTCCGTCCGGACATTGGATCCGGGTGATGGCGTCGCCCAGTGCGCGGGCCTTGGCCAGATCCAGCGGATTTTTTTCCAGTTCGTAAAGGAACAGGAAATACCGGATCATCTTGGCCGATGAGGAATCCACCGGCAGATAGCAGCGGAACTGCTCATACACACACGGGGTATGCCAGCGGTTCCACCCCCAGGCTTTGGAATGCATGGATTCCAGGGTCCGCGCCTTGTACAGTTCCGGACTGCCGGTCCAGCCGGGCTGTTCCCACACGATGAACTGGTCTTCCGCAAACCGCTGGATCTCCCGGGCGCCGCGGCGGACTTCCGGATCGTCCGGACGGATTTTCCCGAGATACATATAAATGTCCGTGGCGTTGTGTTTGGTCAGATTCTGATAGGGGATCTGCTGCGCTTCCACATCCTCGAACTGTCCTTCCCAGTTGAAACTTTCGATCATATTCCGGAAAAACGGGATGCCCTTTGCGGCGGCATCCCGGTATTCGTTCCGGCCGACCGTGTCGGACAGCGCTTCCAGAAACAGCATGACCGACGCGGGACAGCAGTAATTCTGCTCTTTTGGCTGCCCGTCGGAAATATTCAGGATCAGATGCCAGGAGCCGTTCGGCTGCTGCAGACGCAGATACTGGTCGCCGATCTTTACGGCATAGTCCAGATATTTCCGGTCATCGGTTGCGGAATAGAGGTTCAGCATGGCGCGGCCGACACCGGCAGGATAGAGCATCATGACGGTCTCTTTTCCGCCGGCGGCCATGATGACCTTGCCGTCATAAGTCAGCGGCAGATATTCCAGCGGCTGTCCGGCGGGGATCGACGTTTTGATCAGATGTTCCGCCGCACCGAGGGCGATCCGCATGGCAGCATCATGTTTTTCCGGCGACATTGACGCATAATTGACCATTCCGTTGATGACCGCGGAGAGCATTTTGCTGGGGTAACAGGAAAGCGGATAATCGGGATCGACCTTTCCTTCTCCCAGCTGCTGAACGAAACCGATGCGGAAAAGATATTCGTAAGCCTTCGCCGCGCAGTCAGTATAGGAGCATGCCTTCGGCGGATAACTGCCGTTGAACGGCGCATTGCGGTAAAAGGTGCGGTCGCCCGCCGAAGCGATCTTCCGTCCGTTCGGATCCAGCGCATCGACCTCGACAAAAACCGGGCCGACGGGCAGTTCGGCCCAGACCGGCGACAGCGGCGCATCGGGTGAACCGGCGGAAAAAGCATGGTCCGTGCCGAACCGGTCGCGGACATGAAAATGGTAGCCGTAAGCACCGGGCACCGGGGAAAATTCGAATGCCGGAGTGTAAATGAACTGCCGGGCATAAGAGTTCCAGAACGGACGTTCTCCGATCTTGCCCGGACGGATCGGCGTCAGGGTATCTTCCGCGGCAATGTGATCAGCTGGATTCATAGTCATTCTCCTCAGTCAAAGATGAAGGCCGGGAAATCAGCCGGATTCTGTGTGCCGGCCAGTCCGGTGGAATAGTGGATATGGTACAGCGGCTGTTTCGGATCGAGGTCCAGCACCACCACGGTAAATCCGAAGATCCGTCCTTTTTCCGGTTTCAGCGGAGCCAGATCGGCAAACGGGATCCGGATCCGGTAGAGAGTTATACCGCTCTTGTCATCCCGGGTGATCTCCGGCTGGATGCCGTAAACCTTGTCCAGCAGTCTGCCGCGGGTCTCCTGCGAAGCGGCATAGCAGTAAGTCATCCGCTTGCCTCCGGCGAGTGCGGAAATGAAATTGAAATCGTCGTCGGTAAAACCGCGAGCTCCGCGCATCAACTTCATCAGGGCGTCCCGGTTGGCGTCGAATCCGAACTGGACACAGTCGCCGGCAAAGATCCGTTTACCCGCCGTGGGATTGACATGGGCATCATCCCGGACCTTGACTTCCAGGAAGAAATACCGGTCGTTGTAACCGGTGCGGAATTCCGCCGAAAGATCATTCGGCCCGGTATAGATCTTATGAGCCTTCAAATCGTCGATTGCCGGGATCTGCCGCTGCGGATCGTTCAGCAGACACGGCGGATACTTGGCGAGGTCGGCAAAACCGTCCACACGCGGCACTTTCACCGGAGCAAAGGTCTTCGAAACGGTATATTTTCTGCCGTTTTCAGTCTCGAGATCGAACTTGACGCTGCGGGCCGAGATCGGTTTCTCCAGGGTTTTGGTTTCTCCGGAAACCAGCCGGATCTCATCCGTATACGGGATCGTCCGGCCGCTTTGTCCGGCCGCTTCGGAAACCGCCGCGTTTTTCACCTTCAGCGTGATCTTCCGGCCGGAAACGTTCCGGACGATCAGCATGGTGCTGCCCGCGGACCGGCGTTCCAGCGCCAGCGCCAGTTCATCGATGCCGGAAGCGGCCTCGGCCAGCAGTTGTTCCAGCGTTTCCGCCTTTTCGGCGGTCAGGTAGACCGGCGCCTCGTCCAGACTGAACGCATTCCCAACAAGCTCGACCGGATTCCCCTGCACGTCGATTGTCTGAACGGCGCCGGAATCCGGCAAAGCCACTTTCAGTTTTCCGATCCCGTTGTACCAGACCGCTGCCAGATATTTTCCGTCCTTGCGGAACAGCCAGCAGGGAATGTCGTTATGCACCTTGATCTCCTTCTGGAATTCGGCAAAGGCGATGTTTCTTGCCGTGGCGGCGTAAGCAGACACCACCTGACGCGGATTCCCCTGTTCCCACATGCCGTAATCCGCTTTGGTGGTCTTGCTCCAGTTATCCGGACGGAAATACAGCCAGTAACGCACTTCCGGCACGGTTTTCAGAATGATGTATTCCCGCGCCATCATATTGGCCATCGTCCGGCCCAGCGGCGAATCCAGCGGCGTGGAACGGAAAATGGACGGACCTTTCTCGTCGATGGTCACGATTTCTTTGCCCGCTTCGTGCGCGATCCGGACCATCTCCAGCATGATCGGGCGCAGCTGCGCTTCCTCCGAATTCAGATTCATGCAGCCTTTGCCGTAACGCTGTCCCGCGGTGTATTGATCCGGCCCGAATCCATCGATGTAATCCTTGATTTCCGGCAGGACTTTGCGGGTGAACGGGAAACGGGGAATGTTCCGTCCGTCCGCGCCGGAACATTTCAGGGCGATGAAAGAGGCTTCCGGATTGGCTTTTTTGACCGCGGTATAAGTGAATTTGACAAATTCGATATAATCGGGCAGGGCGTTTTTGGAGAGGTAGGCCATCAGGTTGATCTCGCCGCCGCCGCTCCACAACGTGATGATGGACTTGTAATCGGAAACCGTTTTTTCGATAAACGGCACCACCACGGCTTTGATTTCCTCCATGGTCGGTTCCCGGCCTTTGACCAGCTTGTCTTTCGGCATCCATTTCAGCGGTTTGGAACGGGACATGGAGAAATCGCCGACTACCTCGATCCCGTGCTTCTTCAGCTCCAGCGCATATTTCATGGCCTGCTCGCGTTCCTTCCGGTTCCGGATCTGCGTCCAGCGGAACAGGATGCCTTTGGTCCCGACGCCCATCTTGTCGCAGCTGTCCGGATCCATGGTGCTGAAATAGGAGATCCCGAACAGCGGATCCTTTTTCTTCAGCAGCGGTCCGACTTTGACGAACGACCCCTGGACCGACCCCTGCACTTCCCCCGCCTTCCATTCGGCGGTCGTGCAGTAAAAGCCCGGTTTCCGGCAGTCCGGGAATTTCAGGACTTTTTCGGCGGTCCCCCCGCCTTCCAGCTGAAATTCCTCAGCCGATTCCTGAACCGGCTTGCCGAAGTAATCCACCGTGCGGAACTTGACCGAGACCGCCACGGATCGTTGAACCGGATTTTTCAGCCGGATCTTCAGGCCTGGAACTTCATCCGCGAGATAGAGCGAACGGACGGTGCACGGTTCGAAACGGATCTGCGGCGCGGTTTCCCTGGCGGCTTCCAGTTTCTTTTCCGCCTCCTTTTTCGCCTCGTCCGCGAGCTGTTCCGCCTTGCTGTAAGGGATCAGGGAAAGATTGTCCAGCAGGATCGTGCCGGTCATATTGGTGATGGAGATCCGCACGCCTTTGATTTTCCCGCCGGGCGGGATCGTGATCACGTTCTCGGATTTTTTCCAGGGGAATTTGCGCCAGCCCGAACCGGGAACCGTGCCCGGAGTGCCGAAGACGCCGAGATTTTTTCCTTTTCCGTTGATCGAACAGACCAGATAGATCTGGGAATAACCGCCCGGACGCGAACAGCGGGTCGTATCGATCCAGCCGGAAAATTTATAGGTGCCCGGACCCAGATTCAGGTTCTGCCCCAGCTGGACCTTGCGTTCATCGCGGATATTGACCGCCAGAACATTGCTGCCGCCGTCCGGGGAACTGTCGGTCACCATTGTCAGGGTCGTGGTTTTCCCCCCTTTGAGGAATTTCCACGGGGCGGTTTTGCCGTTTTCGAAATCGCCATTCACGATCAGTTCGGCCGCGGGCAGCAGGACAGACAGCAATACGGCGGCGGCTCCGGACATGATTTTTATCGCAGGCATGAAAAGACTCCTTTTATTTGATGAATTCGGGAACGGTGATCCGTTCATCGTGCATTTCGAACATCGCATCGACTGCGGTGTTGACCAATTTCAGGCCGGCTTTGTATTCGATCTGCTGCATATTGGCCTCATATCCGCCGGAAACCAGCGCGTTGGCATGGCAGATGTAACTGATATAGTCGGTCGAGTTGTAAAGGATGAAAGCTTTGCGGAACGGCGAATGCCATTTGATTTCCAGTCCCAGTTCCGCCAGCAGTTCGCCGGGCACGCCGACCAGACAGATGTCGCCGATGGAAAGCAGCTGGAGTGCCAGACTATATTCGGTCTTTCCCCGAAGGGAAGGTTTTCTCCGTTCATCGGGAAAATCGGTCCGGATCTTCGGGACGAACGGCACGATGCGGGATTTGATTTCGGGATTTTCCAGCTTGAATTTTTCCGGGAATGAGAATGCCTCGCACATGCCGCGGGCGGCTTCCCGGACGATCGGTTTGGCGATGGTGTCGAGATTCTGCCAGCCGATTTCGGAATCGATCGGGAACTGGTCCCCGGCCGCGCCCGTGACAAAGGTGCAGTGCGAACGGGTGGCCTCGTAAACCAGCTTCCGGATCAGGGCCGGATAATCCGCGGTGATGGCATGTCCGCCCAGTCCCCGGGCGTGGGACGCCAGCGGATGGGCTGCATAATTGATGACGATTTCGACCGGGATCCTGCGTTTCTCATCGCGGAAAAACAGCATTCCGATCTCCGGATCGGTGATGCCGTCGGCCAATGGTTCCAGCGAACGCCAATGCGGCAGGAAGCGGCAGACGTTTTCCGGGCCGCAGTAGCGCCGGTTGGTATTGACCCGGGCAGCGGCGGAATAGAAATAAACCGAAGTCTCCAGCCATTCGTTCCGGACCGCTTCCCTGCAGGCTTTCAGGATCTTGTCGACCATTTCATCGCAATATGGCTGGAGCAGGTCGGTGTGGTAATTGGTCCGGGTCTGCGGTCCGCCGTGTGTATGGGTGCAGCTGAGGATGATGTCCGATTCGCCGGTCTGCAGGATTTCCGCAAAACCCTGCCGGAACCTCCGGATCAGCGAAGGATCCATGCCGATCAGATCGAATCCGAGCAGAGCGGCGCGGCTGCTGCCGTCGTCCATCAGCAGGGCGTTCATCTTCAGCGGGTCATGGATCTCCCAGGTTTCATCGTGGATCCCGTATCCGGCAATGCAGGTGCCGACCGGCGGCGTGATATCGACATCGAAAGTTATGATTTTCATCGGATCACCATTCTTTTTTCAGTTGGAATATCGTGGTTTTTTCAGGGCAGCGGCAGTTCGCGGAGCCGGAAAATTTCATCCGGCTGCTCTTCGATGACTTTGCCGGAAGGTGCGACCGCAAAATGATCGAACTGTTTTCCGGTATTGTCGAATGCTTTCACCGTGATTTTGTCCTTTTCCACGCGGACCGTGAAAAAGGAGCTTTCATGTCCCGGCGGATTCAACCGGCTGGGACCGGAAACCGCGGCCACGGGGAACGGATATTTGCGGATGTCGGCCCGGATATCCCGGTAACGTTCTTCCGGCGGGGCTGCCGAGCGGATGCGGTTCTCGCCCGGAATGCTGCGCATGGCGTAATGGATATGGCCGCCCAGCCACAAGTGGATCCGGTATTGCGGGGGATCGCCGCCGAACAGCGGATCGATCATCCGGCGGACATGCTCGGGCAGATATTTTTTGAAATCGCCGACGGGCAGGGCATGGGTCAGCACGATCCGCCAGCGGGCCTCGCGCCAGATCGGCTGTTCGACCAGTTTCCGGAGCCAGCGCGTCTCCTGTTCCAGATACGGTTCGATATCATGCAGCGCCCGGGTGGACGGCCAGGGACAGCGCCCCTCGTCATCGCAGAAATCCAGCGCGGCAAAACAGACGTCCCCGCAGCGGAAGGCGTAATAGCCCTCCCGGCCCAGTTCGGGCGGAGCGGAGAACCAGTCGAAAAAGCGTTCGGTGTCCTTGCCGTACATCTCGTGATTGCCGCGGACCGCAACCAGCGGTTTCCCCTTGAAAGCGTCCGCCAGCGGCAGGAAGGTCCGTTCCAGATAATCCAGTTCGAAATTGCTGTTCCACACGGGATCGCCGGCAAATACCGCAAAATCCGCCGACTGGTGTTTCATCTGCTGCGCGAATGCGCAGATTTTTTCATGGCTGACCTGAAGATCGGCGGTGAAATTGAAGGTGAAGGTCCGGTTCGAGGCGGGCAGCGTACGGAAGGTGAGAATTTCGGTTCCCGGAATATCGTTCCATCGCCGGAGTTCATCCAGCAGAACGGTCCGGTATTCATATTCGCAGTCGGGCTTCAGCCCTTCGAGCCGGATCTGATGGATTGTCCGTTTCCGCCGGATCTTTCCTCCGGCCGAGTCATAGCTGCGATGCCATTCGGCGGTGCCTTTTTCGCGCCAGTCGATGCCGGCCGGACACGGCAGGGTGCTGGTGAACATGATGCTGACGCTGCCCGATGCGGCATCGGGGAACGTGCACCACGGCGGATATTTCACCGCGGGATGTTCCGCGGGTAAGAGCTTTGCCGCGGCCATTCCGGTGCTGATCCCGCAGATGATCAGGAGCGTGAGCTGATTCTCGCCTGCATGCCAGGAGAATTCCGCCTGATGGTCATTGGCCTCGAAATGGATTTCCCCGTTGCCGGTTTTCCGCGTGTCGCAGAGAACGGCGCCATTGAGTTTCAAAAGCAGCGCCCAGTCCGCGCCGACTCCGATCGCTGCCGTTCCGGCTTCATTTTCGGTGAAATCGCAGACCAGCAGCAGGGCAGGGCAGGGGTCCGCAAAATCCCGGAAACGGATCTGGCCCGACGGCGGAAAAGCCAGCGGTTTTCCGGCAATTTTCCGGCCGCCGAATTCCAGTTCGCTGCCGACGGGCCCGGGCAGTTCGGTTTTCGGAACCTCCGGCAGAATAAAGATCCGCCAGCGCCAATGCTCCGGAAACGCTTGATTCGATCCCATGAGAACCTCCGGCAAATGCGGCTCAGAACGGGGAGCCTTTGATCGTGGTCAGATTGCAGCCCATGAAACACAGCGGGTCTTTCTTGTCCCACCGTTTCATATAACCGGCGGCGAATTGGGTCAGTTTCAGAGAAGCACTGTGCCCGTCCAGAAACAGCGCATTGTTCAATCCCGCGCCCGGATTGCCCGCAACATTGCCCGGCAGTTTTTTCCGGCGCGCATCTCCGGCGCCATGCCGGAAGGACACGAACTGACCCGACCCGACCACGTAATGGCTGATCCCCGTATCCATGATCAGCTTGATCTGACCGTGGTTGGTGATCTGGCTCATTTTCAGAATGGTTTCGCTGTAATCCGTGCTGTCGCCGTAAGACTGCATCACGTATTTATTGGCCACATAATGAAAATATTTGTAGACATCGAAATTTTCCTCCTCGGAAGGACAGTTGAACACGCTTTTGCGGCGGACTTCCATCGAGTTGACCAGACCTGCACTCGGCCGGGTGATGCCGTACGGCGGTTTGGCGGGCGCTTTCCCCGTCCGCGGTTCATAGCCGCACAACAGCGAGGACCAGGTGCTGTTGACCTGACCGACATCCGCCCAGGTTTTGATCCGGCCGGGACAAATATATTCCGAGTAATCGTTGGAGTACATGTGGATCGCATTGCCGATCGCCTTGAGATTGTTCAGGCATTGGATCTTGCGGGCGCTTTCCCGCGCCGATTTGAGCGCCGGCAGCAGCATTGCCGCCAGGATCGCAATGATCGCGATCACCACCAGGAGCTCTATCAAGGTGAATTCCATCCCGAAAACCGCGCTTTTTACTGTTTTTTTTCTGTTCATAAAACCTCCGTTCTGTTCGATATTTGATCTGTGTTTCAATTTTGTTCAGGCTGCTGTCCGGTCGTAAAACGCTCCGAAATATGGACATTGGACGACCTCATGTTGCTGACCCGGTAAACGGTCAGTGGATCCGGCAGATAACCGCGTCCCCAGACATCCGTCATGGCCACCGGTTTCGCATCCCGGTAAACCGCCGGATCGCGCACGATCCGGAAGTTGATATTGTCCAGCGAGATGTCCGAAACGTTCAGTCCGCCGATGAAGGATGAATCCGTCGCGTCGATCTCCATGTCCGAAAAACGGATCCCGCGGATATATCCGGCGTAATCGGCGACCGTTTCGGGTTCGTCCGTCCCGCTCCATACCTTGATCGGCTGACGGACGTCCCGCATGACCGTATCGCTGAAAATGATATTTTCGATGACGGCGCCGCGATGGATGTCGGGACGTTTGCCGCGTCGCCAGGGGATCACGGACAGCAGGTCATAGCCGATGTTGCTTTCGTAAATGATGCTGCCGGATATCGTGACGTCGCGGATGGTGCCGTCGCCTTCGTAGCCGATCCGGACCGCACAGCAGGTGGAACTCAGCGTATTGCCGTGCAGATGGATCCGTTCGCAGCAGACCGGCCGTTTCAGCAGCGCCGCATCGCTTTTCAGCGCAATGCAGTCGTCGCCTGCATAGATATGACAGTTCGTGATCCAGACATCGCTGCAGCAGTCGATATCCAATCCGTCGGTATTGGGGCCGCGGCGATGGTTTTCGATATTCACCCGGCTGATGCGGACCTGGCTGCATCCGATGGTCCAGACCGTGTAGGCGGCCGCATTGCGCAGCGTGAAGCCGGAAAGATTCACGTTCCGGCAGTTGACCAGCAGGATCCCGACCGGACGGTATGGCACGGATTGGAACACCGGTTTATAGAAACCGTCCGGCTGCCGCTGACTGTCCTCTTTCAAGGGCCACGGCGCACCGTCGAAATCCGGCCAGAAGTGATGACCTTCCAGCTCGATCCTGCCTTCGCCTTCGATAGTGATGTTTTCGGCATCGGCGGCGCCGAGGAAATAATGATCCAGCGTCCGGCTCGGAATGGCATCGGCAGGCAGATAATCGTCCAGCGAGGCAGGCGCGACCAGGACCGCGCCGGGCTCGAACCGCAGCGTCAGATCGCTTTTCAGCCGGGCCGCTCCGCAATGCCATTCGCCTGCCGGAATGAGGATGACCTCATTTTCCGCAGCCGCATCCACTGCGCCCTGAAGCGAAGGGAAATCCCGTAAATTCTTCATCTTGTCTCCGTGTCCTGACCGTCCTTCCGGATAATGCACGATTTCCGTTTTTGTGATAATTTATCACCACACAATAAATTAGCAAGACGGAAAAACGGATTTGTATTGCTTTTCACAAAATATTCAGGTATTTTTTACAAAAATCGATTTTTTGTGAAAAAATGCAAAATAAGACTTGAAATTTGTAATGGAACTGATATATTTCAAATATGAAAACGATGCAGAAAATTTTGTTGAAAGACATTGCCCGGGCCGCCGGCTGTTCCGTGGCGGTGGCCTCGCGCGCCTTGAGTTCGGATATTCTGCAGAACCGGACCGTGGCGCGGAAAACCGCTTCCGCGGTAATTACTGCCGC
>SUWI01000072.1 GCA_015061565.1 Lentisphaerota bacterium
GACTGGTTCACGGTCGTCCGGATCGACGGCAAGGTCGTGCTGGACTGTTCCGAAGGCAATGTCCATTATCCGCCGAAGGTCACCAACCACCAGGCGTCCCTTGAACTGACCGCCGGCCGGCATGTGCTGGACATCCGTTTCATCCGCGGGGAGGCCACGGCACAGCTCTGCGTCTGCATTTTCCCGGCGTCGGTGCTCGGGGATACAGTCTCGTCGGCGGACTTCGGCAGGACGGTCGGAAAGGTCAATCCGCTGCTTCACAACAGCAATTCCGCGCCGGATATCCACATCCGTTCCATCCGGAAAAACGATGAGGAACTCCGGCGGATGAATTTCGGAATGTCGCGCACCCATGACTGGGCGCTCTGGACCGGCGGCCAGCGCATCATCGATACGCATTTCATTTTCCCGCTGATGAAGCTGGATCCGAAAGATCCCACCAACTACTATTTCGACGCCACGGACGAAGCGCTCCGGGTCTGCCAGGAGGAGGCCGGGATCAAGATTTTCTACCGGCTCGGAACCAGTATCGAACATACCGAAGGACGTCATTTCAACACGATCATTCCGGACGACTTCGAGAAATACGCGGAGGTCCTCGCCGGGATCATCCGTCACTACACCCGCGGCTGGGCCAACGGCTTCCATTACGATATCCGTTACTGGGAGATCTGGAACGAGGCCAATCTGGGGCCGAAAATGTGGTGCGGCGATTTCGATTCGTTCGTCAAATTCTTCGTGATCGTGCTGAAGCGGCTGAAAAGCGAATTCCCGGAACTCAAGATCGGCGGTCCCGCGCTCACCGGATTGGATTTTGCCTGCGTCAGAAAACTTCTGGACGCCTGCAGAAAAGCCGGAATCAAGCCGGACTTCCTTTCCTGGCATTGCTACACGGCGGATCCCGACGGACTGGCGGCCCAGCCGGCCTCGGCCCGGAATTTCCTCGACGATGCCGGTTTCGAAGAGACGGAAACCTGCATCAACGAATGGCATTATCTGGAAACCTGGGAAGGCGTCCACCACAATGTGACGGTCGAATCCTTCCGCCGCAACCAGAATGTCTTTCACGGGGCCAACTCCGCTGCGTTCAACATCGCTGTCCTTTCCGGCTGGCAGTATACCACGCTGGACACGGCGTTCTACTACGGCGCCCGCTGGGAAGGCAACTGGGGCTATATCACGGCCGACCGCCAGCTGGACAAGAACTTCTATTCCATGTGTCTCATGGGGGATATGGTCCGGGATTACACCGAGCTGTGTCCGGTCGAAAACCGGGGATCGGTCCGTCTCATGGCCGCCAAATCGGCAGACGGCAGATCGGCCGCGCTGCTGATCTCGGATTTCCGCGGTCAGGCGGATTCGCTGGAAATCAATGTGCAGGGACTGGACACCGCGAAGATCGAAAGCGCTGTCAAGCTGGATGAGAATACGGACAACGGACCGGTGACCGCTCAATGGGACGGCAAAAAGCTCCGCCTCGCCAAAGCCGCCGGGTCCGCCGTCTTCATGGTCCGTTTCAGTCTGAATTAAGTTCAAAAACATTAGGAGAACAAAATGAGCAATGCGTCAAAAGAACCACGGAAATCCACTTTCAGACAGTATGGGATTTTTACTTTGATAGAGCTCCTGGTGGTGATCGCGATCATCGCGATCCTGGCCGGGATGCTGCTGCCGGCCTTGAACAAGGCCCGGGAAATGGGAAAGAAGATCGCCTGCGCCAACAGCATGAAACAGGTTGGCTTTATCGGCATTTCCTATTCCAACGATTTCGATACCTGGACCGTTGGCGACAGTTACAACTATTTCGGCCGAAAGACACAGAAAACCTGGTTCGCCTTCCTGAGCGAAGGCGGCTATATCGACCCCAAATATCAGGGGGTGGGAACGCCCAAAGCCGGTTCGATCTTCCGTTGTCCTTCCGGCAAGCCGGTATCCACGAATTATCCGGCAACGCATATCGGCTGGACCAATATGATGTGGTTGCACCGTTCGGGCTCCAGTTACGACAATGCCTATAAGAACCAGGCCTCCAAAGGAGCCGGGAAAAGAGCCTGGTTCATGGTCTCGGGGCTGGTCAAACTCAGTTCGGTCGACCGTCCCGCCGTGATTGCCTGTGCGACCGATGCAGGGAATAATTCCTACAGCACAGTCCAGACTGCCAATTACGGTACGCTGACGGCATTCCGTCATGTGAACAGTCTCAACATCGTTTTCTGGGACAATCATTACGAAACCGGCAGTCTCCGCACGGTTTCCCTGTTCCAAGACGGGAAAACCGCCTTCGATTATGTCGAAGGCTGGCGCTGGCCCTGGTGGTGACCGTTACGCTGTTTCCTGATAAATCTGAAAATGAGGTCGTCATGCTGAAATCTGTTTTGTCCGCCGCGCTGCTTCTGACCGGTTGCGGTCTGCTCTCTGCTGTTGAATTGAACTGTGTCTTCGACCGCGAATTGCCCGAGGCGGTTTCGGTTGCCGGCGACACCCGTCAGGAAGACGGCGCCGCGGTCCGGGTCAACAGCAAAAACTATGTTGCCGCGATCATCCGTTTTCAAGGCGAATCTTCCGCGTCCGGCACGCTGGAACTGGACCTGAAGACCACGGGACAGCCGCCCTCCCGGCTGGGCGTCATTCTGTACCGCCGCAATGCGAAGCGCGTACTGGAACGTGTTTCCACGCCTGCCTGGCTGAAGGCGGTGCCGATCGACAGTTTCGGTCAGCTCACATTCAATTTCCCGGCCGGCAGGTTCAAGTCCGGAACCGAATACCAGATCTATATCTACCGTGCCAACCAGAAAGGCACCCTCGTTTTCCGGCGGATCACGTTCAAGACCGCCCGGACGGAAAAAAGCATCACGCTGAATTACCGGAATACGCCGGACCTGGTCGGCCCGGTGACCCGCGGACCTTCCGGCAAGCCCGATTTCCATATTCACCTGACCGGTGTCGATCCGGCGAAAAGCATCCGCGAGGTCGTGGTGACCCGTCCCGGCGGACGATGGGTTTCCGGCGATGACGTCAAGAAGAATTTCTGGATGATCGACTACTATGATTCCGCCGATTTCCCGGCGCGGAAGAATCCCCGCAACAATTTCGACGGGGCCGTGCATTCCGGATTGAGCTGCATCGACCTGGTCATGGAAGGCGGCTATTCCGAGGGCGCTTCCTACCGCTGCGAAGTGTTTTATACCGACGGGACGAAGGACACTTGGACCGCTGCGCTGAAAAAGCCCGATCCGCCCATGATCCCGCTGTTTTTCACGCATAAGCAGCCGATCCTGGCCGCACCCTCGTTCACGTTGCCCGAAGGCTGGAAACAGCCGGTGGTCTGCGGACGTACTTATTTCCAGATGATGAGTCCGCGCGAACTGCTGGACCGCAGTCTGCTGATGCAGGGGAAAACCCATCGCCGGGTCTGGAGTCTGGGCTGGTTCCTGCCGTATGCAGGACTGAATCCGAAACCCTCCAGGGCGATGATCGACAAATATGTGAAATGGAGTCACCGCGCCGCCCTGCGCGAGTTCCAGGTGTTCGGTTCCGACGGCAAAATCGTTTCCGGAGCAAAGGTATCCGGCAGCGGCGATCTCAAGTGGCTGGACCTGAATAAAGCCATTGACGGAGACACTTCGCCGGACAGCGCCGCCAAGGCGGAAACCGCCCGGATCGGCCAGCCGCAGACGGCTGAGATCAGGCTGACTTTCCCGCGTCCGGTCAAGCTTTCGAAAGCGGTCCTGTATCACGGCTGCCGCAACGGCAGTCGGATCGGCTGGACCGCAAAGGATTTTGTCCTGGAATCGCTGCAGAACGGCAAATGGACCGCCGTGCCGGGCGGCGAGATCCGCAATAATAAAAAAGAGCAGACGGAACATGCACTGGACGGCCTCGAAACCGCCGCAGTGCGGCTCCGGATCCTGGACGAAAATCCTCTCGTCGATTACAGCGCGGCGGACTGGTCCGCGGACAATGCGCTGCTGGATTTGAAAAAGACCGAAAAGATCCCGGACGACGTTACGTTCCATTACTGGTATCTCGGCCATGATTCGAAGCTGCATTATGCGCTGCCGCCGGATGATTTCACTCCGCCGGGAATGGACAAATACCGCAAATGGCGGGCCGCGCATCCCAATTTCATGGGTTTCCAGCTGGCCGAATTTGACAACGATCTCCTGTGCATGCTCGGCTGGAGTTCCTACCGCGACCGGAAAGGTGCGAAAGCGGTTTACGATGCGGCGGGCAAACAGCTGGTGATCCAGCGTCCGATTCCGAAACTGCCCGACTCCCGGGCCGAGGCCGTCGGCAAGTATGAACATCTTTTCCGTTTCTACCAGCGCATGATGTTCAACGACTGCGCCAATTTCAGCTCGCTGACCATCTGGCATCACCATCCGATGGAATGGGGCGCGGTCTCCACCGTCATGGAATGTTTCGGCGGCTGTCCCGTCTTCTCCCTGCAGATCGCCGCCGCACGCGGGGCTTCCCGTCAATATGGCAACAAACCCTGGGGATGCTATTATGCCACTTACCTCGGTCACGGACATCTGAATTACCTGAAAAACGGGAAAACTTTCGGACCGAACGGCGGCAAATCCGCCTCGCTTTACCGCCGCCAGCTTTATTACGGCTACCTGACGGGAGCCACTTATGTGGATTATGAACATCAGGACATCGCATTTGTCACCAAACGGTTTGTGAAGGGACAGCAGCCGGAACTCTCGCCTCACGGCAAGGCGGTGCTGGAAACTGCGGAATTCGCCGAACGCGATCCGGAACGCGGCCATGTCTATACCCCGGTCGCCGTGCTGATGGATTGGGAACACGGCTGGGATTCCCATGAGGGACGGAAGATCTGGATGGGCATGTTCAAACCCACGCTCGGCGACCGCAATATCGACGTCTGGATGAAAGGCATCTTCGGCAATTCGGAAATGCCGCAGGAAGGTTACGGCTGCAATATGAGCCAGACCGGATTCAGTGCGCTGGCCGACATTCTGGTGCTGAACCCGCCCAGCGGACCGCCGCGCAATCTGGCCGATTATCCGGCCGCCATCGTCGCCGGTTCCATCCGCTGGAACGACCGCGTGGTCGAGGCTGTCCGCAATTACGTCCGGAACGGCGGTATCCTGCTGATCAATTCCGAACAGCTGCCGAAGGCCGCGGACAGCAGTTTTACCGGTATCGAGTTCACCGGAAAAACCGCTTCCGGAACGGAAACCCTGACCATGGACAACCGGAAACTGCCGAAGGCGGTGCGTCCGTATGAATACCGGAAAGTCCGCCTCAAAGGTGCTTCGGTCCTGCTGCAGACCCCCGACCGTCAGCCGCTGGCGACCGTATTCAATTACGGTCGCGGCAAAGTGGTCCTCACGCTGCAGAAATATCTGATGGAAGAACCCGCTTCCGCCGGACAGAAACAGGGACTGCCCGCGATCCATTATCTGCTGTCTCTGCTCCGCCAGGAACTGCTTCCGTTCCAGGTCCGGGGCGACAGTCCCGCCGAGGTGGTCGCCGCCAAACTGAAAAACGGCTGGCGGGTTTCGCTCCTGAACAACCGCGGCGTCTATAAGCAGGCGACCACCGCGCCGATCGTTGTCCCCTCGGAAAAAACGGTCCAGACCGTTTCCTTCCCGGGACGGATCGAGTCGGTCACGGAACGGATCTCCGGGAAAAAATTACCGGTCAAATCCGTCAACGGCCGGGACCAGGTCACCGTCACGATTCCGTCCGGTGATCTCGCCGTTCTGGATTTCGTCGTCAGTTCCAAATAACCAATTTTCAGGGAAAGGCATATCATGATCAGTGCAAACGCAGAAAATCCGGTCAAACTCGCATCCTACAACATCCAGATCGGCCGGGGCATGGATAAAAAATACGATCTGGGCCGGACCGCGGAAGCCATCCGGAAATTCGGGGCCGAGACCATCGTGCTCAATGAGGTCGATGTCGGGACGGACCGTTCCCAGGGTGATGACCAGCCGGCGATCCTCGCCCGCAAGCTCGGGTTGAATTATCTTTTCGGCCGGGCGAGCGACCGTCCCGGCGGGGTTTACGGCAATGTGGTGATGTCCGTTCACGAACTGGAACAGCTTGACCTGATCGATCTGGAGGCGGACGGCCATGAATCGCGTTCTGCGCTGGTGGTGAAGGTCAAGGCACCCCGTCCGTATTACATCATTGCCGCGCATCTGGCTTTCCAGCAGCTGCCGGAAATCGAGGCGGTCCGCATCCGCAATATGGAATTCCTCGGAAATTATCTGAAGGAGAAAAAGTATTTTCCCGCCGTGCTGTGCGGCGACCTGAATTCCGCCGGGGACAGTCCGGTGATCCGAAAAGCGCAGGAAGCCGGGTTCCAGGTGGTCGACGACCTTTCCGGCAAGGCGTTGAGCTGGCCGGCCGATCAGCCTCGGATCCTGCTCGATTATTTCTGTCTTTATCCGGCCGATGCCGGGATGGTGAAGGAATTCAAGGTGGTGGATGAACGCATGGCGTCCGATCACCGCCCGGTCTGTGCCGAGATCGTTTTCAAGTAATAGAGTCTCAAAGAGTCCGCAGACAATAGGCTTGATAGGACAGATAGGCAGAATAGGCAGCGGCCGCTGACCGGACCATAGCGATTCTGCCGAAAAAAGTATCAAAAAAAATTTTTTCCGCTCTTGACAAATCATTCGAAGGGGGATAAATTAGCAGTTAGTAGCGCGCGCAACCAAAAAGAATTCGGATGGAAAAATGGCGATAACAACGAAAGAGATAGCCGCACTGGTGGGAGTTTCCCGGCAGGCGGTGTCGGCGGTCCTGAACGGAAAGCCGGAAAAAGTTTCAAGTGAGAAACGCCGCAAAATTTTCCACATTGCCAAAAATATGCAGTGGCGTCCGAACAGTGCGGCGCTGCGTCTGGCCGGTCATGAACATACGAAATTTTTCGGGATCGACAGCGGATTTTTCCCGCCGTACAAACAATCCCTGCTGGAAAATCTGACTATGCTGCTAGCCGAACTGGGATACCAGGTCAGGCTGACTCCGCCGGGCGACAAACAGCATAAACTCCGGGTCATGTATGATTACGCCGAAGAAGGAGCCGAGGGGATTTTCACCGATATTGATCCGAGTCTCTTTCCCTCGGAAAAATTTCCGGTCCCGCTGTTGGTGATCGGCGACCAGGACCGCAGTTGCGACCTGGCGTTTGACTATATGAACGGGGTCCGTCTGCTGGTGAGACATCTCCACCGTGAGCACGGGCATGAGAAAATGGCGCTGGTCGGTTTCAATAACCAGCCACCCTCCTACGAACCGGTTTTCCGGCAGGGATTTGAAACGGCGATGAAGGAAGAGGGATTGATCTGCCGATCGGAACAGCTGGTGGAAACGAAATGGAATTCTTCCCCGATGGACCGGATCATGGGGTTGCTGCGGAAAAGAGAAATCACCGCTTTCCTCTGTACACAGGATGTGCTGGCTGCCAAGCTGATCGCGGAATTCCAGCGAAGGGGAGTCCGGTGTCCCGAAGATATCGCGGTGACGGGATGCGGAGCCTCGTTCCTTTCGGAATTGACACCCGTTCCCCTCACTTCGCTCTATCTGCCGGTGCAGGATCATGCGAAAAACGCGCTGGAGCTGATGCGGAAAAAAGCGGATAAGCATTCTCTGGGGATCGCGAAGAAAATGTGTCTGACTCCGGTCGGGCTCTTCCTCGGCGGCAGCTGCGGATGTCCCGCGGCCGAACTGCCGGAACTCTATTGGGAAGGTGTTCCGCAGTCGCTCGAAGATCTGCGCTGGGAGATCAAACTTTCCGGCGGTTACGAAAAGTTCCGCAAATATCTGAAACCGGAAACCGAAACTGCAAAACGGCATAAATAATCAACATGAAAGGGAGTTCCAGCATGGAAGATCATCTGCAAAACTTTACGAAACGAGAATGGAAACCATTTACACTGATAGAACTGCTGGTCGTTATTGCGATCATAGCGATTCTGGCCGGGATGCTGCTGCCGGCGCTGAAAAACGCCCGTGACCGGGCAAAAGCGGTCACCTGCACCGGCAATCTGAAAAACATTTCCACGCTGCTGCAGCAGTATATCGATGAAAACAACGGCTGGATCGGTCCGATCAATATGAACTCGGGCGGCAACCGGATCGTGCCGTATTGCTGGGTCAATCAGCTGTATGTGAACGGCTATTTTCCTGCGAAAAACCGGGATGACGCGGTTTACAAGGCCAATCCGTCCATCGAATCGGCGACCTGGAAAGTGCTGGCCTGTCCTTTTGCCGATCAGACATCGATCCCGCTGAAAGGCTGGTCGCTCAGCGGGCCGGCCTTCGCCAGTGCGGATTACAGTTTCAATTTTTATGCCGACCCGGATGGCTCGGGCAATCTCCGGCACCGTCTTTCGCGGATCCGCAATCCGTCCTCGCGGGTTATTCTGTCGGACGGCAACCATGTGGTCGTGACCACCAACAAATGGCCTCCCGCGGCGGCATCGAATTACACGATCATGTACCGGCACAATAAAAAAGCCAATGTCATGGCCGGCGACGGCAGCATCCAGTCCATTCAAGTTTCCAATTTCAAGCTGGAAGGCAATTTCCGCTGAACAGAAGGAGTTTCAATATGAAGACGATCCATGCTTTATTTGCAATCTGCACGGTTCTGCCGCTTTTCGGCGGCACGATCCTGCTGGACAATCCGAAAGAGCTGAACTTGACGGTCAAAGGGATCCCGGATAAAACCTGGGTAGTCCGGAAAAGCCGGGAAATTCCGGGCAAACCCAATACGTGGTACCGCGTGACCTTGGAAATCAAAACCGCGCTGAAGCCGGGTCCCGGCGTGCTGACCGTGAGGGTCCGGAACATCCGGGCCAACGGTAAAAGTCTGGTCTACAACGATATTGCCAGACTGAAGCCGGCCTTCCTGAATTACAGCCTTTACAGCGCGACTTTTTTCACCAAGCCGGAAACTGCACGTTTGCAGGTCTATTTCCAGCTGTCCAGACTGGACGGAACCGCTTCGTTCCGGAATCTGAAACTGGAAGAATTGAGCGAAGAGGAAGCCGCGAAGGAACGGGCGGCTTTTCAGGTCGCCCCCGCCTGGTTCTCGCCCCCGGTTTATGCTTATGAAGGCGAACGGGAGCTGTCCTGGGGATACCGGGTCAGCGCCGACTTCCTTGCACCGGACATGATTCCCGACCGGATCGGTTTCAAGCTTCCTCAGCTTCAGGCGGAAGGTTCGGAAAAAGTCAAAATCAATACGCACGCCTGCCATAAACTCCGTCTGAAAGAGCCCCTGCGGAAAGGCAAATACCAGATCGTCATGACCGCACTGGACAAGGCTGGAAAGGAACTGGCGCGGGAAGAACGAATCCTGCGGGTTATCGCCAGACCTCAAACTGCGCATCGTCTGCCGGTAAAATCGGTCCGGCTCGACCGCAGCGGCAATACGGTCATCAACGGAAAACCCGTTCTGCTCAATGGTCTTTATCATGTCTATACCGAGGCCGAGATCCGGGAAGTTGCCGATGCCGGATTCAATACCGTAATCGCCTGGGAGCCCGGTCCGGAAAAATATCTCAAAATGCTGAACCATATTTCCAAATATGATCTTTATGCGGATTGTGTGCTGAAACTTCTGCGGGGTGAAAAACTCACCGCTCTGCTGCAGAAAATCGGCAGCCATCCTTCGGTCATCAGCTTCGATGCGGTCGATGAACCGGATATCAAGGACATCCGGCCAGCGGTGATCCGGGAATGCGTCGATCAGGTCCGCAAGGAGTGTCCGGACAAATTGATCAGGATCAGCTGTTCCAGCTCGGATGCAGTCAAAACCTTCGGGCAGTATGCGGAGATCATCTGCTCGCATAATTACGTGATTCCCTTCGGCGGACTGCCGATGCAGGCGAAATACAGTTCGCAGGTGACCGGGAGCGTGCCGGGTTCGGAAAAGAATTCGCCTCAGCTGACTTTGCAGAGCTGGATCCACTGGCATGACATGACGCGGAAGCCTCAAACTCCGGAGCAGACCCGTTCCCTGGCGTATATCGCGCTGATCTCAGGGGCGAAAGGGCTCTGGTGGTACAGTTTCATCGACAAGGGCAGCTGGGATGTCCGCAGCGTGCCGTCGATCTGGACTACGTTCAAGGGGTTGAACGCCGAACTGAATGAATTGGCCCCGCTGATCCTGACCGGAAAGAAAACGGTCCTGAAGAATGAATCAGCGGAACCGGGAATTCTGGGTGCCCTGTGGGAAAGTCCGGAGCGGACTGTGCTCGTTGCAGTCAACCCGGAAAAGAAAGCCGCCGAAGTTCAGTTTTCCGTATCCGGGAAGAAAGCGGCGGAACTTTTTGCCGATGATGCTGAATATCCGGTCAACTCCGGCAAATTGAAATTGGAACTTCCCGCTGAAACCACGCGGATATTCGAGCTGGAATAGGAAACAGTTCCGGATTGCCGCAAGGTATCGCGTCAGAGGAGTTGGGTATGAAAAAATTTCTCTTCGCGAACTGAAACGGAGTATACAGAGAATACGGAGAATACGGAGAATACGGAGGACGCGTAAGACAGGAGCGCACCTGAATAGAAAAGCAGAATGAAAATCCTGGTTTTTCGGGGTTCGACATGGACGCCCGCGAAACTCCGTATTCTCCGTATTCTCCGTAAAAAAAGTTCGCGGATTCCGGACAGACCATCTCCCTAACTCCACTGACGTGATACGCCGCCAGCGGATTTTCGGCGAAATTTTATTTTTTTTCTTGACATTTGTTATCGGAGTGCTATAGTGTTGCATTATAAGGATTACAACGTTGTAATTATGAGCAAATGATGTTATGAACCGAAGTGCCAGGGCAGGGTTGAAGGATGTGGCGAAACGCTGCGGATTGTCTTACGCGGCGGTCAGCCATATTCTGAGCGGGAAACCGAATTACAAGTTCAAAAGAGAGACCGTAGAACTGGTATTGGAGACGGCCCGGGAAATGAATTACCGGCCGAACCAGTTCGCCTCATCCCTGCGGAAACAGGAGAATCAGATCATCTCCTGCATTGTGGGCGATGCATTGCGTCATTCCGATTCGGCACATTTGAAACAGCTCGAATTAGAACTGAATCAGCGCAATTACAATTTGGTCGTGCAGATCCTGATCGGACAGCCGGATGAAGTGAAATTGGATTTTATCCGACGAATGATCAATTTCCCGGCGGGAATCGCACTCTGGTCGCTGGGATTTCAAAAACGGGAAAGCTGGCAAACGCTGGCGGAACTGTTCAAGAACGCTCCCCCTTCCATTATGCTGAACAGTCCCTGTCCCGGATCGAATATCGATTACGTTAAAATTCTGTGGGGAAGCGATATGCTGGATTGTCTCATAGATTTTTTCCGGAAGCGGAATTATAAAAAAGTGGCATTATGTTCGACGGAACTGGAATCCCGATCGGATTATCCGGGAAGATTCATGGAGCTGGCCGCTCAGGCCGGAATGACTGCCGAACTGCTTTACGATCCTTTTTCCGAAAACGATCATTTTCTCAGCGGACGGAATATCGCGAAGAAGCTGCTGAAACGGAAGAGTTTGCCGGATGCGATCTACTGCACTTCGGACGAGATCGCATTTTCACTGATCACCGCATTCAGCGAGCAGAAACGTAATATCCGCGATGAAGTTTACATAGTCGGAGGCGGAGATTCGGCCTTTGCCCACTGGTATGATCCGCCGCTGCCGATGTTCGTTCACGATATCCCGCAGCTGATGAAAACCGCAGTGGATGACCTCATCATGCGGATCGAGCGGGGCGATACGGTGACCGGCACCGGCCGCTGTGTGGCGGAAATCACCAGAAGGCTTTTTAATGCATGATTCGGCTAACCGATATGAAAGGAGACAACCTGAAATGAAAAGGACAGGAAACAATGTTATTTCCGGTTTTTTCGAGTGGAAAAGACGTTACATGGAGTTTGAAAGGGAATCATGGAATCCATCCGGACCGGCAGGAGCAAAACGGAAAACCGGGACCTGCCGGATGGAAAGCGGATTTACTTTGATAGAGCTCCTGGTAGTCATTGCAATCATTGCGATTCTGGCGGGGATGCTCCTGCCTGCGCTGCAGCGGGCGAAAAGGTCGGCACAGCAAATAGACTGCGTCAGCCGCTGCAAACAAATCAGTTTGAGTCTGGTCCAATATCTCAACGACAACCAGTATTTTCTTCCTTATGCCAAGTTGAGCGGTGCAGACCGGGCGAGGATCGTTGTCCTTTATGACAAGAATTATCTTGCGCACAACATGCTGCACTGTCCGAATGCCTATTACCTGCGGAGCGGCAAAGTATTCAGCGGAGTATCCAACGGGACAACCAGCCTGTCATCGATGGGACTGAGCGCTTTCGGATTCAATTACTTTCAGAACACGACAAACTGGGCGAGGATCACCCACACCAAAACCATCCGGTTCCCTTCGGAGCTGATGTTTTTCGGGGATGCCTGGGAACGGAGCGCCGGTTTTTATGCAACGGAAGGCAGTGCGCGTTATCTTTACCGGAAGTCGACCTCGGCGGCGAATTACGGCGAACCGTCTCCGCGTCATAACGGCAAAAGCAACTTCAGCTATGCCGACGGACATGTGAACTCCCTGTCTTATGCAGCCGTTCCCTCGTCATCTGACAATTCATCCAAATTCTGGTTCTGGCAGAAGTAAATCATCCTCCAAAGAAAAATAGAACTTCGGATCCGGTGATCCGGCAAACGAAAAAGGACGCATATGAAAAAACTGTGGTTGTTGCTGACGGCATTATCCCTTTCGACGCCTCTTGCCGCATTCCAATGCAAGGAATTTTCCGACCAAAGCGGCAATTTCATCCGAGTCGAAAGCGATTCTCTGATCCTTCATATCAGCCGAACCGGCGGATGCATCGCCCGATACTATTACAAGCAGGGCAAACAGGAGCTGGTCAATACCAGCGGGCGATGGGCTTTCACGGAAATGGATTGGGATAAAACCGTATGGGATTTCTTTTACAAGCGGCTTTTCAATGTGACGTGGGCGCGGCAGGGGGACCGATTCATTGTCACCTGCACGGCCAACCACCCCGGCGGATATCTGGATTTTCTGGTCATCACCAAAAAATACATCATCACCAAGGGGTCGCCCGTTCTGAGGGTGGAATACGACTTCCACAATATGGAACAGGCCATGAATGCAGTCCGCTACAGTCTGCATATCCATAATGGTCTTACGCTGGCCGGAGTCGGGAATTCCGTCTATTTTCTGCCGACCGACAATGGCATTATCGACAAGCGGAACACGTTTGTCAACAATCCGGCCCGTGGCTGGGTCGGCACCGTTTCCCCGCAGGGAGTCGGTTTTACCGTCAATATGAGTTTCCCGGAACTTTACAATTTCCTGATTTGGGAAAATGTTTCTCTGGAATGGCGTTATCTGCCTATGGCCATTGCCAACGGCAAAAGTTTCAAGACCGCTGTCGAGGTGATCCCCTTTGCCGGACTTCCCAAAATTTCCGGTTCGGGAGAAAACCTGGCGGGGGCGTTCATCCATCCGGAAAAATCGGCTGCCGACAGTGTGGTGCCGGTGGAAATCAAAGTGTTCAATGCCGCGTCAGGCAGCCGGAAGCTGACCGCCGATCTCCAGGCCCGCGAATGCGGCAGTTCCAAATGGGAAAAAATCGGCAGTCAGACCCTGAATTTCAAAACCGGAGCAACTCTTCTTTCGTGGAAAATACCGGTCAAAGTCAAAAACAAATCGGTCGAACTGGAGGCAGTCCTGCGTTCGGGCTCCCGTGAGATCGGACGTCTCAACAGCCGGATCCAAACCGGGGACGACCAGACCCCATGGCGCATTGACCGACTGGAAAACAAGATCAAAGCCGACTTACGGCGCGGCGATCTCACGAGTTTCAACTACACCTGGCCGGAACCGGACGCGACGCCCTGGGCGAAACCGCTGGCCGGCGGGAAACTCAGAGTCCTGGCCCTCGGAAATAAGATTTCACAGCTCCGCGATCTGACTCACCGCATGGAGATGGACATGTCCACCACCTGGCTTCTGGAACGTGACGGCAAATTCACTTCGCCCACGTATCTGCTGAATGAGTTCGCCGGCAAAATGAATCTTAACGACGTTATTGCCGGGCTCAACCGGGTCATGGCGAAAGATTACGATGTTATCCTGATCGCCGGACTCTCCTGGAAAGCTTTTCCCGAGGCGGTCCGGAAGGCCATTCTGAACAAGGTGAAAAACGGGGCCGGACTGGTCTTCACCTCGCTGCATGAACCGTTGGATTTTCTGAAACTCAAAGGGAAACTCCGGGTCATCAAGGCCGGCGAGGTCACCGTGCTGAAAAAATCTCCGCTGACTTCCGGTGTGCCGCTGGACTTTCTCCGCATCGGCAGGATCTGTGCTTTCAGCGGCGGGGATGAAGTCCACGCCGAATCCGAAGACCATCCGTATATCGTTTCGGCTTCTTTCGGGAAAGGACGCATCGTCGGGTTCACTTATTACGCCAATGCGACATTTACCGGCATGATTCCCGGCGATGACCCGGAACCGCACCTGGTCTTTGACAAGCCGACACCTTACGAATTTTATTACGGCATGATCTGCAAAGCCCTGCTTTACGCAGCCTCGCGTGATGCGGGGATTACTTTCCGGAATTTTGAGTTTCGTCCTCATTCCGGTAAAGGTGATTTCATCTGGCAAGCCGATGCCCGGAATTCTTTTGCCGGACAGGTGGAATACCAAATCACCGACCGGAACAATGAGATCCGTCTGAAAGGAAACACGGCACACCAGTTCAAGGCAGGCGGCAATGAACTGAAACTGTCCCTGCCGGTTTTGCCTTATAAAGGGAAGCAGCTGATCTCCATCATTGTCCGGGATCCGAAAGGTGCATCGGTCAATTACGGCAGCTGGAGTTTCCGCTGTGAGCCTCCCGGTTCCATCGCCAGCGTAAAATGCCCGGAAAAAGCCTACAAAGACGGCGACCGGATCGATTACCGGATCGAATTTTCCGGGAATACAACCGGCTGTCAGGTCCGGGTGGAACTGGTCGATTCCTTCGGCCGCACGCTGGCTTGCAGGACCGGAAGTCCGGCGGAGATGGAAAAAGGGAGTTTCAAACTGTCCAATCCCCTGCCGTCACGCTATTCCAGAATCCGTGTCCGTCTTCTGGACAAAGCGGGTCATGAGATGGATTTCAATGGAACCTGGTTCTACACCCGGCCGGCGGAAAAGCTGATGGCCTGGGATGACTTCAAGGTCTGCTCGATCATTTACTGGGACGGACCGGACAGTTTCTTCCGTATGAGGCGGCTTGCTGAAATTTATCGCGAAACCATCGGTCTGGATATCCTTTTTAACAACTGGGGCCTCTACCCGGTCCTGCTGGGCAACTTCGAACCCAGAATGTGGGCCTTGAGCGAGATCGGGAGTCAGAATTTTCCCAATAAAAAATATCTGGAGACTGGGAATAAGAAATATCTGGTCCGGCGGGCTTGTCTTTCCGATGAGAAACGGATGGCCGCCTATTATAAAAAGCTGGCGGAGAAGGCTGAATTCGGCCATTCTTACGGCGCCGTCGTTTACGATAATGGCGATGAGATCGCCCTTTCCAGAGCCGGAGCCCCGGTTGATTTCTGTTTCTCCGACAGCTGCATGAAAAAATTCCGCCAGTTTCTGGTAAAACGTTACGGAACGCTGGAAAACCTGAACCGGAACTGGAACAGCCAGTTCAAAAACTGGAACGAGGTTCTGCCGTTTACCAAGGAAGAGGTCTGGAAGTCGAAAGGGAAAAAGGTGGCAGGCTGGGCCGACCACCGGGAATTCATGGATGAACTTTGTTATGAGCATCTCGATGAATCCCGCAAAATTCTTCGCCGGCATGATCCGGGCGCACGCTATATGAATTCCGGGACCCAGTATCCCAATGCCTACGGCGGGATCGACTGGTGGAAACTGATGAAATGCCATGACAGTCTGCAGAATTACAGTACCGGCGACCATGATGAAATGCACCGTTCTTTCGCACAGCCAGGTTATGTTTCCATCCCATGGTATCTGGGCTACGGCAGTGACAAAGTCAGCCAGATCTGCAATCTGTGGCGTTCCGCATTGCTGGGTTCATCCGGCATTTCCATGTGGTGCATCTATTCCTGTGTGCTGTTCCCTGACCTGACGCCCCAGCCCAGCATCAAAGGGGTCATGCCCCATGTCCGGGTGATGAAAGACGGGGTCGGTAAATTGCTCATGCATGTTTATCATCCCCGGAAGCCGCAGGCGGCGATCCTCTATTCCCAGGCTTCGCTCCGGAATGCATTTATCGAAAAGCGGATGAACGATCATGCCGCCCTGTGGCAGAAATACACTGCGCTGTGCCGGAATTCCGGCTGCGAATTCAAATTCATTTCCTATGAGCAGCTGGCCGACGGTCTGCTGGATCGGGAACAGAATTACAAACTGCTGATCCTGAGCGATGCAACGGCTTTGTCCGACCCGGAAGTGGAAGCCGTCAAACGATTCTTCAAGCGCGGCGGCTGCGTATTGGCGGAAGGAATCCCCGCCACCCATCATTTCAACTGCGTCAAACGCCCGGCTCCCGCCCTGAAAGACATTTTCCGCCGGTCCAAAGGACAAAGTGTTCTGCTTGACGATCTGGATACCGATTATGTCCTGCTGATGGCCGGTCCGGACGCCAAGTTGAACCGCAAACAAATCGATTCCACCCAGAATTTCTTTGCCGCCCGGCTGAAACGGGCTGGGATTCCGGTCCGTCCGTTCAAGATCCTGAATGCCGACGGCACTCCGGTCACGGAAGCTTCTTACTTTATCCGGCAGGCGGAAGACGGTTCCCTTCTGGGCGGTGCGATCAGCCGTAACCGCAAAGTCAAAGACACCCGGGTGATCCTCCCGGTCCAGGGGCACACCTATGATCTGGTCACAGGCAAGTATTACGGCAAGGTCAGGGAAATCAGCCGGAAGTTTTCCATGGAACATCCCATGGCCCTGGTGGTCCTGCCGGAACCGGTCGCCGTCGCCGATGCTTCGGTCAAAGACAATACTCTCTGCTTCACTTTGAATCATCCCTTTGACACCGTCATCAATATCAAGGTCTTTTCGCCGGAAGGAAAGCTGGTCAGGGAATATGGAACCAATCTGGTGATCCGCAAAGGGAAAGGCTCCTTTACCGTTCCTTTTGCAATTTCCGACCGCAAAGGCAGCTGGCTGATGGTCTGCAAAGAAGTCATCAGCGGACAATCCTGTAATTTGACCGTCAACCGATAACCTGGTTTAATACGAAAGGAAACTGAAAAATGAAAATCGGAAGTTTGCTTGCCGCGTTCCTGGCAGCCGCATCGTCTTTGCTGCCGGCAGAAGAAGTGTTGTCCTGTTTCACCAATGCCTCATGGGTCACGCCGCACTGGCGCAAGTTCTATGCCATGGATGAATTCCTGGGGATCAAAGGTTATGTGGTCATTAGCAGCAAACGCAGTTTCGAGGTCGATCCGGAGGCGGAATATGAAATTTCCGGCACTTTCCGGTCGCCCGCCGATCAGCCGAAACCCGGAAATTTCGAAGGCGGGTTCATCCTGGTCGATGATGACGGAAACTCGCTTCCCTCTTATTTTTACTCCAATGACCCCCGGTCGCTGACTGAACTGGCTGCGGATGTCAATCCGGGCGACAAGGTCATCAAGATCAGAAAAGCGCCGCAATGGAAAGGCGGTTTCATCGCATTCGACGCCCGGGAAGATTTGTCCGATCTGCCCAACCGGGACACTTTCCTTTACACCAAGCTGGTCGAAGACGGCGATAATCTGGTCCTGACTTTGCAGGCAAAGATCAAAAAGGCATATAAAGCCGGGACCAAAGTCCGGTGTCACAATCAGAAGAAGCTCTGGACCCTCAACCGTTTTAAGATCGCGCCCAAGGAGTGGACCCGGTTTTCCGGCAGGATCAAAGGCGTAGATAAAACTGCGACGAACTGCAGCAAGTGGTGGCCTGGGGCAGCCCGGGCCAGAGTGTTCATCCTGGTTCCCCTGAATGCCGGTCTGGAATTTAAGGATGTGACGGTTCGGAAATTGACTGCCGGAAAACCGGAGTGATCCGCCGAAACCGCGCGGATATTTGAGCTGAACTGAAAGACAGGAAGGAAATTCCAGGCCCGCCTGTATCCGCAAAACATATTTTTGTCCTGAAAAATCCGCCCGGCGCTTTGCATTTCGGCGAATATGCTGTATATTCACAGTATCATAGTCAATCTGAAATCAAGGAGCAGAAAATGGACGAAAATATGAATGTGTATCAGAACCCGCTGACCGGCCGTTATGCCAGCAAGGAAATGAGCTACAACTGGTCGCCCCAGCGGAAACATTCCACCTGGCGGCGGCTGTGGCTCGCGCTGGCCGAATCCGAAAAGGAACTCGGCCTGCCCATCACCGACAAACAGCTCGAAGAGATGCGGGCGCATCTGGACGACATCGATTTCGATGCCGCCGCGGCCGAAGAAGCGAAACTGCGCCACGACGTGATGAGCCATATCCACGTATTCGGCGCGCAGTGTCCGGAAGCCAAACCGATCATCCACCTCGGCGCCACCAGCTGCTTCGTCACCGACAACACCGAGCTCATTCAGATGCGCGACGGACTGAAACTGATCCAGGCCAAACTGCTGAAAGTCGTGACCATTCTCGCCGGCATCGCGGACCAGTACAAAGATCTGCCCACGCTTGGTTTCACCCATTATCAGCCGGCGCAGCTGACCACGCTGGGCAAACGGTTCTCGCTCTACTTGCAGGATTTCGTGATGGACCTGCAGCGGGTCACCGAAGAGATCGGCAAGATCCCGTTCCGCGGGGTCAAAGGCACTACCGGCACACAGGCCAGTTTCATGGAACTTTTCCACGGCGACCAGGACAAAGTCCGTCAGCTTGATAAGCTCGTTTCGAAGAAAATGGGATTCGATTCTTCGATCGCCTTGAGCGGACAGACCTACACCCGCAAAGTGGATTTCTTCGTGCTCTCGGTTCTCTCCGGGATCGCGCAGAGCTGTTACAAAATGGCCGGTGACATCCGTCTGCTCGCCAACCTCAAGGAGATCGAGGAGCCGTTCGGCAAAAATCAGGTCGGATCGAGCGCGATGGCCTACAAGCGCAATCCGATGCGTTCCGAACGCGTCTGCTCGCTTTCCCGCTATCTGATGAGCCTGCCGGTGAACTGCGCGATGACGCATTCCACGCAGTGGTTCGAACGCACACTGGATGATTCGGCGAACCGCCGGATCGTGCTCGGGGAAGCGTTCCTGACGGCGGATGTGATCCTGTCGCTGATCGCGAATATCGCGGACGGCATCCAGGTGTGGCCGAAAGTGATCGCCGCGCATATCAATGCGGAACTGCCGTTCATGGCGACGGAAAACATCCTGATGGAAGCGGTCCGCGCGGGCGGCGACCGGCAGGATCTGCACGAGGCGATCCGCACCCATTCGATGGAAGCTTCCAAAGTGGTCAAGGCCGAAGGCAAGCCCAATGATCTGATCGAGCGTCTGGCCGCCGATCCGCTGTTCGCGAAAGTGGCGCCGATGTTCAAGGATATCCTGGATCCGAAACTGTTCATCGGCCGCGCGCCGCAGCAGGTGACCGATTATCTGGAAAACACGGTCCGTCCGCTGATCGCGGAACTTTCCGCCAAGACCGGTCCGGCCGCGGAAGACGAGATCCGCGTGTAAACGTTTCAGGTGTATCATGCCTAGAAAATCCAGTTCAAAAACAACCCGAAAGGAGATCCCCATGGGGAAAATATTATCTGCCTTGCTGCTGCCGTTCATCGCGGCGGTGCTGTCAGCCGTATTTCTTTTCATCTGGTATGGCTGCCGGATCGAACCGGGCAACGGCGAGATCGCGGTGCTGATCCGCAAAACGGGAAAAAACCTGCCGTCCGACGCGATCCTCGCGCCGAGCGCGGAATACAAGGGAGTCCAGCTCGAAGTGCTGGGCGAGGGGCGCTATTTCTACAATCCCTACACCTGGGACTGGAAGATCGTGCCGGTGACCGATATCCCTGCGGGGAAATTCGGTGTGCTGGTCCGCAAATTCGGGAAAAACCTGCCGGAAGGCGAGATCATCGCTCCGGGACCGGATTTCAAGGGGATCGTGCGCGAGGTGCTCGGCACCGGCAAACACCGGATCAATCCGTTTGCCTACGACGTGCATGTTCATGATGACATCCGGATCATGCCCGGCAATATCGGCGTGGTGACCAATCTCGCGGGGAACGATCTCTTTTCCGGAGCCGCGAACGACCTGAAAAACGCCAACGGTTTTCTGGTGGACAAGTCCCGGAAAGGCGTGCTCAAGGAAGTGCTCAAGGAAGGCACGCACCGGATCAATCCATATATCCGGAGCATTTCCATCGTGAACATCCAGAGCCAGCGTTACGAGTTCAGCGGAAAAGACGCGATCGGATTCATTTCGCTGGACGGTTTCCCGATCTCGCTCGAAGGCACGGTCGAATTCAACATTTCCGCCGAATCCGCGCCGAGGCTGACGCATGAGGTCGGCGATATGGATGACATCCTCAAGAAATTGATCCTGCCCTCGGTGAGCGGTTTTGCCCGGATCGAAGGCAGCAAGAAGAGCGCGACCGAATTCATCGTCGGCGAAAGCCGTCAGGTGTTCCAGAACCAGCTGGAGGAATTCCTGCGGAAGACCTGCAAGGTGTGGGGGATCTCCATCAATTCGGTGCTGATCCGGGACATTCTGCCGCCGCAGGAGATCGCGGAGATCATCCGGAACCGCGAACTGGCGGAACAGGAAGCCAAGAAATTCAAGCAGCAGATCGAGCAGGCTCGGAGCGCGTCCGCGCTGGAACAGCAGCGGATGCTGGCGCAGCAGCGTAAGAGCAAGGTGCAGGCGGAAACCGCCCGGATCACGGCTGAGATCGCCGCCAGGCAGGCGCAGATGCAGCGCACGATCGAGGCGAAGACCGATCTGGAAACCGCCTCGATCCAATATCAGTCGGCGCAGGCGGCCGCGCAGGCCAAACTGGTGCTGGCGGAAGCGGACCGCAAGATCATTGCCGCGAAAAACGATTCCGAGGTCCAGGTGCTCAAGCGCAACGTGGAGGCCTACGGCAGCGGGGATGCTTACGTCCGCGGTCTGCTCTATGAAAAACTTGGTCCGCGGATCCAGTCGATCCTGACCCGCGGGCTGAACGGAGGATTGTTCGGTCTGCCGCTCGTCCCCGTCCGGAATGTCGATCAGGGAGGGAAATGACCATGAAAAAAGGAATCATTGCCGTTGTCATCGTCATCTTTGCAGTCCTGCTCCTGGGGTGGGGCTGGTATCAGTGGTTCTGCTGCCGGTTCTATGTGCCGGCGGGCTGCATGGCGGTGGTCACCGCCAAGTCGGGCAGCGAACCGAAACCGGGCGAGATCCTGGTGGAACGCGGCCAGAAAGGTATTTGGAAAGAAGTGCTGAGCGAAGGCCGGCATTTCCTCGATCCGGTGATGCATGACGTGCAGATCGTAAAGGCGATCCATATTCCCATCGGGCAGGTCGGGATCGTGACCTCGAAAGTCGGCAAGCCGCTGCCTCCGGGCGAGATCATCGCCCCGGACCACAGTTTCCAGGGTGTCTG
>SUWI01000073.1 GCA_015061565.1 Lentisphaerota bacterium
TTTTGCTACGGCTTCCTTCAGATTCCACCTCGCGATGGACACCCTTGCCGGTCGCTGGGACGTTCCCCCTGTCGGGTCGTCTCGGGACTTTCACCCGTTAGCCGTGCGCCCTGCCGGGCGCACACAGCAAAAACCGGACACCGCAGGATTGCAATGCGATGTCCGGATCCGTTTTACCGATTCAGTTCGAGCTTACGCTTTAACCTCGGCTTTGGCCGGTTTGGCTTCGACGGCTGCCTTTTTCGTGACAGCGGCTTTTTTCGGAGCGGCTTTCTTCACAGCTTTCTTTTTGATCTCGATATGATTGGCGGCCAGCAATTGAGCGATCTGGCGGGAGCCGGCATCCCGGAGTGAGGCGATTTTCTGTTTCTGAACCGGACGGGGAACGGTTTTCCCCGTTTCCCAGTGGTTCACGGAAATCGCATTGACCCCGATCAGGGTTGCGAACTGAGCCTGGGACAGACCCAGTTTCTTGCGCCATTTGCGGATGCGTTCGGCGGTGACCCGGACAGCCTTGGCCTCGAACTGGTTACCAAAGGATTCCGCAGTGCCGGATTCGGCTTTCGGATGAAATTTTTCCAGTGCTTTGACCCGGCCATTGAGTTCTTTGACCAGGTCGCGCAAGCCGGAAATCTGAGTTCTGAGAGCTTTCATCAGACCGTTGACTTCCTTGCGGGACATTCTGCGGATTTCCTCATTGAGTAATTGCTGCAGTTTTGCCATGATTTTTCTCCTGTTTTTATAATTCGATCCGAATGCGGCGGACCGTATGTAAAATTCAGCATTAAAACATATAACGTCGCAGGACCAGAAAATATTGTGTTGAACATTTTTAAAATACATTACTTTCAGGGAGATTTCAAATCGAAACGCAAAAAAAAACCATATTTTCTTCTTTTTGCAAATCGACAGTTAAAAAGAGGAAAATACAGCTTTTCCCAAAGCCGGACAATGCCGCTGAACGAGAAAATCCGGCGGCTGAAATTAGCGGTCATTCCCCCGTTGCGGCAATTTCATCACAGAAAATAAAATATTTGGCGCTGACCTTGATCCGGATATATCTGGCTTTGCACTCTTTGACCGGGATCCTGATGGTCATGGACCGGTAACCGGAAGCCAGGGTCGATTCCGGCCGGACTTCACCGACCTGTTCAAGCTGAAGCGGATCGCTGCCGGCAAAGACTTTGATCTGAGTCGGGGGTTCCACGCCGGCGAGACCGGCACCGGTATGATAATAGACCGCATTGACGGTTCGGGGTGTCCCCAGATCAACGGTGATCTCCGGTTTGCTGCCGGTAAATCCGACCGTATGCTTTTTTTGCAGCCAGATCGGCCGGCCGGCGGGAGCGAACCGGCCGTCGGTCAATTTCTGCAATTCGGTCTCCGGATCGGAACAGAGCTTATAATTCGGCATGACGCTCAAGGTATAGCTTTTACCCCGGAAAAGGTTCTGCTTTTCGTCCGGCCAGCGGGGATCGAGCCGCAGTTCGACCAGCCGGGTCATATCCCGGTAACCGGCTTCGTAAATGGGGCTCAGGCACATGGTGATCCCCTGAGCAGTGATCTTGCGGAAAATATTGAGGAAGACGGGACAGCCGGACCCGATCTGTTCGGGCGTCATCAGGGCACGCAGCGGAAGAGCCGCCCGGAGTCGCCAGACGCCGTTTTTGATCTCGGAAGCGGATTTCAGGCCGGCGATCTTCCATCCGCTCTGTTTTTCGCCGTATTCGTAAGCATAACTTTCGTTGGCGGAATTGAAGGCAAGCTGCTTGAATGGGCTGCCGTTTCGCCGGACGGACATGAACAGTTCATAGATATCGCCGCTCCACCAGCGGTTGCTGAGTTTGGCGGGATCCGCGCCTTTTTCTTCGAACATGAAATAAAGATGATCCGCATCACGGGTGAAAAACGCCCGGATGCTTCCGGCAGGCTGTCCGGCCCCGGAAAGCGACAGCCAGACAGGAGAAGCGGCGGCTTTGCTCCAGTCCACCTGATCGGGCTGACCGTTGGGGGAAGAGTTCTGCCACGGCACCGCCAGTATGGGCGGCTTCCGGCCAGCCCGGTCGGCAGCCAGGCCTTTGAAGAAAGCGGCCTCTTTTTCCACCCTTGAAACCGTCTTTTTATAAGACGAGGGCCAGCGGACCCTAGCCTGATTCAGGCGGTTTTCCTGGTACCGCTTCAGGATATCGGCCGGATTCCAGGGCATGGATTCCCCTTTGTTCAGCTGTTTCTTCAGCTGGTTCCACATGCAGTAAAGTCCGGCATCGAAGGGAATGCGTTCCTTCTGCACGTTCAGCAGATATCTGCTGCCGGCCGGACAGAGTTTTTCCGCCTCGTCCAATAAATTCTGGCCGATCCGGTAGAATTCCAAGGTCAGATAGGGACGTTTCGAAGGAGTCAGCACGGACATGCTGCCAGCCTTGGCCGGCACGGCGGCAATGCTTTTTTCCATGTGTTCGAGCAGTTCCGTCATCTTTCCTGCTGCCGGGCCGTAATATCCGTCCATGAAGATTCTGACCAGCCGGTCCAGGTCCTGATCGGGATCCTGCATCAGTTTCCAGCCGACCCAGGTGGTAAGGGCGTGGAAACAGGGATAATTCTGCGAATATTCCTGTTCCACATAGATCCGTCTGACCTTGCACTTGCGGAAAAAACGGATATCGGAAGCGATCGTCCGGAGCAGCACATACGGAGTCGGGAACTTGTCGGTCCATTCGACCCAGTAGTCCCAGGTCTCCAGGTAATTGGAAATATTCGCCCAGGTCTCGAAAATCCTGCGGGCCTCGCTGTTGACCGGATGGCTGAGCGGACGGAACATATCAGGATATTCCCGCCGCATTTTTGCGGTGGTGGCCCATTCGCCGTTGAGCTGGGCGATCTCGATCATGACATTGCTTGCGGGGCGGATATGCAGCGGCGGCAGGATGTTGTTCATGTAAGCGGTGGTGGCGATCAGCACATCGGGAAATTCGGACCGGAGTTCCCGGGCAATCGAGTTGACGAAATCCAGCAATGCGCCGCTCTCCGCTTTTTCCCGTTTGACGATCTTGAGACATTCGGGACACTGACAGCTCCAGGCTTTGTCGTTGGGAACCAGCGGATATACGGTCCGTTTGAGGCCGGGATTTTTCCGGTAACGCTCTTTCAGATTGGCACGCATCTGTTCGAGCACGGATTTGCGGGCGCCGGGATTGGTCAGACAGATCTGTCCCGGACCGGAACCGGAAACCGAAACCGGACGGCTTCCGTCATAATTCATGGCCAGATATTCGGGATGTCCGGCCGGAAAACGTTTGGAAAACTGATAAAAATTGTGAGAAGTGACGCCTTCGCCGTAACCGTAATCGGCGCCGCCGGTGGTCCGGGTGTCTTTGTTTCGGGCCCTCAGAGCGATCAGCTCGGGACAATCGCGGCTGATGGGTTTTCCCATGCCGATCTGCCGGCCGAAAAACACCGGTTTGGCCTGAACGGACAGCGGCCGGACCGTCAGTTTTTTCCGGACCGGAATGCTTTCCATGAATTCATCGAACCAGCGGCAGCCGATCTGCTGTTCCAGAAATTCATAGACGGCATAGAGGGAACCGCGCGGACGCCCGCCGCAGAGGATCAGATCCCGGCCCACGGTCCGGATGTTCCACTCTTCACCGTCCAGTTTGGCGAAATCGATCCCGTTCCGTGCGGCGAAACGGGTCTGCCCCACATAGATCGCCGCCGGCGGTTTCGAGCTAGCCGATTCCGTCTGGATCCGGAACGCTGCGCCGGTCACCTTCTGCAGATGCAGTTTCAATTCCTGCGCGGCTTTTTTCTCTGCCGGAGTCGGATACCCGCTTTCCACGATCACATACTGTGTTTTGCCGCCGTCAGCCAGCAGCAGAGGAGTCTCCCCGTCCGCCAACAGTATTGCGGGCAGCAGAAGCAGACTGGAAATGCAGGCGAAACGGCTGAGTGAAGTCAATTTCAAGGGATGTTTTTCAGGATTCATTTTGCACTCCTTTGATGGTGAAAATATGTAGCAGACTGTCAAAAATATTCAATGGTAACCGGCAGGTATCCCTGCATGGATCCGATGGTGAAACATACCCGGCCATCGGCAATGGTAAAAGGCAGCTCTCCGGCGGGCGTGAACACTTTTTTCACGCGGCGGCCATCACAGCGGAGCTGAACATTCAGACCGCAGACCATGATCTCATCTTCGATAACCTGGGTCTCGGTCCCTTTCTGTTCGGGGACCACCGCGAAAAGATGCAGGATATCCGCATGGTCTTTCGTGCCGAGGATGCTGCGCAGGAAAGTGGGACGGCCCGCGATGCGCAGTTTGGGTTCCGGAAAGATCTGCCGGATGGCGAAATCCAGCATGGTGCGGATCTCACTGGCGGCATAACGGTGATGACTGAGGAAGATCCCATGGCTGAAATGCGCGACCTGGCCGTTCATGACCAGGAACGGACCGACCGGATCCTTTTCCGGAGGCAGATAGAATTCAGGATATCCATTGAACCATTCCCGGTTGCGATAGGCTTTATGCAGCCGGCCGAAGATTTTCGTCTCCGCCGCAGGCCGGACCAGAATCCCCGGAGCATGGAGAGCGAACGGCATGTCCGGCAGGATCTCCGGGCAGGAGAAAAATACCGGATCCCATGGCGCTTCGCCCAGAGAGGAAACGGGCCATTCAGGCGGAAACTGACCGTCGTCAGTCAGTCCGGAATATCCGGAGGAAATGATCTTTCCGCCGGCCTTGAGATGCCGTTCGAGACGGAGGCGGATCTCCGGGTCCAGCCGGATACAGTCCGGCAGGATCAGCAGGGAATAACCGGTCCAGTCGGATGCGGCCGTAACGATGTCGAACTGGATATCGAGTTCGGAAAGCAGCCGGGCGGCGCCGCGGAGTTCGCCGTCGGTACGGATATTCGACAGCGGTTTCGGATAGACGACCGCCGCTTCCGCAAAAGGTTTTGCGCCCTCGAACAGCGGATCGCAGGAATGAATGGACGAATACACTTCGCGGATGCGTTCCCTGACCGCGGGAGTCAAGGCGCCGTCGGGAGGAAAATGGTCGCCGATATTGGGACGCAGACCGTTGGCCATGCCGAACAGCAGTTCGTGCCTGAGTGCCGCTGCCGTCCGGAGTCCGCCGAAATCGCCCCAGGAGTAAAATCTTGCAGTCATGTTCAGACAGGGTTTGTTCCCGAGCGTGCGCATATAACGGCCGACCACGGGCAGATATTCATATCCCCAGTCGCTCCGGCTGGGAATGCATTCACATTCCAGATAGCTGCCGGAATCCCGCTGGTCCTCGTAATCGATGCAGTTGAAATAGAGGAGCGGTTCCGTGATATATTTCCGGGCGGCGGCGGCAATGTCTTCCGCCAGACGCAGCGCCGCCTGCCGGCTGAATGCGGTCATGTCTTCCGCGCTGGAGGGATCCAGACCGGCAGAACGCATATCCGCCGAACACCGTTCGCAGTGACAGGGATTGGGCTGCATGCAGTCGATGAAAAAACCGGCCACCGGATAATTCCGGGCGACTTCCTCGATCATGGCGACGAGATGTTCATGATAAGGGGAATTATAGCACATTCGCCGCGCCAGGGGAGAAACTTCGCCGGAGAACGGTTGGGGCGGGACCGACTGCCAGTCCGGATGCAGGACCGCTTCCGCCTGGCTGAGGCCGCCGTTGAAATAGGCATTGAGCGCGATCCCCCTACGGGCGCATTCTTCCGCCAGAGCACCGAACAGATCGAAGGTCAGGGACGGATGCCGGATCCCGATGCGGGTGTTGTAATAGGCGTTTCCCATATTGCACCGGGCATGGAAGGTGAGGAAATCGATCCCGCATTCGACCAGGAAATCGGCAAATTCCCCGGCATCGAAATTTTTACCCAGGTCCGGATAATTCGGACTGGTGTGAAAATCATAAAACAGGGCATGTGAAGGACGGAACATGATCGGCGCGTGTCCTGGAGGAACGGATCACTGGAAGGCATCCACGACGACCGGATAGACGGTATTGATGAAACGTCCGATGGGCTGGCCGTTGCGGACCCCCCCATCCAGCATGAAGAAATTGGCCCGGCGTTTGTGACGGGCATGGATGCGGTAAGCCGCGCCGCTGATCCAGGTGACCATCGCCCACTGCTTGTTCTGATTGAGGTATTTCGAATCGCCCAGCAGCCAGATCTCGCTGGTCGGATGGCCCTTGATGTTCACCACCAGATCCAGACGGCGGTCCATCCGGATCACCAGACCATCCGAACCGTAGGGATCGATGCTCATCCCGTAGGTCTGCGTGTTGTCATATTTCTCAGTCGGATAAAAGGTCGGGCAGCGCAGCGACTGCCAGCTGCTCGGAATGATATAGCCTCCGTCCATCATGAGTTTCGACCAGCGTACACTGTTGATCACCAGCGGCGGACAGAATCCTTTGTTGTCATGCGAATATGCCATGCAGGCAAGGCCCGACTGTTTCAGGTTGGAGATGCACTGGCTCTGCCGGGCGCGGTCGCGGGCGGCATTCAGCGCCGGCAGCAGCATCGCCGCCAGAATGGCAATGATCGCTATTACGACCAGGAGTTCTATCAAGGTAAAAAACCGGACCGAAGAGTGCAATGAGTGCATCGAACGACAGCCGCAGCCGGGCTTCAATTCCAGTGAACTGTTTTTCATTTTTCCAACCGTCTCCGTTGATGGATTAGAGTTTCTGCAAGCGGATCCTTCTGCATTGTCTGATATTATAACCGTTTTTGGTAATATTAAAATGTCAAAAGCAGGTAAAAAAGATGTCAAATCCTGGAATTCCATTTGATTTCATCTGCAGAATATCCGGGGTTCATGCAGAATGATGATTGAATTTTGTTTCAGGAGAGTTATATTAAGAAAGAAACGAAAAAACGGTGCTGGGACCAATCGTATTCCCAAAGGGACATTATGACAAAAACAGGATTTATCGGGGCGGGAAACCTTTATCTGGATCCACCGTCGCTGCAGGTCATCCAGCACTCGTTTCTGACGATGCGCGAATCCTGGAACAACCCGAACCGGAACGCTCCGTTCTGGCGTCTTTACTGGGATTCCACTCCCGGAGCGGAGATCCTTTTCCGGGACCAGACAATAGAACTGGGACCGGACAAAGTTGTCCTGATCGCGCCGTATATCAGCTATGCATCCCGGGCGACGGGCGAGTTCACCCAGTTCTACATGCATTTCGAATGGGATGTGCAGCTGTCGCCGGCCGAACCGCTGGTCTTTCCCGCCGCCCCGATGAGAAAAATGCTGAACGATGTCGGAGAATGGTATGGCAGGGATAATGAATTATTCGTCGTCCGGATGTATTCGATCCTGCTGCATTACCTGGCCGAGATGCTGAACCGGAACCAGCCCTGCCCCATGCGTCGGACCGATCCGCGCATCGCCCGCGCCATCGAGCTGATGGATGAGGACCTGCATATGAACAACGAGGAACTCGCCCGGAAAGTCAACCTCTCCTGCGATAATTTCCAGCGGCTGTTCCGCGCCGGTCTCGGCACCACGCCCTGCCAATACCGCCTGAGCCGCCGGATGGAGCTGGCCCAGCATCTGCTGCAGGATCCGGAACGGAGCCTGAATGAGATCGCGGTCGAAACCGGTTTTTCCAACCGTTATCAGTTTTCCAAAGCGTTCAAGAAATTCTTCCGGATCGCACCCGGCGCCAGCCGGAAAATCCGGTCTTTCGAAAACGGCGACGGGGCATCGGAGTCAAAGTAAGGCTTTCAAGTCCGTTCCGATCTCTTTTTCCACGGCCGGAATCCGGCCGTCGTGCCGCTGAAAACCTTGGATCCGGATTCCGCGGGATGAATTCACTGCCGGGCGAGGCGGTATTCCCGGGGCGAGACCTGCTTCTGCATGCGGAAGGTTTTGCAGAAATAATTGCTGTCTGTGAAACCACATTTCCAGGCGATATCGCCGATCGGCAGGTCGGAAAAAACCAGCAGTTCCGCGGCGAGATCCACCCGGCGCCGGATCAGATACTGCACCGGAGTGCATCCGGCAAACCGTTTGAACTGCAGAAAGAAATTCCGGCGCGACATGCAGGCTTTCCGCGCCAGAAATTCGATCGACATTTCCTGCTGGAAATGCGTGTTCATATACTCCATGATCCCGGCGACCGGGGCCGAATCCTCTCCGGATTCCCGATGGTCCAGCCGGCACAGTGCGACCGCGATCTCGAGCAGCAAAGCGAGGCTGTAAAGATTGTGTCCGGGCGATTCGGACCGCAGCTCCTGCTGCAGGCACCGGATCATTTCCACGACTTTCCTGAAATCCGCGCCGGCGATGGACAGGACCGGTTTCGCCGAACATTTCACAGCGGTCACATCCGGGGGGAAAAACAGCTGAAAAAGCGGCAGACGCCAGCCGTCGAGTCCAGGCAGATGAAGCTGTCTGCAATCGTAAATGATATTGACCATTTCGAGGTTGCCGACCTGATCGTAAGCATGGGTGCAGCCGGGATGGATCACGAGCAGATCGCCGGTTTTGACCGGAACAGCCTGATCGTTCATGAGGTGGATGCCGTTTCCTCCCAGAATAAGCACGATCTCGCTGTGATCGTGGTCATGGAATCGCTTGCGGCGGTTCCATCCCGGACGGATCGGAACCACGGCCAGCGGCATCCTGCCCCGGGAAACAAATGACGCCAGTCCATAATGAAGCAGCTTCACGTTTTTCTCCTGTCTTTTAACGGTTTTGCATTATTATACTATTGAAATGCACGATTGTCAAGGTCAAAAAACTTTTTCTGCATTATAATATGTTAAAATTAAAACAGGATCCCATGGATCGAAAAACCCAAAAAACGAGGAAACGATATTATGAAACCAGCTGAAAGTGAATTCAGAAACGACCTGCGTAAATCCGAGAATTTCACCTTGATAGAGCTTCTGGTCGTAATAGCCATTATCGCGATTCTGGCGGGGATGCTGCTGCCGGCCTTGAATTCGGCAAGAAACAGGGCAAAAGGAAGTCAATGCGCGTCCAATCTGAAAAATCTGGCATTGTATGCGCTGACCTACGCGATGGAATACAACGACAACCTGCCGACGCCGCTGAATTACGGCAAAGGAGGGCCGATTTACGGTTCGACGAATTGGAATACGACGCTTTACAAGGCCGGATTCCTGAAAACGCCGCACGGATCGACGCTGTGCTATGAACTGAATCCGGCGGATGAATCGCGGAAAATCCTTACCCCGATCCTGGATTGTCCGGCCGTTTCAGGCACTCATTCGGAGACCAATCCTTACGGGGGCTGGTCCGAGATCAGCTGCTGTTCGGAGTATGGGTTCAACTATTATTCGATCGATGATACGGGCAGCAATACAATAAATAATATGCGCAAACTGAAAAAACCGTCCAACCGGATCCTGATCGCCGATTCGGCAGCGAAGTCATTCAGCCATAACGACTATTATGTCAACACCTCGAGCGCGGCGCCCCGGCACAGCCGCCAGGTCAATTTTGCCCGGGCGGACGGCGGAGTTTCCACGCAGAAACTGACCATGAGCCAGATCCGTTACGGGCTGGACCAGTAATGAATATCATGAAAAAAATATGGCTGGCCGGACTGCTGCTGGCAGCAGGAATATCCTGGACCGCAGCTGCGGATGAAGCGGAGAAAATCGTCCCTCCGGGAACGTTTCCGAATCTGCTCAGCAACGGGAATCTGGAATTGTATGCCGGCGATTTTCCGGGATTCTGGCGGGCGGTCGGGGAAAAACCGCAATACCGGACAACCGGAGCTCCGGACGGCGGCGGACGGTTCATTTTCAGTGAAAAAAAGATCAATTACCGGGTAAGGCAGGATTGGACCTTTTCGATCGAACCGGGAGAACGATTCCGGGTGCGCGCCAAAATCCGTGCCAGGGGTTTCCGGGCCGACCGGGCCGTGCTGATGGTGGTCAACAACGGCTGGAAAAAAACGGTGGCATGCAAGATCCCCCAGGGGAACTATGACTGGAAAGATATCGAGCTGGTATTCACCGGATTCGAATCCATCGGGAACAACTACAGTGCGGTGATCAACGTCCGGGGCATCCGGCAGGGAAGCCTGGAAGCGGCCAATATCGCCGTCGAAGCGGCAACCGAAAAAGCCAATGCCAAATCGCTGGAATTCCTGCGTTCGATCCCCTCCCCCGAACTGGTTCCGGTCTCGCCGAGACTGAAACGGATCCCGGGATCCAATGCGGTTCTGCATTGCCGCTGGTTCGGCGAGCGGGGTGCAAAAATCGAATATTTCGTCGATGACCGGAAACTTGGGGAAACCCAGGCCGCGGACGATGGCAATGTGACCTTGGATCTTGCCGGTGTCCCGGTCGGCAAACATACGCTGAAAGCGGCGAGCAGGAATTATTCCGTCCGGTTTGAAATCGCCATTCAGGAAGGCTTCGAATCACCGGCCGGAAGCAGGAAACTCAATAATTTTCACGTTGTGATCGCCGAAATCGGCCTTCACTCCCGAAAAAGCCTGGAATTCACCAATCCGCATGACGGCTGGGTATTATTCCGGCTGCCGGAAAACATCCGGCTGGAAGGAGCCGGACTCAAACGTCCGCTGCGCGACGGCGATTTTGTCTGGCTGCCGTTCGGAAAAAAGGAGCTGAAAGTGCAGGGAACAGGCTCGGGAACCGCCGTGATTTCCCAGGTGACCGGCACGGGGATTTATCCGCTGGGTGCTGATGGCCGGTTTCCGGACTTGAACCGGCACGACTGGCAGTTCATTCAAAAACATCAGCTGCCGTGGGCCATGAATTTCTACGGCGGCCGGCTTCCGGCCCGGGAAATGCAGCTGTTCCGGCAGGGCAATCACCGGTTTATGGAGCTGTTCAAAATTTCCAGGATCGCCAATGCGAAGGATGACGGCACCCCCATCACGGCCAAAAGCCTCGAAAGGGGCAATCCGGATGCAGACGGGATCGCGATCGATGAGTTGGCGCTCGGTTCCCTGAAAGGGGTCGTAGCCTTCCTGAAAAACCTGCCGCGTCTGCAAATGGCGGACGACCGATCCATATTGACCTGGGTCTGCGGATGCCGGGTGATCCAGCCGGGTGCCAAATACGTTGCCAAAGTCCTCAGTGCCTGCATCAACCTCACGGCGGACAGTTTTTTCGGAATGGAATTGTACCTGCCCAACAATCATACTGATCCGGCGAAAGTGAGAAAACAGATCGAAGAAAATCTGATCGGCTCCCTGGCCCGGGCGGAAAAACTTTGTCCGGGGATCATGCGGTATGGAGCGGTCACGCTCTGCAGCAGCAATCTGGCGACACTTTTCACCATTGACAACGAACCCGAGGCCGATTTCCGGGTCTTGCTGGATCTGCAGATGCAGGCACTGGCGACTACCGGAACCATCGATTTTCTGGGGAATCTGATCTTCTGGGGCGACAATTATGCCGATCTGGAATGTTCCCGCTGGGTCATGGGGCTGATCCGGCATTATGTCTTCGAAGGGAAAACGACCCTGCTGTCCGATGAACTGGGGCTCCGCCTTTGTCCCGGACATGTCCGCAATGCGTCATTCCGCGAAGGATTGGCCCATTATCAGGCTGAAGGTTCGGTAAAGCCGGGGACCTCCACGGGTTTCATCTCCCGCCTCAAACGTTTCAATCCGGAAAGGAACGACGATCACTGTGCGGTGTTTACCCGGAACGGGCAGGCGAACCGTTTGTCACAGAAGATCAGGAATCTCATTCCGGGCAAGTGTTACAAGCTCAAATATGTCACCCTCAACGGACCGCTTGCGCTCAAAATCGATAACGGCAAAATTCTGGACGGGTCCCGGCTGTTCATCCGGCAGAAGCCAGGAGAAAAGAAGTTTTACCAGGCGGATTATTCGGAAGTCATTTTCCAGGCGGATGCGGCGGAAGCCGTCGTCACCTTCAACGATGAAAATGCCGGGCCGGGACAAATTTCTTCCTTGCATTATCTCTCGGTTTTCCGCATGGTTGACAGGTAATCGGGACAGACCGGTCACAGTTTTCTTTCATCGACGCGCTGTGACCTGAACGGTGCTTCTTCCCCATATCTGCCGGATTTCCGCAAAGGTATCGCGCAGACCGTAAATCAATGCCGCCAGGACCAGCAGACCGGTAATGTAAATACAAACACTACCGAGGAAGAATACGGACGTGAACACGATCAGGAAACGGAAATGCCGGATGGTATTGGCGTAATCGGTCCGGAGATCTTTGCGCATGGAGACGATCACCGCGCAGCAGAACAGGCAGACCAGTCCCTGAATAACCATGACGTCAAGATTGGACAACCCGAATTTTCCCAGGTTCCATGGCTGGAAATGAGTAAAGAAGATATTGGATTTGCATAACAGACAGGAACTGAACACCACCAGAGCCGCCTTGATCCGGACGGGCCAGGCCGCCTGCCAAACCGGATTCATCACCATCGCCGCAATCAGCAGCGGGATCAACGGCAAGATGAACCGGAAGGGATGCTGAAACACACCCGGAAATCCGATAAAGAAAAGAAACAGCGGAAAGATCCACAGGGTCAGCAAAGCTCTGATCCTGCGGTCAGGCAGGAAAATGAAAGACGAAAGACCGAATATCAGATAAACATAATTGGTCTGACAGAGGTATTTGAATCCGTATGGAATGACATTCCATGCGAAACCCTGATCCGGGCCGTATTTATGCGTGGAATAGGGTCCGATGAACGGAGAGCCGAACTGGATTTTATTCAGGATAAGCTGCCATATCCAGACAACCATGACCCCGGCTATTCCGCATAATGCGGCATACAGATAATTCCGTTTATCTTTCCAGAGTTCGGAAAAAGCATCAAAGAAAACAAAAGCCAGGAGCGGAGCAAAAAAGATATAATTGATCCGGACCAGGCAGAGGAAACCGAATCCCATGGACAACACAAAAAACCGGATCAGCGAGCTGGATTTCTGCATGGAAACATAAAGCAGAACCATCAACAGAAAAACCGCGGCATAATCACTCAGAGCATTCCTTCCCAGCCAGGTGAATTGGAAAAATGAAAAATAAAAAATGCTGCCGCTGCAGGAAAAGTTCGCATTGCTGGCATAATTGGACGGCACATAGGAAAGGGAGGGGTCGATGCCACCGTACGTCGGCATGTAGAAAACCATCAGGAGCAGCCATAAAACCTGGATGCAGAAACTTTGCATCCGGGAAATCCCGAATTTTTTATAAAAGAACCGGTAAAGCAGGAGGAACAATCCGGGAATCAGGATCACCGTCTGAAAATTCATAAAAATGCGGATGAATTCCGCACTGCTCTGCACCTGAAACAGAAGAATGACCGGGCTGATGAAAATCGGAAAACCTAAGAGATATCGATATTTCGAAGCAAAATCAAAAGCCAGCAATTTTGTCGCCACGTCATAGTAAAAAAGTTCATCGGACGGAGCAATGATGGAATTCGACATGTACCCGACATACCAGCTTGCATATCCCCAAAAGAACAACAGGAGCGCCGCAGGGAGCAAATAATATTTTTTCTCTGATTTCGAATGGAAAAAGGCGACCAGCGCAGCCAGGCCGATGACGATGAGGAAGATGCCCAGAAACATCAGAGAATCAATTTTATCAACACGCGGAATAATGCTGCCGTCCATTCCTTTTCTGAATCGGACTTCCGGAAAATAGCACAATCCGTCGGTCCCTGGAATTTTCAGATAATATGCGTCAGTGAAAATCCCGGTTCCCGGGTTCAGGTTCAGAAAAACCTTTTCCTTCTTGATTATTTCAATGGCAGAATCCTGATTTGTCAACGCCTGGATATCCCATGAAGATGACAGAACGTCAGCACCTTTTTTACTTTTGAACAGCAGACTGTTTTGGGGAACGAATACGGTTTCGGCAGCCGACAGGATGGAAAGCAGAGACAGTAATATAGGGACAAGCAGACATTTTTTAACCGAAACCATTATAGATAACCTCATTTCCCAGTTGTCAGAAAAAACCGATCCGTCAAAGTTTTTTCCGCGGTATGACATTTGATAAACTGATATAATATAATTCATTCCCAATGTTTTTTCAACTCTTCATCCCGGAATTCTGCCATATTATCACCCGCGTCCGTCCGAACCGGCCCGGAACATCCCTTCGGGCGGCAAAAGGCCATTCCAACCGCGGAAACAGCGGCTGGATAAATTCCTTTATTTCCATCCGTTCTTCACTTGAAAAAGGAGCGGAATGAAGATATATTTGACGACGGTCAAGAGTTTTTGGCAGACAACTGTTTTCCCGTGTGGATGTAATCCATTGCGAGATTGAGGAATACGAAAAATTGAAGGTCAGTCAAGTCATTATAATCGGAGCCGGTCCGGCGGGATTGACAGCGGGTTATAAGCTGCTCAAATCCGCACCGGCAGGGGAATATGCAGTGACGATTCTGGAAGCATCCGGAACCGTTGGCGGCATTTCACGCACGGTGAACCATAACGGCAACCGCATGGACATTGGCGGACATCGTTTCTTTTCCAAAGACGAAGAGGTGAACCGCATGTGGGAAGAGCTGATGCCCGAACAGGGAAGCCCCTCTCTGGATGACAGGATTTTACAGCGCGAGGTGAAATATGAACCGGGAGGACCCGATCCGGAGCAGACGGACCGGGTCATGCTTTTGAGGAAACGGGTCTCCCGCATTTATTACCGGGAAACTTTTTTCGATTATCCGGTCAAGATCAGTTTCAATACGATCCGGAATATGGGGCTGGTCTGCACCATGGCCGCGGGGTTCAGTTATTTGAAATCGGTGTTTTTCAAACGTCCCGAAGATTCGCTGGAAAATTTTTACATCAACCGTTTCGGGAAAAAACTTTATTCCATGTTTTTCGAGTCTTACACCGAAAAACTGTGGGGCCGGCATCCCCGGAATATTTCGCCCGACTGGGGTGCTCAAAGAGTCAAGGGATTATCGATTTATGCGGTGCTTAAAGACATCGTCATGAAAATGCTGCCGCAGAAGGAAAACCGACAGGACCGGGTCGAAACCTCTCTGATCGATCGTTTCCATTATCCGAAATACGGACCGGGTCAGTTATGGGAGATCACGGCTTCCGAATTCGAAAAAATGGGAGGCAAGATCATTTATCACGCCCAAGCGGAAAAAATCAATCTTGCCGGCGGCCGGGTCCGCTCGATCACTTATATCGAAAACGGAAAAGAAACGGAAATGCCCTGTGATCTGCTGATCTCCTCCATGCCGTTGAAAGACCTCGCAGCCGGCATGAACGAAATTCCTGCTGACGCGGCTGAAGCGGCCGCCGGATTGCCTTATCGGGACTTCGTGACGGTCGGTCTGCTGACCGATCGGCTCAAGCTCAAAAATAAAACCAGGTTGAAAACGCTGAACGATCTGGTTCCCGACTGCTGGATCTATGTGCAGGATGCCAAGGTCAAGCTGGGCCGCATCCAGATTTTCAACAACTGGTCGCCCTATTTGGTGAAAGATCCGGAACATACGGCCTGGATCGGCTTGGAATATTTCTGTCAGGAAGGGGATGACTTCTGGAAACTGTCTCCTGAAGAATTATGCCAACGCGGCGTGTCGGAACTGATAAAAATGAAGATCATTGACCCCGAAAGCCCGATCCTTGATTACCATGTCGAAAAAGTCCCCAAGGCCTACCCGGCCTATTTCGACACTTATGCCGATATCCGGAAACTGATCGATTACCTTGATACCATCGGGAATCTGTACTGTATCGGACGTAACGGACAGCATCGCTACAACAACATGGACCACAGCATGCTCACGGCGTTCGCTGCGGTCGAACACATTCTTTCCGGCAAGGACAGCGACCGTTCAAAAATCTGGACGGTCAATACCGAGAAGGAATATCATGAGGAGCAGCGCAGTCAGAGCGGCCATTGATATTCGGAATGGACCGTCCCAGATCCCGCCGGCCGTAAACGAATGACGGCCGGGAGCTGAACAAAGGGAAACATATTGATTATCATAAGGCTGCGGTTAAAAAAAAAGATGGAGGGAATCCCGCTGGAGAAAACGTTATCGGCAAATAACGCTGTTTCGAAATGCTCCTTTTCGGCCAGTCCCGGCGAGAAATTCGAAAACATTTTTGAACTCCTCGTGTTTTCCGTATTTTCCAAATTAGGCCCAGCTTACTTTACTTGGTCTGTTTCGGAGAACGCTGGTCGGCAAACTGCGGCTGGGCGTACAGAAGCCAGTCCCAGTCATCGGTGTCCAGCTTCTCCCAGTCGCACTTGCAGGCAAACTCCGGATGTTTGGACAGAAGCACACTCCAGTCACTGCCGGAGAAATTCGCCCCGTTAAATTGGATGGCAAACTCCGGACGATCCTGCAAAAGGTCGTTCCAGTCACTGCCGGAGAAATCCGCCACGTCACATTGGTCGGCAAACTCCGGACGCTCACGCAAGAGATCCCTCCAGTCACTGCCGGACAGAGTTCTCCAGTCGCATTTATCGGCGAACTGCGGCTGGCTCTGCAGAAGGTCACACCAGTCCTCGCCGCACATCACCATCTTCTCCCACGGACATTTGTCGGCAAACTGCGGCTGTATCTGCAGAAGCAAAAACCAGTCATTTCCGGACAGTTTCTCCCACGGGCATTTATCCGCGAATTCGGGCTTCAACGTCAGCAGATTACGCCAGTCATTACCGTCATCACAACTGAGGATAATGGTTTCCCAGTCCTGCGGAGTGAGTTCGGAGAGGTCAAAATCTTCCGCCGATCCAGCCACGTCAAGTTTTGTTTTAATCCAGTAAAGTAAAAAACTATTCTGTTCATTTTCATCCTTTCCGCCAGATGCCTGACGCGACCCGCTCTGGACCGTTTCTGTTTCTTTCATGGCTGTTGACAAAAATAATATATGCGGCAATACAAGAAAAAACAACAAGGATCTGTCAAAAAATCGACATTATTGCAAAAAAGCGACATCGTCCTGTTTCCGCAATTTTGCAAATTCCGCCGCGGCGGAATGACGTTTTCGGAGAGCAGGGAAAAAAGCGGTGTTCCGGCTTTAGGGAAAGACGCGTTTTTCGCGGCTCGATTTCCGGGGCGGAACGGCAATAAAAAAGGCAACTCAGATAAGTTGCCGGAAATGTCATGGTGGAGCAGATGAGATTCGAACTCACGACCCCCACGATGCGAACGTGGTGCTCTAGCCAACTGAGCTACTGCCCCGATTTTATGAGGGAATAATATACTGCACTTTCAACTTTTTTCAAGCCGCAAATCAAAAAAAATACGAAAAAACCGCCCATCCGCATGAAAACCGTCCGACGGCGCCGACAAGGAAATCTTGAGATTTTTCATTTTCTGCCTTGCAATCCGCATAAATGCTATTATAGTGTAATCGTATCGGATTTGATAACCTTAAACACTGGAGGCAGCAATGAACGAAAAATTATTCCGCAAAGACGAAAATCACCGGACTCCCGGCTGGTATCTCAAGGGCAACGACATCGAAATGTTCCTGACCGAACAAGGCGGTCAGCATGCCCCCGTGACCTTCTTCGCCGGCACCGATGAACCCATCCAGCCGTATTACCTGACCCCGTGGCAGGACAAGCGGCCCGACCTGTCTTCCATTCCGCTGCTCCAGAATCTGCGCGGCGATTTCTTCTGTCTGCCGTTCGGAGGCAATGCCGAAGCCTATCAGGGCGAACAGCATCAGTGCCACGGCGAGACCGCCGCCATGAACTGGACCATGACCAAGGCCGAGGAAGAGGCCGACGGCAAATGCGTGTTCGAATTTGCTTTGGACACCAAAATCCGTCCGGCGCATGTGGTCAAGCACATTGAAATGCGCAAAGGACACGCCGCGCTTTATATCCGCCACACGGTCACCGGCATGTCCGGCAAAATGCCGTATGGACATCATGCGATCATGCAGATGCCCGAGGCGGGCGAGAAGATGTATTTCTCCGCCGGCAAATTCGATTTCGGCATGACCCCGACTTCGACCTTCTCCGACCCGGCGAACTGGGAATATCAGTATATGGCCTCGGGCGTGGAATTCACCTCGCTGGAATCCATCCCGACCATCTTCAAAAATCCCGCCACGTATGACTTTTCGGTTTATCCCTCGCCGGTCGGCTACACGGACCTGTTCTCGCTCTTCAAGAAACCGTCCGCCACTCCGGCGTGGTGCGCCGCCGCCTATACCGACCGCGGTTATCTCTTCTTCTCACTGAAAAATGCGGCCGAACTGCCGGCGACCACGCTCTGGATCGCCAATTCGGGCCGTTACGAATTTCCATGGGACGGCGTGAGCCGCTGTTTCGCCGTGGAAGAGACCTGCTCCTATTTCGCCGACGGCCTCAAGCCGTCTGTGGAAGAAAATGCGCTGACCCGGAAAGGGTGGAAGACCTGCGGCGAATTCAGCCCGGACAAGCCGTTCAGTGTGCGGATCATCCAGGGCGTCGCCCGGATCCCCTCCGGATACAGGAAAACCGCCAGTGCCGAATTCCTCGACGGCAAAGTCGTCTTCACCGATGAAGCCGGGCTGAAGGCGGAAGCCGCAGTCGACTGGAAATATCTGGCCGACTGAGGAGAACCGGCCCGATCATGACAGGAAAATTCCCGGAATCCCTTCATTTCGTCGGAATCGGCGGGATCGGCATGAGCGGACTGGCCCAGCTGGCCCGTTCGCTCGGCTGGCGCGTCACCGGCAGCGACCGGGCGCTGGACAAGCCGGAAAACGCACAGATCTTCCAGGCGCTCCGTGCACAGGGGATCGAACTGTTCCCGCAAGACGGTTCCCGTTTTGCCGCACCGGACCTGCCCGGCGGTCTGGTTTACTCCACGGCAATCGAGGCGGACAACCCCGATTTCAAAGCCGCGGGCGATCTGCCCCGGTTTCACCGTTCCGCCGCCTTGTCGGCCGAAGTGGCCGCGCTGCATTGCCGTCATACCGTGGCCGTGACCGGGACCTGCGGCAAGACCTCGGTCAGCGCGTGGCTGGCGGAGGCGCTGTTCCAGGCTGGCAAAGATCCGGGCGTCCTGGCGGGCGGCCTGGTCAATGCCTTCCGGAAAAGCGATGCCGCCGGCAATTTCCGTCCTTCCGGCGGCGAATACTTTGTGCTCGAAGCGGACGAAAGCGACAAGAGTCTGCTCAATTACGGAGCGGACAGCGCGCTGATCCTGAACATCGGGACCGACCACTACCCCAAGGAAGAACTGGCGCGTGTATTCGGCGCTTTCCTGAACAATATCCGCGAATTTGCAGTGATTGAGCTGGAAGCCTACCATGAGATCATCGCGCAATGCGCCCTGCCCGGGCGGGTGAAGCTCCTGCTGTTCACCGGCGAACCGGACGGTCCGGACACAGTCGACGGACATCCGCTGTACCATCTGGAAAATTACGGCGTGGCGGGCGGCGCCGCATACGCCCGGATCCGGGGAACCGGACGGGATATCCGTCTGCCCGGTCCCGGCCGGCATCAGGCGCTGAACGCGCTGGCGCTGTATGCCGAACTGAAGGAACTCGGCCTCGGAACGGAAGAAGCTTTGACCGCCCTCGAAAAATTCCACGGAGTCTGGCGCAGTTTAGATCCTGCCGGAACCAGCCTCAAGGGAGTCCGGTTCTTCGATGATTACGCTCACAATGTGGAAAAGATCATCTCGTGCCTGAATGCCGGACGGGAACTGGCCGGACGCCGCCTGATCCTGCTTTTCCAGCCGCACGGTTTCGCGCCGCTGGGATTCATGCGAGAGGAACTGTTCCAGGCTTTGGAAAAGAATTTGCACGGCAATGATATTTTCGGACTGCTGCCAGTCTATTATGCGGGCGGCACCAGCTCGTTCAAGCCGCAGTCCTCCGAAGTCGCGGCCGACTGGAAACAGCGCGGCAGAAGAGATTACCGGTATCTGGCCGACCGGGCAGCCGCGGCGGAACTGGTGCGTTCCGAGGCGGGAAACGGCGATGTGGTGCTGGTCATGGGCGCCCGGGACAATTCGCTGTCCGCCTGGGCGGTGGAACTGGCAAAACAATCCGATGCAGGTGAATGATGAATGAACGTAAAAAAATGCTGATGCTCCTGATCGCGGCCGCCGGTCCGCTTTTCGGCGCCGACAATTGTGTAATAGCCACCTCGGATGGACGGGAAATCAAAACCTCGCGGATCGAAGTCCGCGAAAACGGCGATCTGGATTATCTGTCGCCGGACGGCAAGCGCCGGAACCGGATCACCCGCGGCCGTTACCGTTATGCGCAGATCCCGAAACCGGCAGCGGTCACGGAAGCCGATCAGAAATTCCGCGAACAGCAATGGAACAGCGCCGCGGCCCTGTTCCGGAAAGCCGGCGAGGACTACAAACTGCTCGGCTGGCAGGTCTACTGCATCCGGATGGAAGCCGATTCGCTGTCCCGTTCCGGCGAAAAAATGCAGGCGGAAAAACTGCTGACCGGTCTGCATGGCCTTCAGGACAGCAATCCGTTCCAGCTGCGGGAACGGCAGCTGGCAGATGATTTTCTGACCGATCTGCTGATCGACCGGAAACAATATGACGAAGCGGAAAAAATATTGGACAGGCAGCTGCGGCTGAGTGACCCGAATCTGGTGTTTTCGGCATTTTTCAAAAAAGCGGTGATCCTGCAGGCCCGCGGACAGCGGCAGCAGGCTCTGAGACTGTTTTATCAGACGGCGCTGATGTTTCCAGGACATCCGCGGCGGGCGGAAGCGCTTTACAACACCTGGAGCCTCATGTCGGACCTTAAAGATCCGTCGGCTCCGAAAATCGCAGAAATGCTGAAACGGGAATATCCGGACAGTGCATTTGCCAAACAACTGTCTTTCTGACAAAGAAAATCCGAATATTTTTCTTTTTTCTATTGAAAAAATAACAAAGAGATAGTAAATTGACAGGAATAAGATAAAAACAAACAACTGGAGGTATTACATGAATACGAAACTGTTCGTCCTTTTAGGCGGCGTGGGTGCCGTTCACCTGGTAGCTGGAGCTTTGTTCATAGCAGGAGGCTGTGCTCAGGAAGATCCGCCGATGCCTCCGGGTATCTATGTTCCGAAACAGTCCGCCAATGAACCGGCGGGTCCTGCTCCGGCGCCTGCGGAACCTGCCGGCCAGGCGGATTTCTCGAATTCGACGCTGCCCCCGGAACCGGCTCCAATCGTGGTTTCGACGGAAACTGCCGCTCCCGCTCCGGCTCCTGCTCCGGCGCCTGCTCCGCGAGCCAAAACCGAATCCCGCGGCGAGAAAGTCTATATCGTGGTCAAAAACGATTCACTGTGGCTGATTGCCCGCAAGCATGGTCTGACCATTGAAGAATTGGCATCCTACAACAGTCTTTCCCCCAAAGCGAAACTGCGGGTGGGCCAGAAACTCTATATTCCGCCGACCGGAAAAAAAGGAGTGAGAAATGCCGCTCCGCAGAGCAAGGGCAAAGGGAAAGCCGCTCCGGCCAGAAAAGGTAAAAAAGGCGGCAAGCCTGCCGGCAAATCCGCCAAGGCCAAACTGCCGGCTGACGGCATCTATACGGTCCGGGAACACGATAATTTCTCCACCATTGCCAAACGTTTCGGGATCAAAGTGTCTGATATCATCGCGGCG
>SUWI01000074.1 GCA_015061565.1 Lentisphaerota bacterium
ATCGGTATGGTTGCCGAGGATCTCCAGCCGTCCCGGTGCGTGGGAAACCACTTCCGGGCGGCGGCCGTAATGCTGTTCGAAAAGGGTCGCAAGATTCATTTCAGGACGCTGCGGTCAGGGTTCCTCTTCGGGACGGATCTTGCTCTGCACGTTGGCCTGGAACCAGATGGACACAGACCCCTGCTGCATCATCATCTTGGAATAATTCAGCATGGCGTCGATCTGCTTGAGGGCTTCGGCCTTTTCCGCCGCGGTCGGCTGGATTCGTCCGTCCAGATACACCAGGATCATGCTGTCATTCGTGGATTCCGGCTGGGAGATGGTCTTGTCCTGTTGACGGACGGCCATCTGCATGGCGAACATGCGGACAGGCGTCTCATTCTGCGCTTCGCGGGTGAAATTCTTCAGGTCGGAAAGCTTGCCGCCGGCTTTTTTCGCCAGCTCGGGCAGTTCTTTGGCGGCGTTGGCTCTGGCCGCGACCTGATGCGAGAAATTATGGGCGGCTTCCGAGGCGGCGCGTTTGGCATAATCGGCCAGCAGCGCATCCCAAACTTTGCCCTGGACATCTTTGAAGGCTGCGGGAACGGACGGCTGGACCGCCGTGGAACCGGCCACGTAGACCCCCAGATTGCCCCTGAGACTGGCGGTGAGCAGCGGATTGTGTTTGGGATTGGTGCGGAACAGCGCGGCGATCAGGGCGGGCTCTTTGCCGATACCCTTCAAATCGGCGGTCTGCGCGTTGAACCAGTCGGTCTGGATCAGCTGGAGTTTCCGCTGGGCGGCGAGTTTTTTCAGCAGGTCGATCTGCTTTGCCGGATTTTCAACCGATTCCGAGGCGGAATACAGGGCATCGCGGAAATTCTTCGCATCCTGCTGGGCTTTCAGGCGTCCTTTTTCCTGACGGATCGCTTCGGCGACCTGGTTGCGGACCTGAGCCAGCGGCTGCACTTTGCCGGCTTTCTTGAAATCATTTTCATGGGCCTTGTAATAAGCTTCGATCTCTTTCGCAGTCGGCGCATAGTTGGCGGGCGCATACGGGAAACGCACGATCAGCGCCTTCATCAGCGGCGCGGTCATGAACTGTTTTTCATTGGCCTTGTAGTAATTGAGCATGTCGGTTTCGCCCAGCCCTTTGGCCTTGGCTTCGGCGGATCCGCGCTTGATGTTTTTGTAATTGGCGAACGGGAATTCGATCAGGCGCGCATTGAATTTTTCTTTCAGAAGGACGGCCATGCGTTCTTTTTCATCGGACGTCAGGTAGATGCCTTTGGTGAGTTCGGAAGCAACCTTGTCCGCGGAGAGCATCCGGCGGATCAGATTTTCGAATTCGGCAATGGAACGGCCGTCGCGTTCCTGGATGTTCTGCGCGAATTTCTTGTAAAGTTCCGGGTCGAAACCATTTTTCCCGCGGAAGACCGCGCAGGCGTTGCAGATGAAATTGCCGACTTCCTCATCGGTCGCCGAAATGCCGAGGACATCGGCGGCGGTTTCACGTGCGATCTCCTGGATCAGGGTCTGTTCGATATAGCTGTGGAACTGGGAGGGATCCCGGCCGGTCATGGCTTCCAGCACCAGCACACGGTCGCGGTAGGCCTGCTGATACTGCTTGTTGGTGATCTTCCTGCCGAATACGGTCGCGACGGTGGCGTTGGGGGAAGCGCCCGCGCCGCCGAACAGCAGGGAGCCGTCCAGACCGGGGGTGAAGAACCACACAAACGAAATGATGATGATAACCGAGAAGATCCCGAAAAGGATCTTATTGTGCTTGACCAGCACTGTGTTCATTCTTCTTATGACCATTGTTCCATCCTTATTTTTTTAGGTTGATGAAATATCCGGTAATGTAACTCATTCCTTCGATATATTCAAGTTCAAATCGGCGGGGAAACGCAAAATTACGCTTTTTTTATGCTGAAACCGCCCGGTTTGTCCTCGATGATCCAGCCGGCGGCCTTCATCTGATTGCGCAGTTCGTCGGCTTTGGCAAAGTCGCGCGCCTTGCGGGCCGCGGTCCGGGCTTCCGCCAGTTTCAGGATCTCTTCCGGGATCTCTTCGGCCGCTTCCGCCGCATCCACATCCAGTGCTCCGAGGACCCGGTTGAATTTCCGGAACTGCTCCAGAATGATCTCGCCGGCCTCGCGCTGGAATTCCTGTTTCGACAAAGCGGAATTGACGTTGCGTTCCAGTGTGAAGACGGCTGCCAGCGCTTCGGCGATGCCCAGGTCGTTGCCGATGCCTTCGGAGAACGCCTGATCCGCCTTGGCCGCCAGTTCCGCCGCCGCTTCCTTGCCCGCGCTGCCCGCAGGCAGTTCGCGCAGACGGCCGAAGAAATCACTGAATTTGCGCAAAGTGTTCCGCGCCTGGTCCAGCAGGCCGAAACTGAAGTTCAATTTCGAACGGTAATGGGTGCCGATCAGGGCCCAGCGCACTTCCGCGCCCGTGTAGCCTTTCGCCAGCAGATCGCGCAGCGTGTAGAAATTCCCCAGCGACTTGGACATCTTCTTGTTGTCCACCGTGAGGTGTTCGCAGTGCAGCCAGTAGTTCACGAACTTGCAGCCGTTGGCCGCTTCGCTCTGGGCGATCTCATCCTCGTGGTGCGGGAACATGTTGTCCACGCCGCCGGTATGGATGTCGAAAGTCTTGCCCAGATATTTCATGCTCATGGCGCTGCATTCCAGATGCCAGCCGGGACGTCCGTCGCCCCACGGGCTCGGCCATTTCACATCGCCGTCGGTCTCGCTCCACGCTTTCCACAGCGCAAAGTCCGCCACGGAATCTTTTTCGTATTCGTCGCTGTTGATCCGGACGCCTGCGCGCTGCTGTTCGCGGTCGATCCGCGCCAGCTTCCCGTATTCCGGAAACTTGTCGATCGAAAAATACACCGATCCGTCTTCCGACTGGTAGGCGATGCCTTTTTTGAAGAGGATGTCGATCATGCGCTGCATTTCCGGGATGTGGGTGGTGGCTTCCGGATAATGTTCCGCCGGTTCGATCCGCAGGGTTTTCAGGTCCTCGAAGAACGCGTCCTTGTATTTCCGCGTGAAATCCTGCAGCTTCAGGCCCGCCGCTTTGGAATCCCGGATCGTCTTGTCGTCCACGTCCGTCAGGTTCATCACCTGCGTCACCTGATTGCCGAAGTATTCCAGCGTCCGCCGCAGCAGATCTTCGAACAGGTAAGCGCGGAAGTTGCCGATATGGGCGTAATTATAGACCGTCGGGCCGCAGGTGTACATCCGCACCTTGCCCGGCTGGATCGGGGTGAATTCCTGCAGGGTCCGCCCCAGCGTATTGAAAAACCGCATTTTCGTCTCCTTGATTCCGTTTCGGCAGCTCCGTTGCCGCCGGCATATTCTCAATAATCATATAAATTTACACCCGTTTCCCGTTTTTTTCCACAGGAAAAGCCGACTTTTTCCAAAAAAAGCCGCCTAAACGGAATTTTTCTTTCCTTTTCCCCTTGCCAAATCGGGTTTTTCAGATTACATTACGGGGAACAACAGGAGATTTTTTATCATGCTTCAAATTCTTGCCGCCACTTCCAATCAGCATAAAATAGCTGAATTCCGTTCCGCTTTCATCCCCGTTCAGGAGAAACTGCAGATCATCACTTTCGACGATATCCCGCCGTTCACCATGCCCGAGGAAAACGGGTCCACCTTCGAGGAAAACGCGATGATCAAGGCCAAAGCCGCGTCCGCGTTCGCCGATATGCCCGCGTTCGCCGACGATTCCGGTCTTGAAGTCGAAGCGCTTGACGGCGCTCCCGGCATCTATTCCGCCCGCTATGCCGGCGATCATGCCACCGACGCCGAACGCATTGCCAAGCTCCTGCATGAACTCGAAGGCAAAGGATCGCGCAAGGCCCGGTTCGTCTGTGCCATGGCCCTCGCTTACCGCGGCGCCGAAGTCAAGACTTTCCGCGGCATCATCAACGGCACCATCCAGACCCAGCCGCGGGGCTCGCAAGGGTTCGGATACGACCCCGTGTTTGTCCCCGACGGTTACGAACTGAGTTTCGCCGAACTCGGCGCGGAGATCAAGGAAAAGATCAGCCACCGCGCCCGTGCTCTCGAACAGCTCGTGGCGTTCATCAAAGCCGAACTCGATTCCATGGATGATTTCGAATTCGAATGAACCTGAAACGGACCATCCTGTGCGCTGCCCTGCTGTCCGGTGTCCTGTCCGCGGCGGAAACTTTTTCGTTCGTCCGTCCGGTCCGGGTGTCCGAGTCTTTCCGGTGTTCGCTGCTGGTCAAACAGTCCTCTCAATATTCGTTTTTCGTTCCGGGGAATGACCAGCCGGTGGTCAAGCTCAGTTCCGTTCAGGCGGATTTTTACGGATACCTCACTGTCCTGCAGGTCAATTCCGCCGGCAATCCCGACCGGATCCGGATCCGCGCCGACCGCATCGCCGGTTCGGTCAACGGACGGGCGGTCAAAGCCGATCTGCTCCCCGGTGCGGTCGTCGAGGGGGATCTGACCGGGGGAAAGGCGCAGTTTTCCAGCGGCGGCAAAACGCTCGCTCCCGACCTGCAGCTGCTGTTTGCGCATCTTTTCCCGCCGGCATCCGCCGCATCGCTGGCCGATCTGACCGGACGTTTCCGCGTCCTTCCGAAGACCGGCGAAGGCTGGAAGCCCGATTTGACCGCGTTCATCAAAATGCTTGAGCGCCGCCGGATCCAGCTGCCGCCCGCGTCGTTCCGCAGCGGGATCACTTATCACGGACCCGAGCGGGTCGGCAAACTGCAATGCCGTAAATTCACCATCCTGATCGAGACCGCCAAGCTCACCGATTACGATTGCCGCTTCAAATACACCTTCTCGCTGGCTCCGTCCGGTCCGCCGGTCCAGTCCGTCCGCGAGGTCACCGAGGTGATCCGGCAGGTCATCCGCTCCGAGCAGCCCTTCGCCGCCGGCACCCGGATCGAACTGCTCAATCAGGACCATACCGAATGCACCCTGCTGCCCGTCGCTTCCGTTCCCCCGCCGGAAAAAGCGGAAAAGCCGCGCGGCGGCTGGGAAGCCCTGCTGCATTGAGATCTGCGGAGCGGCCCGGCCATGAATAAGAAAAAGAACAGTCCTCCCCTGATGGAGACTCCGGTCAGCTGCGGTTTCCCGTCGCCGGCCGAACAGTATATCGAATCGCCGCTCGATTTGAACGACCTGTTGGTCAAGCGGCCCGCCGCCACTTTCTTTGTCCGGGCGGCCGGAGATTCCATGCTCGGCGCGGGCATCCGGCCCGGCGATATCCTGGTGGTGGACCGTTCCGCGACGCCCCTCGACGGCTCGATCGTGATCGCCTGCGTCGACGGAGAATTCACGGTCAAATATCTCCGGCGCGATGACGCCGGTTTCCGGCTCGAACCGGCCAACCGGAAATACAGGACCATCGCTTTTCCCGAAGGCCGCGAACTGCGCATCTTCGGCGTGGTCACCGCCTGCATCCACCAGTTCGCCGCCCGGAAGGCCAAAAAATGATCGGCCTCGTCGACGGCAACAATTTCTATGTTTCCTGCGAACGGATCTTCGATCTTTCTCTGGAAGGCAAGCCCGTCGCGGTCCTGAGCAACAACGACGGCTGCGTCATCAGCCGTTCCAATGAATTCAAGGCGCTCAAGATCCCGATGGGCACTCCGTATTTTCAGCTTCGGAACCGCAAAGACCTGATCATGCGGTCCAGCAATTACGAACTTTACGGCGACATTTCCCGCCGCATGATCCAGGTGCTGGCCGAGTTCGTGCCCGAGGTGGAGCAGTATTCCATCGACGAGGCGTTCATCCATCCTGAACTGCCTGATTCGGCGGATTTTCTGAAATTCGGAGAAACCATCCGCGCGGCGGTGCTCCAGTGGGTCGGCGTTCCCTGCGGGATCGGGTTCGCTCCGAGCAAGACGCTCGCGAAGATCGCCAATCACATCGGCAAGAAACAGCCGTCCGGCGTGTTCGTGATGCCGCCCGATCCGCTGCCCGTGCTGGAAAAACTTCCGCTGTCGGAAATCTGGGGCGTGGGACACCGGCTCGCCCCGAAACTGGAAGCCGCCGGATTCCATAATGCCAGACAGCTGGCCGAAGCCGATCCTGTTTATATCCAGAAAAAATTCAGCGTCATCACTGCGCGGACGGTCCTCGAATTGCGCGGTCAGCCGGTGATCGAGCGGGAAGATCCGGAGGAATTGTCCCAGAGCATTACCTGTTCGAGGTCGTTCGGACATCCGGTGATCGATCTGAACGATCTGCACGAAGCGGTGGCATCCTACACCGCCCGCGCGGCCGTGAAACTGCGGCAGGAAAAACAGTGCGCCGCCGGCGTGAATATTTATCTGCAGTATTATCCGGAATACGAACCGGTCAGACTCCCCGGCGGATTCACCGGCACGACGGTGATGTTCGGATCGCCCACGGCGGACACCTCGGCGATGCTGACGGCGATCGCGCCGAAGCTGCCGGGCATTTTCATGGAAGGACGGCGTTACAAGAAAGCGGGCGTGATATTTTTCGGTCTGGAACCGGAAGCGGTGCAGACCGATCTGTTTCAGGATGCGGGCAAGCGTGAGAGATCGCAGAATCTGTCTGCCGCGCTGGACCGGATCAACCGGGTTTACGGCCGCGGCACATTGCGTCATTTATCGGAAGGCCTGGCGCAGCCGTGGAAGATGAACCGTTCGATGCAGGCTCCCCGCTACACCACCAGCTGGGACGACCTCCTGCAGGTCAAGTGATCAGCTTTTTTTGATCTTCCGGCTGAGATCCTGTTTATTCGACCGGTTCCAAAACCGGGGTTTTGCCGGCTGCGGACAGACGGAATTCGGCATGTGTTTTGCCGGCCGTGTCGATCACTTCGAACGTGATGCCTTGGGCATTGACCTTGAAATAAAATGCCGCGCCTTCATAATACTTTTTGGAACCGCCGCCCAGAACGATCATCGGGAAACGCCACTTCGGCGCAGCCGGACTGACCTGATAAAGGTGCGTGTGGCCCGCGATCCAGAGATCGATCGGATACGGGGTCGGATCGCCTCGGAAAAACTTCGCCGTCATGCGGCGCAGACGCGGCACCATGTGTTTGAATCCGTCCGGCAGCGAATGCGGCGCGACATGTCCCATCACGATACGGTATTTCGCCGTTCTGAAATCCTCGGAGCGGACGACTGTTTCGAGCCATTCGCGCTGTTCCTCCAACAGGGTATCGAGTTCGTTCAGACCGGTATAACGCTGAAAACTGTTTTTGGAATCTTTCGGGAGATGATGACCCGTGTCAAGACCGAGGAAAAAGATCTCCCCGATCCGGAACGCATGATAACTTTTATGGTCGGGACTGCTCAGATATTTCAGGAAATGGGTCGCCTGCCAGCCGTCGAATTCATGGTTGCCGCGCAAGCCGGTGATGAACTGTCCGGCCGGGATCAGCTTGAGGAAACTGTCGAAGAGTTCCAGCTGGACATTGTCGAGATAACTGTTGAAATCGCCGAGGTGGAAAAAGAGGTCCGCTTTCCGGAGTTCCGACCGTTTTGCGAGGAGGGTCCGGAGCAGTCGGAGCTTGGCGCGTTTGGGCACATGGGTATCGCTCATCATCCAGAAGGAAAACGCCTGTTTTTCCGAACTGAAGGTCCGGAATTCGCGGACGGCATCGGGCTGCGCCTGACGGAATTCGCGGGGCAGGCGGCGCAAGGCGCGGTACTGATAAACGGTATCGGGTTCCAGTCCGGTCAGGTCGAAACGGACGACCGGCCCTTCATCGATAAGCTGACCGCCGCGCAGATGCCGGAGTTTGCGCCAGGTGCGGCAGCCTTTTTTCCGGTATTCGAGTTCCAGCGGCTGACGGCCCTGAACGACATAACTGACCGTGGCATGATCCGGGCCGGGATTGGTCAGATAGGGGCCATACAGCACCTCGGACGGCGGTTCGGGCGGCATGGCACGGTCGGGATCGCCGGTTTCGGGCGGAGCGCCGAGCACGGCTTTCCAGCTGCCGGTACCGCGGCGGGTGAAGATCACGAGCTCGTTCCGGCCCGCGCGGAGCGGCAGATCGAAGATGAAATTATCCACAGCCGGCGGCCAGACGCCGTTGCCGGAATCGGTGGTGCCGAAGATATGCTGTCCGTTGCAGAAACAGTCGAACCACCAGTCCACCCCGATGCCGAGGCGGGTGCGGCAGGGCTTTTCCGCGCGGATCGTGCCCGATACGGCGGCATACCTGATACCTGGATCGGGACATGCGGCGCCGAAATCGATCTCGTTGCCGCTTCTCCGGATGTTCCGTCTGCGGACCGCTGTGCCGTCGGGCAGGATCAGCGAGGCATCCTCGAAACGGAGCGGCGCGGCCAATTCCTTCGTGATGCCATCGGAATAAAAAACATGGAACAGTTCCGGCAGTTCGAGCGGGATCAGCGGATCGGCCGGAACGGTGGATAAGGGGTTCTTTTTCATCATTATTTTTCGAATGAAATCACGGGATTGTAGGGTTTTCCCCAGCCGTTGATATGGAAGGTTCCACCGCCGTTTTTACCGACGTATTTGCCATTCAGATCGGGCCGGACGCCGGCAATGACGACCAGGTCGCCGGGTTTGAGGTGGGTCTCGATCTGAAGCTTGAGGTAATGGCGGATCCCGGTCCTGCCGCCGGGATAGGTCTGGACGACGTCTTCGACCGCGTCGGGATTGTCGTCCTTGACCAGCTGGGTGACGGAACCGTCGGCGTGTTTCACATAGACATAGATCATCGCCTGTTTTTCATGGAGCAGACGTCCTTCGATATAGCAGACCACTTCCTGATCGAATGGATTTTTGAATCCGTAGGCGCAGCCGAAAGTCTTTTTGGTGTGGATCATGATCAGCGAATTTCTCAGCAGAGCCGGGAACGACATGGAGCCTTTCTCATTGATCGATTTGGCCAGGATGGGATGGTAATTCTTCCAGACTTTGGCGGCTTTGGAATCGGGGGAGATCGCGTTGAGCGGCGCGAGCTTGATGGTTTCGGGAGTCAGCCCGGAATCGACATACCAGTAATGCCAGATATCGGGATAGACCTTGCCGCCGATCCTGGCGCTGTGGGTGTTCTTGCCGGTCATGGTGCCGTCGTTCCATTCCTTTTTGAACAGCTCCATCGGTCCGTCCATTTTCAGCTCTTCGGCGGCGGCGGCAAAACAAATGGCGAAGGTCAATAAGGCAGCCAGTTTTTTCATGATCTGATGATCCTTTCCATACGGTTATTTGACGGGTTCGAAGAGGATCAGACGGCAGCGGGTCTGCGGATCCAGATCGATTTTGAAACTCCGGTCGGAGGCGGCCATGGTGAACAGTTTTTCGCCGGTCGCCAGATCGGTGGCGGCGACTTTCCGGCCGGGGGCGAAATCGACCTTGACGGTCATCTGCTTGCCGGTGAGGTATTCGGATACGCTGATCAGGGTCCGGCCGTTCAATTCGCGGCCGCGGACAAACAGCTGCGGCTGGTTTTCCCAGGTGGCCTTCTTGCCGTAGAAGAAGTCGGTGACCTTGATCTTCGGCAGATCGTTGGAGACCTTGGCGGGTTTGCCGTCCAACACGATATCTTCGACTTTGGCGAGCATGTTCATGGCTTCACTGAACTGGCGGAGACTTTCGAGGTCGGCCAGCCCGAAATGCCACGGGATCACGCCGACGCAGCCCCAGGTGAAAGTTTCCATGATGGAGAATTTGAACTCTTCCGGGAAGTGAGGCGCGACGGACCGGTAATGTCCGGACAGAGCATGAGGACAGGGGGTCAGAATGAAATTGAGTTTCTGTCCGGGGAAGGTTTTGGCAAAATTGTCCAGCTTCTCATTGGTCTCGCGGATGCCGCGGTCCATGGAAGTGTAGATATCCAGTTCCATGGCGCCGAAGACTTTGAAGAAATTGCCGTTGCGGAGGCATTGATTGCGTCCTTCCTCGGTCCAGGGACGGCGCAGGCTCCACTCGGTGAAATAGACGCCGTCATAGGGAGAGCTTTTGCAGTCCGGGCCGAGGCCGGCGGCGAAGCGTTTTTTCATTTCCCCGAAGAAATCTGCCCATTGATCGCACTTGAATTCGACCCAGGCGGTATGATAGAAGGGATATTTTTTCGGATCGCGTTCGAATACTTTCGGATCGATATATTCCTTGTCCGGATATTTTTCCGCGAAATGTTTTTTGAAGAGATCGAGGGTGCGGAGGGAGAAATCGCCTTTCTCGCCCTGCGCCATTATATAGCCTTCCATATCGAAGGCGAAATAACTGATTTTGGCCTTTTTGCAGAAATCGATCTCTTTCTGAATGGCTTCGTCATAGAACTTGCCGCGGTAGGTCGGGGAGATCTGGAAGCCGTCCTTGCTGGGGATGTAGAACCCGGCGATATCGCGGGCCCGGGCGGAACGGTCGTCCGCGGTCCAATGCTTGTAATTTCTGCCGTTATGGGTGACGCCGCCGGGCCAGAAATAGCCGCCGCGTTTGATGAAGTATCCGTCTTTGTGCAGATCGTGGGCGAATTTGATGCTGCTTTCGGAGTAACCGCGGTGCGGGAACGTATTGATCCCGAGCTGTCCGAGCTGACGGGCTTCGGCGATGGTGTGGATCCAGTTGTTGTAGAAGCCGCTGATGAAGCGTTTGGGACGCGGTGCGGGTTTGATGGCGATGACTTTATACTTGAGTTCCTGCCAGGGCTGAACGCCGCCTTTCCACTGCAGTTTGTAACGGATCGTGCCGGCGGATCCGCCGGGGAGGGTGGATTTGAAACTGGTTTTGATCCAGCCGTGACTGTTGTAAGCGTATTTCTCTTTCTGGACGAAAGTCACCAGCGTTTTGCCGTCGGCTTTCCGGGTGTCTTTTTTCTTTGCACGGAGGACGGTGATGCCTTCGGGGACTTCGAAAACGAGTTCGTTGTCTATCCTGCAGCGGAGACCGTATCCTGATTCGGAGCGGGGCAGATTGTGTTTGCTGGACCAGATGATCCGTCCGGCCATACCGAGTCCGCTGTCCAGGATCACGGTGTTGTCTGCCAGATTGCCGGGCTTGATCTCCAGTCTTCCTTCAGGTCTGGCATAGGTGTATTCATAAATTTTACTGCTGCCGTCTTTGACGGTCACGGTGACTTCGCGGTTGTTCGCCGGGAGGTTGTAGGAGAAATCGGCCGCGCCGGAAGAGATTTTCCGGACGGTTTTCTTACCGGCGGCGTCCAGAGTGATTTCCAGCGGGTCGGCGGAATCGACCGTGAGCGAGGCAACGGATTTCAGATTCAGCTGGGGCAGAGTCTTGAAGGCAAGGCCCGGGGTCGATTTTACCAGCCGGACGGTACCGTATTTATCGGGCATGCGCCAGTTGACCTCTTCCAGCCGAGCCCAGGTGGCATGTTTGTTGCGGCCGTGGTTCCGGATGAGGTTGAATCTGAAATCGCCTTTGGGGAGTTCGCTGCGCGGAATGGCGAATTCGAGGACCCAGGCATCGTTGAGACGTCCGGCGGCGACCTTGACCTTGCTGTCAAGACGTTCATTGTCCCAGGTCAGACGTTCGTTCTGGGTGTAGCCCATGACATAACTGCTGCCGCTGTAATCGAGCATATACTGGATCAGGGCATTGTCCCGTTCGAAGAAGAGTTCGACCGAATCATGCTCCCAGATGGTCGATTTGTCTTTGGTCGGCGTCAGGTTCGGCAGCTTGGCGGCATTCTGCTGTTTGGCAATCACCGCGCCGTAAAGGTAATTGTCGTCGTAAACCATTCTCAGCTCGGTCTGATCCTTGACATGATCCAGCGACTTGGCGTAAACCAGTCCGGTGACCGGCAGGGTATTTTTATAGCAGGCATCATTGGCTTTGCCGTCGATGACGGGCGGCGTGTCCGTGCGTCCGATGCTGGTGAGCTGTCCTGCTCCGAGGGTTCCCGCCGCGAGCGCGGCAGCTGCAAAAAACCATTTCTTCATGATGAGATATTCCTTTCCGATATCCGCGGCAATCAGATCATCCGCGGAGTCGATATATGATTCAGTGTCCGGTATGGCAGATCCCGGGTGTCGGGGATCAGCCTCTGCCCTTGTAAATGTAGTAGAACAGATCGTTTCCGAATGGCGTATGATAAGGTCCTTTGCCCCTCATGCGCGACCAGGAAATCGGTTCCACGCGTCCGGAGATGAACAGCACATTGGTGTTGTGGCTGTGGGGAAACGAGATATAGTTGCTCGCGGTCGGGATATAGGTGTCGGGAAGCCATTTGCCGCTTATCCGGTCGATCCGGTGTCCGCTGGCGTCGGCGGAATAGGCATTCCATTCCGGATATTTGAGCTGGGAGAGCGGCAGCGAATGTTTTGACTCCGATGCCTGGGTGTTGAATCCGACGCGGTCGACCCAGCCGTAGGTCACGGCCGTGTTCTTATTGTAGTTGTTGGAATCGCAGACCACCAGACTGGAATGGGTGGGACGGCGGGAATTGCTGTCATTCTGCTCCTTGGTGAATTCGCCCATGTGCTTTTCGCCGGTATACCCTTTCAACTGATAAAACCAGTATTTGGGCTGCTCATAGTAATTGTCGACCCATCTTCCCTCTGAGGGAGCGGGGGTGTGATACGGTACGCAGTGTTCCCGGTTGTCGAAAGTATATTGTGCGGCCGCCAGACCGAGCTGCTTGAGGTTGTTGACGCATTTGATCGCCCTGGCTTTCTCCCTGGCCACATTCAGGGCTGGCAGCAGCATCCCCGCCAGAATGGCAATGATCGCGATCACCACGAGGAGCTCTATCAGGGTAAAGGGACTCTGTACGGCGTCTGCCATACCGGACGGACGGTAACTCTTTTTCATGTTCTGATCCTTTCGATATTTAAGTTTTTACAACGACAATTCGATGACCGGTATCGTGACATCGGGCGCGATTGCCGGAAGCTGGAGCGTCAGCGTGTCCGGCGAGACCTGCGGTGTCATGTTGCCGTGTTTCTCGGGCGGCGGCAGCATCTTCACTTCGCTGTGGTCGTTCAGGAAGCGGGCGAATTTGACTTTGCCGAACAATCCGGGCAGGAATGCGAATTTCACCGGATAGGAAAGCAGATGCAGATACAGCTTCTTCGTCGCCGGATTCCAGGTATACATGCAGTTGTCCGGCTCGGGGAACTCGGACGGGGCAATGGTGCAGTTGTAAATGGCGTCGCTGTGCTCATCCATCCAGCGGGCGAGCACTTCGAGCGCACTGACCGCCCGGCGGTCGAAACGTCCGCGGGCATCGGGGCCGACATTCAGCAGCAGATTGCCGCCGCGTGCCACGTGGGAGATGAGCATCGCGATCAGCTGATGCGGGGTTTTCCAGGTGGTTTCATCCCGGTGATAGCCCCAGGAGCCGGAGAACGTCTGGCAGCCTTCCCACGGCAGCAGCTCGCCGGCCTGGTCGCGGATCCCGTCGGCGGGGATATACTGCTCGGGCGTCATGAAATCTCCCGCGCCTTCCAGTCCCAGACGCCCGTTGATGAGGATCGAGGGATTCAGTTTCCGCACCAGTTTGAGCAGTTCTTCGGCTTCCCATTCTTCCGGATATTTTCCGCCCGGCCGCGCATACGTGAAGTCGAACCAGATGATGTCGATCTGTCCGTATTTCGTCAGCAGTTCGGTCACCTGATTGCGCATGTATTCGCAGTAGAGATGCTGGTTGCGGGTCTTGTTCAGTTCTGCCCAGTCCAGATCGCGGAGCGGGTGGTTGTGGTCGACCGTGAACTGGTCGTGATGCCAGTCGAGCAGGGAATAATAGACGCCGGTGCGGATCCCTTCGGCACGGAACGCCTCGAAGATCTCGCGGACATAATCCCGTTTGGCCTTGAAATCGGTGAACGCCGAATCGAACATGCAGAAACCGTCATGATGTTTCGCCGTGAGCACCACGTATTTCATGCCGGCGGCTTTGGCCAGTTTCGCCCATTTTTCCGGTTCGAAACGGTCCGGATCGAAATGATCCGCATACCCGGCATATTGTTCCGCCGTAAGTTTTTCATAGGTCTGCATCCATTCGCCCCGGGCGGGAATGCTGTAAATACCCCAGTGGATGAACATCCCGAACCGGGCTGCCTGCCACCAGGTGCGGTCTCCGTGTGTATATTGCGAGCTCACGATCCCAATCCTTCCGTTGTTCAGAATCGATCCGGTTTTGAAAAGTGGCATATCCGCTTTTTCTTCTCCCGGTTTTCATTTATACTCCTAATTATAACTGAATATTGTTCTTTGTCAAGGGGGGTGAGAAAAGAAAAATCCGATTATATTGGCATATCCACTTTGACATATCCGGTCCGCGATGTATATTACCGGAACAAGTTTTGTCATATATTAAAGCAAGGGATTTCCAATGAGCAAAATCAATGATCTGGCGGACGAACTGAAAAATCTTCTCGGCACCGGCGCTTACCCCGCGGGCGCCCGGTTCCCTTCCGAATATGAACTGATGGAACGGTTCCAGGTGTCGCGTCTGACGGCGAACAAGGCGGTGGCCCTGCTGGTCGCGGAGGGGCTGCTGGACCGCGGCCGGCGCGGTTCGGGCACCTTCGTGCGCTGCGAACGGAAATTTCCCCGGGGATGGCTGGCGGCGATCGAGGAATTCGGCCATCCTTACAACATGGGCATGATCGCCGGCGCGGCGGAAACCGCATTCGCCAACGGTTATATGCTTTCCGTGTTCCGGCCGGACCGTCAGGTGGGGATCTCGATGATCCTGCGCCAGCTGGCCGCTTCGGATTGTCTCGGAGTCCTGGTGTCGGCTTACGGCGTCGGCGTGCTGCCCTCGGATTTCCCGAAACCGGTCATCTATCTGGATCACGGCGTGGAAGAGCAGTCCGGACGGCTGCTGCACAGTGTGATGTGCGATAATTTCGGCGCTGCTTACGAAATGATGACGCGGATCATTGCCGCGGGAAAACGCGAGATCGTGGTCCTGGGTATCGAAAGCACTCCGAACCGCAGACAGCGGATCGCCGGATTCACCGCCGCCATGCAGGACCATCGGCTCACGGATATTGCCCGGCGGCGGGTCATCATGCATCATGGTTCCCGTTATGAAGTCAAGATCGCCCTGCAGAAGATCCTGCGCCAGTTCCCCAAAGCCGATTTCATCGCGACGGACAGCGACGATATCGTTTACCGGATCATGGCTGTCGCCCAGGAAAAAACTTTCAGCCGGCTGGAAAAGATCGGTTTGAGCGGATTCGGGAATGTCCGGGGCATTGCAGATCTTCATCACATTCCCTCGGTGAACCAGCATCCGTGGCATATCGGGAAAGAGGCGGTCAATGCCCTGCTGGAGATGATCCGGAACGGCGAACCGACGGAATCGCTCCGCATCCAGGTCCCCGCCGAGCTGGTCAATACCGAATATCTGTGAGATTCTTGCCGGATCCGTCATTTGCGAAACGTTTTTTGATAACCCGGCAGAAATCCGGTTATTTGCGTCTTGAAAAACCGGACGCGGTGCATATATTATCCATAATGATTGTCTGATATCACCGTTAAAACGGAGAAAAATTCGATTGCGGGCAAAAAAAATCGAAAAATTTTTCCGAAAAAGAAGATACCGGACATAAAATGACGGGGGTCTGATGCTAAATTACCCCAATTTGTCAAATTTTATGGTTTTTGCAACTCAAAAAGGAGAAATGAAAATGGCAAGAACAATGTCTGAATTCACGGGAAAGTATAAACTCTCCCAAACTTTGAAATTCGAATTGCAGCCGGTCGGTGTAACGGAACAGAGACTCGAAGAAAGCAAACTGCTGGAACAGGATTTCAAACGAGCGGAAGATTATCCGAAAGCAAAAGAATTTCTGGATGGGAAACACAAAGAGTTTTTGCAGAAAGTATTGTCCGGAATCACCGATATCGACTGGCAGCCGCTGGCCGATATGCTCGATCAGTTCCAGAAAAATAAGGACTTGGAAAAGGAACTGGAGAAACGACAAGGTGAATACCGCAAAAAGATTGCAGGGAAATTCACCGGGGATACTTCGTTTAAGCTCCTGACGGATCCTACTCCCAGCAAACTGTTCAAGGAATCGATCAAAGCCGACCCCGCCCTGCAGGCTGAAGTCCGGACTTTTGAAGGGTTTGGCTGTTATTTTACGGGGTATCAGGAAAACCGGGCAAACATCTACTCGGACAAGGAACAGCAGACCGCCGCCGCCCACCGGGCGGTAAACGAAAATTTTACCAAGTATCATGCGGCAGTGTTGAATTTTCAGGAAATCTGCAATGCATCGGCTGAATTGGCTCAAGATATCAACAGCCGGACCACATCGATACTGAACGGAGAAGTGTTGACTGATTTGCTGACCATCAGGAATTACAACCGCTTCCTCAGTCAGTGCGGCATTGATCTTTTCAACCGGATTGTCGCCGAAATAAATTATGAGGTCAATCAATATCGCCAGAGACACCCGGAACAGACGAAGAAGGTGCGCTTTCTGCCCTTCTTGTTTAAGCAGATCCTGAGCGACCGGGAACAGACTTTTGCGGTAAAAGCCTTTGCCGATGGAACAGAACTCCTGAGCGCATTGAAAGATTTCATCTTTCGAAATCAGAAAATGAAGATCCGGGGAGAAACGGTCGATCTTTTTGACAGTCTCCGCCGTGTTCTGGCGACATTGAAAGATGACGACGATCTTTTCATCAATTCATCTGAAATGGGACGGATTTCTTCCCGGCTGACTGGCAGCTGGAGCACTTTTCAGGATTCTGCCGCAGCTTATGCAAAAGCTACTCTCCGGTCAAAAGCTAAAATTGACAAATACTGCAAGGACGTTTTCCACTTCCGCGATATTCAGACCTGGGGAATCGAACAATACGAAGAGAATGGGACCAGCAAACCGCTGAGCTTATCTTCTTATTGGAGACACGATGACCTGGCTGTCCTTTTTGAGCAGGAAAAACGGAAGCGGAATGAAATTCTCGCACTCGCGGAGAAAGGCGATCCGAACCAGCTGCGCGAACGGGAAGACGATGTCAGGATCATCAAAGAATACCTGGATACCGTTCAGGATATTCTCCATTACGTCAAACCGCTGGAGGTCGACGACACATATGGTGGAGACCTCGACCTCAAGGGTATCCTGATGGAGCACTATCTTCCGCTTAAGGAAGCAATCATCCCGCTTTACAATCAGACTCGGAATTTTATCCTGAAAAAGAATGCGGATGTTCCAAAAATCAAACTGATGTTCAATAACCCGATTTGTGCTGGTGGATGGCCGGATCCGCAGACCAGTTCCTGTGTGATTTTTCGGAAATGCCACGAATTCTATCTCGGTATCCTTTCAGACAAGGCCAGATCCTGCCTGAATAGTTATGATTCTGAAGAAGATTCTGATTGGGAAATTATGAATTTCAGGCAAATGGCCGATCCATCCAAAGACTTGCCAAACCTAATGCAAATCGATGGAAAAACTGTCAGAAAGACAGGACGCAAAGATGAAAAGTCCGGAAAAAATTTAATCCTGGAAGAACTGAAAAAACGTTATTTGCCGGAAGCCATCAACCGGATCAGGGAAAAAGAAAGTCACAAGAAAAATTCGCCGGCTTTTTCCAAAGAAGATTTGGCCGCTTATATTGATTTCTACAAAGACAGAGTCATGGAATATAAGCCGGACTATGAATTCAAATTCAAGCCGTCCGAGGAATATGCAAAGTGGGAGGATTTTACGAATGATCTGGATGCACAGGCTTATCAACTGAATTTCTTCCCGATTTCAGAATCATTTATCATGCAGCTGGTGGATGAAGGAAAACTTTTCCTGTTCAAAATCTGGAACAAGGATTTTGCTCCGAAAGCATCCGGTAAGCCGAACAAATCGACCCTTTACTGGAAAGCCGTTTTCGATCCGGATAATCTTTCCAATGTCGTGTTCAAGCTGAACGGTGAGGCGGAATTGTTCCTACGGGAACCGGTGATACATGAGCCCAAAGCACATCGGTGCGGTGAGAAGATGGTCAACCGCACGATCGCTTCACTCCAGAACGGACAGACCGTTCGGACTCCGATACCGGAAGATGTTTATGGTGAAATTTTCCAATATGTCAACGGCAATAAAGAGATGCCGGCTCTCTCGCCTGATGCGAAAAGTTACCTTGAGAAACGGCTTGACTGGAAACAGGGGATGAAATTCGAAGATACGCTTGGCCGTTTAGTGGTGAAAGATGTTACGCATGAAATCGTCAAAGACAAACGTTTCACAGAACGGAAATTCTTTTTCCATGTGCCCTTGACGATCAATTTCAAATCTCCGGATGGGAAAGGTGTCAAGTTCAACGATCTTGTTCGGGATTACCTCCGGAACAATCCCGATGTCAAAATCATCGGGATCGACCGCGGCGAACGGAATCTGATCTACCTGGTCCTGATGGATCAGAACGGCAATATTCTCCAACAGAAAAGTTACAATATCATGGGCGGGATCGATTATCAGGCGAAACTGGATCAGCGCCAGAAAGAACGCGATGCCGCTAGAAAAAGCTGGCAGGAGATCGGCGGGATCAAAGACTTGAAAGCAGGCTACCTTTCCGGCATTGTCTATGAAATCTCCAGGATGATGGTCGAACACAATGCCGTGGTTTTCCTGGAAGACCTGAATACCGGATTCAAAAGCAGCCGGACCAAAATCGAAAAACAGGTCTATCAGAAGTTCGAGAATGCCCTGATCACGAAACTGAATTATCTCGTATTCAAAGATACGGATGATCATCGGAGTCCCGGCGGAGTCTTGAACGGCTACCAGCTCACTCCGCCGCAGGGCAATATAAACCAGAGAAGTTCTCAATGCGGGTTCATTTTCTATATCCCCGCCTGGTGCACCAGTAACATCGACCCGGTGACCGGATTTGTCAATCTTTTCGGCAGTGAATGGCTGCAGTGGAAAAACATTGCCCAGACCAGAAAATTCTTCGCCGAATTCGATGCCGTCCGGTATAATTCCGCCGATGATCTGTTTGAGTTCGATTTCGATTATCGCAATTTTACGGAAAAGGGCGAGGGAACCCAGACCCGGTGGACCGTCTGTTCGGTTGGAGAACGGATCGAATCTTTCCGTAATCCGGAGAAACTCAACCGCTGGGATTGCCGGACGATTTCGCTGACCGCGGCTTTCAAGGATCTGTTCAAACGGAATGGAATCGATATTCACGGCGATCTGGCTGCCCAGATACAGGCTGCGGGCGAAAGTCAGGAGTTCTGGCGGGAGCTCCACCATCTTTTCAAGTTGACTGTCCAGCTCAGAAACAGCAACCCCGGATCTGCTGACCGTGCCGATGATTATATCCTGTCACCGGTCCGGGATCGGAACGGTGTCTTTTTCGATTCCCGCAAAGCCTCTTCCGACTGGCCGTGCGACGCCGATGCCAATGGCGCTTTCAATATCGCCAGGAAAGGTCTGTGGATCCTGCAGCAGCTGAATTCCCTGCCGGCAGGAGACAGTAAGAAACTGCCTGTCATGAATCAGAAAGACTGGCTGAATTTCGTTCAAAAGCAGTGAACAGTTTTTTCAGCTAAGACTGGAGGCGGAATTTGGAAACGTATCTCATGATCACGCAGATCAACGATTTCATTTTCTGCCCCAGGTCTTTGTATTTTCACAATTTCCTGCTAAATAATTTCGCTCCGGATAATTTCCGTGAAAAACCGCAGATTCAAGGTCTGGCTGCCCACGCTTCCTTTGATCAGGGTTCCTATTCTTCCTGCCTGCATATTTTGCAGGGGACTACGGTTTATTCTTCGAAATACCATCTGTTGGGGAGGATCGACCTGTTCAACACCAGGACCGGATGCTTGACCGAGCGCAAATATTCCATTACCGCTGTTTATGACGGATTCCGCTACCAGCTGTATGCACAGTTGTTTGCATTGTCCGAAATGGGATATCAAGTCAGAAACATGATCTTATATTCTTCCAAAGATAATAAAAAATATCCGATCCCCATGCCGGATCAGGAGCAGATCGCAGGTTTTGAACAGACTCTTGATTCGATCCGGAATTATTCCCCCGAACTGGATCATTCGATCCCCAACCTGAATAAATGCCGGAAATGCAACTACCGGGAAATCTGCAGCTGGTATCCCGAGGAGGAACGTTCATGATGTCCAGACCTGATTTCCTGTATAAACAAATCATTTTTTATTCCGTCACGGAAAAGGAAAAGCTTGCCTTCCGGGCTGATAACCTCATCATTACAGATTCACAAAACCAGGTCAAGCTCCAGCACTCCTGCCATAAGACTTTTGCTTTGTTCATCTCCGGTAATATCACTTTGACCAACATCATCCTGAAAAAATCCAAACAGTTCGGATTCCCGATTTTTCTCCTGAATTCAAATTTCCATCTCGATACTGTCATCGGCAATTCTGCAGAGGGCAATACCCTGCTCAGAAAAAAACAGTATTGTGATGATCAGCTCGCTCCTCGTATCGCTCGGCAGCTCATCAGTCAGAAAATCAGGAATCAGGCTGCTTTACTGCTGAAAAATCGTCCGCCTTCGAGGTGGGATAAGATTGCCGCCGCTGTCTTGAATGATCTCGCTGATTCTTTACCTGTCGGACGGGATATCCTCATGGGTAAGGAAGGCGCTGCCAGCAAGTTGTTTTTCAAGGTCTATTTCAAAAATCTGAACTGGAAACGCCGCGCCCCTCGCTGCAAAGAGGATATTTCGAATCTTCTGCTGGACATCGGATATACCTACCTGTTCAATTTTATGGAATGTCTGCTTGCTTTATATGGATTCGATCTCTTCTGCGGAGTCCATCATACGTTTTTTTATCATCGGAAATCCCTGGTCTGCGATTTCATCGAACCGTTTCGCTGCATCATCGATCACCGCTTGAGGAAAGCTTATGCTCTGTCTCAGATTTCCTCTGATGATTTCTTTTTTGACCGTGATCACTGGGAGCTCAAATACAACCGTCAGGCGCATTATGTCAGGTTGTTTATGAAGGATATCCTGGAATATAAGGAACAAATGTTCCTTTATGTCCGTAATTTTTATCTCTGGTATATGAAAGATGAACCTGACATCCGTCAGTTTCCCGTTTTTAAAATTTAATGGAGGCAGATTATGTTTCTGGTCGTTTATGACATCGCTTCAGACAAGCTGAGGACCAAATTCTCAAAATTCCTGACCAAATACGGACGCCGTTTGCAATTTTCCGTTTTTGAAATTGCCAACAGTCCTCGGGTTCTGGAAAACATCCGCACGGAAATCAAAGCTTCGTTTGAAAAAAAGTTTTCTCAGGGTGACAGTGTCCTCATCATGAATGTCCCCGATAATGCCGTCATTGACCGCTTTGGTTATGCTGTCAATGAGGAGACAGATTTGCTGTTTTTCTAGCCGCCCATAGCTTTTTTGCAAACCTCCGTCTGAATTTGGGGATTTCGTGCGTGAAGCCGATTTGACTTTCTGAAAAAATATGCTATATTGAGGTTAAATTCGAGTTTGACTGTCAAAACCGGATTCAAAATTTCTACTGTTGTAGATGTAAACAAGG
>SUWI01000075.1 GCA_015061565.1 Lentisphaerota bacterium
CTGTCCGCCCGGCGCTGCCAGCCTCGCCAGCGAGTTCAGGATATCCCATTGCAAGGTGGCGGTCTCCAGCAGTTTGCGTTCGGAATAACGCCACGGCGCATCGCAGCGGCGGCGGATCACGCCGCTGTTGCCGCACGGCACATCCGCCAGGATCAGGTCGAACGACCCGTCGGCAAACGCGTTTTCCTGCGCGGAGGCCCGGACCGTATTGGCTTTCACGCCCGCCCGGTTCAAGTTGATCTTCAAAGTCTGCAGCCGCTGGGGGGATCGGTCCGCCGCCGTGATCCGAAGCGGATTCCCCGCGGCCAGGTCGCTGCACAGAATGGTCTTGCCGCCGGGCGCGGCGCACGCATCCAGCACCTTGCCGGCGGGCGGCGTTTCGAGCAGGGAAAAAGGCAGCGCCGTGGCCGGGTCCTGAACATAGGCCAGACCCTTTTCCAGCAGGCCGAGACGGAAGAATTTTTCCGGATCGGTGAGTTCGTAAAAACGGAACGGACCGGTGAAATCCAATCCTTCGATGGCGCGGAAGAGTCCCGGATCGGTCCCGGACGGCAGATCGCCGCGCAGACGGCAGACCGGAGGCGGATTCGAGGCATAGCTCTTCATCAGTTCCGCAGTTGTTTCCGCACCGAAAATATCGTCCCAGTGGCGTTTCAGCTCGGCGGGGAAAGAACGTCCCGGCGGACTTGCCGCCTCGGCCGACTGCAGCGCGGACCGCATCACCGCATTGACAAAGGAGCCCGGGCCGGGGCCGAATTTGTGCTTAGCGCATTCCACGGCGATATTGGCCGCGGACTGCGCGGCGATCCCGGTCTGGAAGATGCTCTGCGTGAGGGCGCAGGCCAGCAGGACGCGGAGTTCGGCCTTGACCGCGCCTTTGCGGGCCCGGTCGGCGATCAGACGGTCGATGAAATCCTTGTGGCGGAAATATTCGAACAGCAGCGAGGCGATGGCGGAACGCCCTTCAACCTGGTCGGTGCGCATCTGGTCGATGCATTCGTCCAGGTTGGCGTAGGTCCGCTCCCATTCCAGCAGAATGCGGCAGGCGCCCAGCAGTATTTTTTCGGAGATCCGGCTGTTTTTCATAAAATCCATTCCACGATATTGCAAATTTTCTTTAATATACAGCTTTTTTCGGAAAAATCATCCGTTTTTCGATGAAAAATCGGAAAAAGAGGTTATATTATCAAAAAACCAACCGGAGGAGACGATCATGAAAATCGCATTTATCGGGGCCGGGAAAATGGCCAGCGCAATCGGACGCGGACTGATGAATTCCGCGGGAGTGAAATGGGAGGCGGCGGCCTGCGATCCGCTGCTCAAAGCCAGGGAAAACTTCACCAAAGTCACTTCGATCCCCTGTTACGAATCCATGGCGGAAGCCCTGCAGGGAGCCGACGTGGTCCTGCTGGCGGTCAAGCCGCAGTATGCCGCGGCTGCCTTGAAGGAAGCCTCGCCGATGCTGGGAAAAGTTCTGCTGATCTCCATTGCCGCCGGACTGCCGATCGACAAGCTGGCGCTGATGGCGCAGACCACGCGCATCATCCGGGTCATGCCCAATACGCCCGCGCTCGCCGGCGCCGGCATGAGCTGTTTCGCTCCGGGCGGAACTGTATCCGCGCAGGATATCACCTGGGCGGAATCCATCCTGAAGTCCATCGGCCGCTGCCGGCAGGTGCCGGAAAAACTGATGGATGCGGTCACCGGCCTGAGCGGCAGCGGTCCCGCCTACGTTTTCGAATTCATCATGGCCCTCGCGGACGGCGGCGTTTATGAAGGACTGCCCCGCGACGTGGCGCTCGAACTCGCCGCGCAGACGGTTTTCGGCAGCGCCAAAATGGTGCTGGAAAGCACGGAATCCCCGGCGGTGCTGCGCGATGCGGTGATCTCGCCTGCCGGAACCACTGCCCGCGGCGTCGCCAAACTCGACGAAGGCGCGTTCCGCAGCACGGTCGTCAAAGCGGTCGTCGCGGCCGCGGAACGTTCCGCCGAACTCGGCAAACTCTGAGATGGCCGAACTGCTGAAGCGGACTCCCCGGATCGCCGCGGTGCATCTGCTGCCCAAAGGACTGCAGGCGGTCCGGTCGCGTCACCCCTGGATCTTCGAAGATTCCATTGCCCGGATCCCGGACGATTTGGAACCGGGCGATATCGCAGTATTGTTCGATAAAAAGCGGAAGCTCGGCGCGGCTCTGATCGACCCCGATTCCGATATCCGGCTGCGGGTGCTGGCGTTCGGTGCAACAGCTCCGGACATCGGACCGGAACTCTTCCGCCGTCTCGCGGAAAAAGCCGCCGCCCGCCGTCGCGGACTGTTCGGCGCCGACACCAATGCATGGCGACTTGCCAACGGCGAATCGGACGGCTTTCCCGGACTGGCGGCTGACCGTTATGCCGATGTGCTGTCGGTAAAAGTCTATTCCGCCGCCTGGCTGCCGCATCTGGAAAACGTGCTGGCGGCCTTCCTTGCCGTCAATCCGGAGCTGAAACGCACGTCGATCCGGCTTTCCCGCGAAGTCGCTTCTCTGCCTGCGTTGCGGCGGCTGAATTACGAGGACGGCATCCTGCGCGGCGAACCCGGCTGGGACGGCACGGTCCGCTTCCTGGAAAACGGCCTCATGTTCGAGACCAATGTACGTTTCGGACAGAAGACCGGATTTTTCCTCGACCAGCGGGAGAACCGCGCCCGGGTCGGCGAACTGGCGAAGAACGCGGGCAAGGTCCTCAACGTGTTTTCCTATTCCGGAGGATTTTCGCTTTATGCCGCCCGGAACGGGGCAAGGGAGGTGACCGATCTGGATTTCAGCAAGCCCGCGCTGGAAGCATCGGAACGGAATTTCGAACTGAACCGGCATTGGCCGGGCGTGGCCGCCTGCCGGCACCGCACCATTCCCGACGACGCGTTCCATGCCATGCTCGAACTGGAAAAACGCGGCGAGCGGTTCGCCGTGGTCATCGTGGATCCGCCGTCATTTGCCAAAGCCGCCAATGAACGGAAACAGGCGCTGAATTCGTATTCGCGTCTCGCGGTCCGGGCGGTCCGTCTGCTGAAAAAACATGGGTTGCTGGTCTTCGCGTCGTGTTCGAGCCGAGTGCAGGCGGATGAGCTTTTTGCCGCGGTGCATGCGGCGGCCTCGAATGAAGGTTTTCCGCTGCGGGAGCTCGAACGCCGGGCCGAAGCGCCAGACCATCCCGCCGATTTCCGCGAATCGCATTATCTGAAATGCATGTATGCAGCGCTCCGCTGAGCGCAGCTGGAGTTGCAAGTTTCAAGGATCGTTCGCTTTGCTCACTTCAAGTCACAAGCAGCGGCGGAGCCGGAAAAGATGTTATGGGATAATACCGGATCGGAGATCCAGCTCTTTTTTTTTCGCAAAACACCCGGTTCCGGATTTGCACGGGGAATTGCCGCATGTTATATTACCGCCAATCAAGGAACATTTATGAATCTTCTTTTCGCATATAACAGCTTGATCCAATTTGCAGGGCAGGTGCACGATGGCCGGCTGGCATAAACTGGGGCCGTTCACCGTCTTCGACCTGGAAACGACCGGCATGAGCGCGGTTCGCGACCGGATCGTGGAGATCGGTGCGGTGCGGGTCGAAACGGACGGCACCCTGTCCCGTTATGAGACGCTGGTGAATCCGGGTGTGCCGATCCCGTGGCAGGTGACGAAAGTTCACGGTATCGACGATGAAATGGTGGCGGACGCGCCGAAATTCAAAGATGCGGCCTATCCGTTTCTGGATTTCATCCGGGGCTCGAAACTGGTGGCGCACAATGCGCGGTTCGATTTTTCCTTTCTGCAGGAAAGTCTGGCACGGACGGCTTTGCCGATCTGGAAATACGGGATCTATGACAGCATCATTCTGATCCGCCGTGCGTATCCGGGACTTTCGAGCTACAGCCTGCAGTCCTTGCGGCAGAGTCTGGGACTGGGGCAGGAGATCGACGAATCGCGTCCGCACCGTGCGGGCTACGATGCCGAGCTGACGATGGAAGCGTTCGCCATGGCGATGCGCCGGCTCTATTCGATGTGAGTGCTTTGGTCGGTTCCGTTTTATAATTTGATTCTCCGGGCGGTGCGGAAAATTTCGGCGGCGAGGGGAGCGGCGGTCCGGTTGCCGGCTTCGCCTTTCAACACCAGCACGGCAACGGCGATCTGACGGCCCGTGGGCATTTGCGCGTACCCGATGAACCAGGTGTTTTTGGTGCGTTTTTCGGGGGAACCGACTTCGGCCGTGCCGGTTTTGCCGATCACGTTCAGGTCATCCACTCTGGCGCGGTTGGCGCCGCCGTCGGATTCGTTGACCGCGCGGAACATACCTTCGCGGACAACGGCGATATTTTCCTCGGAAGCTTTCATCTGCCCTCTGAGGACCGGTTTGGTGACGGTGTTCTGTCCGGTTTCCGGATTCCGGATGCTTTTGATGATCCGGGGAGTCCAGAGCTTGCCGCCGTTGGCGATGGCGGCCATATAACAGACAGCCTGGAGCGGAGAGATCTGGATCTTGCCCTGACCGATGGACACCAGTGCGGTCTCGTAGACATTCCAACCTTTGAAGCGCTCGGAGTCGGGGATGATGCCGGGCAGTTCGCCCATGCCGAGCCCGGTTTTGCTGCCGATGCCGGCCGAGGCGAAAAACTCATTCAATTTGGCGATGCCGAGGGCGGTGCCGTTTTCGATGAAAAAGTCATTGCAGGAATATTTGATCGCGTCCAGAAGGGAAAGGGGGCCGTGACCGCCGGACCGCCAGGCCCAGCAGCGGATCCGTGAACCGTCGGGGAAATGAGTGGCGCCGTCGCATTCGGTGAGGTCGTCGGGGCTGGTGCCGTTTTCCAGTATGGCCAGGGCGATCAGCGGTTTGATGATGGAGCCGGGCATATAAGTGCCCTGCATGACTTTGTTCTGGAACGGATGTCCGGGACGTTTTTCCAGCTTCTGATAATCTTTGGCGCTGATTTTGGGAACGAAGTCATTGAGGTCGTAACCCGGGGCGGAGGCGGCTGCCAGCAGGGAACCGTCGGAAGCGTCCATGACGACGATCGCTCCTTCGCGTCCGCGCAGCAGATGTTCGGCGGTGACCTGCAGTCTGGCATCCAGGGTCAGCACCAGATCGGAAGAGGATCCGGCGGCTTTGGGGTCGCCGATGACTTCATAAACGAAACCGCGGTGGTTGACATTGACATCTTTACGGCCGGGTTTTCCCTGGAGGACGGAGTTATACGATTTTTCCAGTCCGGCCCGGCCGGTCATTTCGGGCGAATAATAAAAATAATCGCCGCGGTCTTCGGCGGTATGGGGATCTTTGAAGCCGGTATAGCCGATGAGCTGGGCGGCCAGCGAACGGTATGGGTAGTTCCGCATGGGGACCGCGGTGAGTTCCAGACCGGGGACGGCGGGCGTGATTTCGGACAGCTTGGCGAGTTCGGCCGGAGAAAGGTCGCGGAAAAGTTCCAGGGGGATGCCGGGACAGTGGTGGATATGATAAAGGATCGCCAGCTCCGGCGGTTTCAGTTTTTGGCTCAGTGTCGTGAACATCCGTTTGGAAATGCCGGGGAAATGCCAGGAGCGGTATGCGGTGGTGTTCTGGCTGATGAGACTTTTCCGGCCAATGCCTGTTTTTTCATTTTCAGTCCGCAGGATCTGGGAATAAATATAGTGGATCGAGTTGACCAGCTTGCCGGAGATCGGCATTTCGGAGAGATGGAGCACTGCGGTCATGCAGGGACGGTTTCCTGCGAGCAGGCGGCCGTCGGAGGAGTAGATCCGTCCGCGCAAGGCCGACAGCCGGATGCCGCGGGCATACTGACGGCTGGCTTTTTCATCGAATTCATGTCCGGAAAGGACCTGCACGGTCCAGAGCCGGATGATTATGGCGAAGAGCATCAGCATCACCACGAATGCCAGGATCATGATCCGGAAGAGCAGTTGTCGGTCTATGGAATTTTCGGTCATTTCAGCGTCAGCTTCTGGTTCAGTTTGGCGTCGGTAAAGAGCGGCAGGGAAAGGCGGGAGTTCAAATTGTCCAGCAGGAAGATCAGGATCGGCAGCCAGACCGCACTGAAAGCGCAGGCCGGAAAGAGCACCGGAAACTGTTCGATCAGCACGTGGAAAAAATGTTCTGAAAAAAAGACCGCCGACAGGATCCAGACCACAACGGGAATGACCAGTCCCGGCAGAAAATTCATCATCACGGAATCCGCTTCCGCCCGTTTGAGCCAGCTGGAGGACAGGAACAGGACCGGCAGAAAGACCAGGATCGACCAGGGATGAGCCGATCCGCTGCCCGGCAGGTCCAGTGCCAGCGCAGCCAGACAGACCGAGGTAAAGCCCCACCTGTTTCCGAATGCCACCGCGATGTAAAAGATGAAAAGGGCACAGAACGGAAAGAACAGTCCGAAATTCCGCAGAAACAGTTCGAGCACGGCAAACACGCCAGTCAGCAGAAAGATGTAGGCCAGACGGATGATCATTTCTTTTCCTTTACGAAAACGGCGGCGAACCGGACCTCGGCCGGCGATTCGAGAGGCCTGATCACAGTCTCCAGATAAAGCTGATTGCGGCGGGAGTCCTGCACGGACCTGCTTCCGGCGGCCACGATCCCGACGGGCAGTCCGGGGGGACTGTTGCCGGAAAACGCATTGGTATAAACTGTCTGACCTGCGGCCGGAACGGTATCCAGCGGCAGGAATTTCAGGGTGGCCTGCATTCCCGAGCTGATTCTGGTTCCTTCCAGGATGCCCGAGGCTTTGGAATCCGGCAAAGAGACCGACAGGCGGAAATCCCGGCTGAGTATCGTTAAGACCTGTGCGGTATGTCCGGTTACGGACTTCACTTTCCCGATCACGGCGATCCGCGGCATATCCGGAAGTTTGGAATAGACCGGCGTCACGACCAGATTTCCCGGTTCGATCCCGTCCCGGCTGCCTTTGTCAAGCGTGAACTGTTCCTGCCAGGTCATTGGATCGCGTGTCAGCACCTCGGCAAACACCGGCCGGAAAGTGCCTTTCCGGCCAAGCGACATCAGGGCGCGCAATTCGGTGTTTTCTTTTTTCAGGTCGGCCACCACGGCCTGTTCGGCGCTCAGGATGGCATTTTCATTCATCAGTTTCTTCAGGGCATTCACCAGTTTCGTTTTGCTCTGCATCAGCAGAATCTGATCGGCGACGGTATTTTCCGTCCCCCGGACTGCTTTCAGGAACGGGTAATAATAATCCGCGGACATCCGCATGGCGGACTGCCGCACCATAATGTAAATTCCCAGCACCAGCAGGACTGCAACCAGGGTGAAAATGCTCCACACCAGGATCCGCAATCCCGAGGACTGCCGGGATCTCATGACTTCTTTTTCGACTTTCGGTGAAATCATTTTCCGTTCTCCGCACCAGTGTTTTCCAGCAGTTCGGCCAGCCCCCGAAGCGGCTGCTGTTCCGGCTTTCTCCCATAGTCGATCAGGCTGAAAGTCAAATAATAGCGGGCTGCCGGAGATACGCAGGCGACCTCGGTTTCCGCCAGGAATATTTCCAGCGCCAGGTGATTTTCCAGCGCCTTGAAGAATTCCTGTTCCGTCCGCAGCAGAGCATTCCCGTTTTGGACGGAAGGCCTGGAGGTAAAGGTCAGCAGCGCATTCCGGATGTTGCTCAGGGGAATTTTCAAATCAGGCGGGGATATGTGCCGCAGCCGGGAGATGCCCCCGATAATATCTGCCGCGGTCCTTTCCGGAGCTTCCAGTTTCTGATAATTGGCAATCAACTCTTCCAGCCCGCCGCTGACCGTATCAACGGTCCGGTCTTCCTCTTTTTTCCGCTTTCCGGAAGGCTTTCCGCCGGTTTTCTTTCCTTCATCCTTTTTTCCGCCGGCATTTTTGTCTTCCGGTTTCAGCGGACTTTCGAAACGGACGGCTTTCTGATAGAGAGTTTCGATTTTTGCCGCGGAAGCAGGCAGAAAACCGTAGTTCAGCAATTCGTCCAGCTCTTTCCGGAACCAGGCCTCGAAAGCGGCATTCAGCTGGTCCTTGGTGGCGATCCCTTTGAAGAATTTCGGTGCACGTTTCTCCAGCGCTTTGCGGCTGTGTTTCCGGAACAGTTCCGGCATATCCTTGCGGGACGGATCTGCTTCCAGATCGTCCAGCAGGCGGGAAAGCAGACCGGCGCGGAACAGTCCGCTGCGGGCGCAGATCATTACCAGCAGTTCACAATATTCCTCGTAGATCAGCCTCGGTACGGTATCAGCCGGGAGCAGTTCGGTTTCCAGCAGGGACTGCAGCGTGGGATAACGAGAGATCGAGGTCAGGACATAAGCCGCCGGAAAATACCCGGCAAACGGAGTCCGCACCAGATTCATTTCTCCCATGACTTTCCGGGACAATCCTACCACGAACCAGCTGTTCCGGAAAGATTTTTCCAGCTCGGGGTTTTTGGCGGCATGCCCGAACAGATACCAGCCGGTCAGCCGCGGCAGCGCTGCCGGTTCCTGCCACAGTTTCTCATACGCGTTCGGCAGAATGATCCGCATATTTCCGCGTTTGTCCATCCGGTAGGTGAAGAGTTTTTCCTTTTTTCCGTCTGAAAGCGTGACGAAAATCTCGCGGGCCTTGCGCGATTTCGGCAGATACAGAGTTTGACGCGACAGCCGTTTCAGCCGTTCGGTCAGACTGACCAGACGCGCGCGCGGCGAAGTTGCCGCGTTTTCGTAATTCAGCACATAAAATTCCGCGTCCGCAGCCGCCGCCACCTCGACTCCCGTCAGGAAAAAAGCCGTTCCGGACATGAAAATTATGAAATATCTGCTGAAAAATTGCATCTTCCATTTGCCCTTTTCAAGATTAGGGGTTAAATTTACTTCCGAATCGGTATCTTTGCAACACCAAAACTGAAAAAAAAGAAAGATAACTGTCATGTTGCGGTATATAGTGCGCCGGATCGCGTATTCGCTGTTGATCATTGCCGGGATCATGATCCTGACCTTCCTGCTGTTCCGGCTTTCCGCCGGCGATCCCGCCGCCACCGTGCTCGGCAAGAATCCCGCTCCCGCCGAACTGGAGGCCATGCGCGAGGAACTCGGCACCGACAAGCCCCTGTTCTTCGGACTCTGGAAACCGACCGAGATCTACACCTCCGCCGATTTCAGTTCCGGACACACCACCTTTCCCGGCGTCCGCATCGAAGGAAAGTATGAAACAGTCCCGCAGGGGCTCAGACCCGAATACGATTCAAAAATCATTTTCCGCCGCAATTTCGAACGATCCAACCCTGAAGATGTGCTGATGACAGTCCACGGGGTCTGCATGGTTGAAATCAACGGAAGGTTCTGCAAAACTCCCCACCACACGGACAGAATACAGATCCCGATCAAAGGCCAGCCGGCCGAAATCATACTGAAAATGAAGGATGGAACTCTCGGCGCCGTCACCTTCCAGCGACCGACAAAAGGCTGGTATGACAGCCAGCTGGTCTCCTCTCTGACCGAGATCGTGTCGTTCCGGAAAGAATTTCCCTACGTGAGTTTCTTCAATTTCGGCAAAACGCTGCAGACGCGCGAACCGATCCGGACAAAATTGTGGAAAGGGATGTTCCCTTCGCTGATGCTGATGATCCCGGTCTTTTTCGGCGAACTGATCCTGGGCATTCTGCTGGCGATGCTGGCCTGCGTTTACCGCGGCCGGTGGCAGGACCAGCTGATCCTGTGTCTTTCCGTGGCCGGCATGAGCATCAGTTATCTGGCGCTGATCATTTTCGGACAATGGTTCCTGGCCTATTATCTGAACTGGTTCCCCGTGTGGGGCTGGGGCGACATCCGGTATCTGCTGCTGCCCGTGGCGATCGGCATCCTGAGCGGGACCGGCGGCGGAGTGCGTTTCTACCGCACGGTTTTTCTGGATGAAATGAACCGCGAATATCTCCGCACCGCAACAGCCAAAGGGCTGCCTCCGGTGAAAGTCTATTTCAAACATCTCTTCAAGAATGCGCTGATCCCGGTAATCACCCGCGCCTCCACCGTGCTGCCGTTCCTGTTTACGGGCAGTCTGCTGCTGGAGACCTTTTTCGGGATCCCCGGACTCGGTTATGAGGGCGTGAACGCCTTGAACGACGCCGACCTGCAGATGCTCAAGGCACTCGTGATCCTGAGTGCGTTCCTGTTCGTCGGGATCAACCTGCTGACCGATCTGGCGTATGCCTGGGCCGATCCCCGCGTCCGGCCAGGCAGATGATCATTTCTTGCGCTTTTTCTTCCGGAGTGAGCGGACGCCGAAATCATAGAACCGGTTCCGTCCCTCGCAGCCGATGATGCCCGCATAGAACGTGTCCGGCAGTGAATTGTCCCGGATCGCGAAACAATGTCCGCCGCAGGTGATTTCCAGCTGTTTCCCGTAGCGGTTTTTGAAGACTTTGACCTGAAGATTGTATTTTGTCTTGGGCAGGAAAGACGTCCTGAGATACCCCGCCAGATAATAAGACGGTTTTCCGTTCTCGAAAGAATGACGCCAGATATTGAGTCCCTGATTGAAAAGGACGATTTCAAAATGATCCCGCTGTTCCCTTTGTCCGGCGGCGTTTTTGCCGAAATCCGGGGCGATGACGATCAGCGGCGCCATCAGATAGTCAAAACTCATCGTGGAGGAAATGACGCACGGAATTGAGAATTTCCTGTCCAGGACGAGGCAGGAATAGAGATACTGTTGGTGTTTGGCATGAAGCTCGGCATCGGGCAGATCCGGCACCTCATTCATGATATGGTCGTCCTGCTGGACCATCCCGCGCGATTGCTTGAAATGCGTGCTTTTGACTTCGAACCATTGTGCGGGATCCCATTTCCCTCTGGCGAAGACCGTGTAAAAGTCCTGCGCGGAAAGCAGGCCCGAGGCGAAGAGAATTGCCGGCAGCAGATAATTTTTCAGTTTCATTTTTATCTCCGGGTTTCAGCGGATGGTCAGCAGAACGATCGAATTCGGCGGCAGCGCATCGCGGAAGACGACCGGCGCGAAATTGAACGTTTCGTCGGTGAGCCGGCAGGACGCGATCGATTTTCCGCAGAGGTCGAGTTCGACCGGACATTCCTGTTCGGTGAAGTTCACGATCATGACGGCGGCATCGTTCCCGTCGGCCGCAGCGCAGACATAGACATTTTCCGTGTCGGATTCGGAAAATACCTCGTTTTTCAGCCGGTAGAGTTCGTTGAACGAGGTGAACGCCCAGTAGGCTTTCAGCGGCTGCAGCGTCATGGGATTGAACAGTCCGCCGTAGGAGCTGACCCCGCAGCGGCCGTCGTAGAACATGCCGATGTCGACTTTGGAACGCTGCATTTCGAGGATGAAACCGGCGGTGGCGGCGGAATGGACCGCCTTGTCCCGGAGCGTGTGCTTGAAATTCCATTCGTTCAGATGCTGTTCCACGCCGCTGAATCCGTATTCCCTGAGCTTGCGGTCCACATAATCGGCGTAGAAAACCACCGTGTCCGGCGCATCGTAGTTGTGCCAGGAGAAGAAGTCCATCGGACACTCATTTTCCTTGACGTAGGCCAGAAACTGATCGAAGAACCTGATGAAACTTGCCCGGACCTTGTTGTCCCGCTGTTCCGGATGGAGCAGCACGTAAAAGCCGCAGGAGGCATAACCGCCGATCTTGATTTCCGGGAACTCGGCCTTCAATAATTTCGAGGTCGTCTTGTACAGCTCCATATACTGTTCCCAGGTGCCTGTCCACATATACTTGCGGTCTTCGCATTCCGGCTCGTTCCAGATTTCCCAGTAAGTCATTTTGTAATGGAATCCGTTGGCCCAGCCGCGGGTGTAGTGACGGATGATCCCTGCGCAGATCTTCGCCCATTTGGTGAAATCTTTCGGCGGATTGACGTAATAGGCTTTGCGCCACACTTCATTTTCGATGGTGACGCCGAGGCGGTAATACGGTTCGACTTTTGCGTTGACCAGACTGGTGATCAGCGGATCGGTCCAGGTGAAATCATAGGATGCCGGATCGTCCGGATCGGCGTCGAAATCGCGGAACACATTGGGGATGTCCACGAACCGTCCGGCTCCGAACGCGCCGCCCGTGTCATGCAGCCGGGAATAAGGGATGCCGGCCTCGGTGAGAAAGTGGAACAGGGAATCATTACTCCAGCCGATGATCGGCGGCTGGCCGATGGCGTGGACCGGTTTCATGGCCCGGACGTTTTTGGTGAAATCAACCGAGATCTTAGTCATTTTTTCAAAACCTCTCAATTATAAATCCAAGTGCAGCTATCACAATAACCGCAAAAGGGATTTTTTTCAAGCGGGGAAGGGAGTTTTTCGGTAAAAAAGCGGCTGGAGCCAATGGTCAGCTGCCCGAATATCTCCGCCGGCGCTCTGCGCGGCAGGATGAGGTATACCTTCGATAAGGACTACTATGATCTTGCCTGGTTCAAACGCATCTCAGATGAGAAGGCTTTCTTTGCCACAAGGATCAAAGACAACGCGCAAATCGAGGTTCTCGGACAGCACCGGGACTGCGGCTGTAGGTGATCAAAATTTCATCCGGCCGTTTCGTCTGGCGGAACAAACGTTCCTGCGGCTCAACAATAAAATTATCCCCGTGATAAACGGCGACGATAACTGAGATTTTGGATTTCATTATATGGAATTATTCTGATTCGATGACTGGATCAAATCCGGTTGGAACACCCCAGAACTGACAATAGGAGCAAAGCGGGATTCTTTCCCGGTGTCCTTCAACGTGAGCTTTTTTCCACTCTTCGCGTTTAGGGGAATTCCATAATTCCGCGAGTGTGCAATTACGAATGTTCCCCAGCACGCCAAGCCGTTTGGGATCAAATCTTACGCAAATGGAAACATCGCCGTCTTTATTTATGGCTAAATGATTGAGGAAATCCAGGCAGATACCAATCTCGGGTATAGTCGGATTCAATTTTCTGTATTTGAAGCTGCCCATGGGGGAATGCAGAATGCGGCGAATGATAAGTGTATTCAGTTTTTGATACCGTGTATCATCGACATCGCCGATCAGCCGCAAAGACGTAAATGGTTTCCGGGCTCCCTTCTGTTTCAGGAATTTTTCCATGATCTTGTATTGTTCTTCGGCTTCCTCGTCATTTTCAAATACGGAAATGGAAAGAGTATCCAGGTTATCAATAATTTCATCTGCCTTTTCCAGTAGAAGTTTGCCATTGGTGACGATATTGACGATATTGCCGTTGTTTTTAAAAAGTTTGACCGCTTCACCGAAATGAGGATAAAGCAAGGGCTCGCCGTTATTATGGAGTTGAACCACAATCCCAGCAGGAACTTCGGTGGCGATTTTTTCTAGCAATGCAAAATCCATATCGCCATATTCCAATGCCAAATCAGGATATTCCCGATCAACTTTGCGACGCCCGCACATCCAGCAATTTTTGTTGCATCTGCTGGTTAATTCGATATTGATGTTAGTCAAGCCATTCAACATAAAGCACCTTTTCCATCCGGTATAAATTCCGCAATCAACGTATCACATTTCCCTAATCTTCCAAGCGCGGCAGAATAGGCATCATTTAAGGCAGCAGTATCCAAAAAATGCCATTCTTTGTGACCACCAGGCAATCCCCTGGAAAGCCAATAAAGATGATTCGAGAGAGAATAACGCTGAAACTGCATAACTGAAACAGGGCTGTATCCTGCTTGCTTAAATAAAGCGGGAAGAGTATAAGCATTGTAAAGATACAGATGCGGACTCCAGTAAGTAAAGCGACTAAAAGCATCGGATTTATACAGTGTTAAAAGAGCATCATCAGCGTTGGGAACTTCCACAATCAACCGCGCACCCGTATGCCACATCTGTTTCAGAAGTGGTAGTGGATCGGCAATGTGTTCCAATACATGAAACATGAAAATTACATCCGGTTTCTCCGGTATTGAATCCAAGTCCGGAAAAACAGTGATTCCCCTTGATTCCAAAGAAGGATAAACTCTGCGCTCAAGTTCGATTCCATAAACGTGCTTCGCAATTTTTGCCGCGCGGGACAAAAAACCGCCAATGCCGCATCCGAAATCAACAATGACACTATTTTTTACCAATGCATTAAACTGCCGAAAACGCCTCTCATCATCTCCTTCTGTCTCTTTCAACCAACTATCCAAATCAAGAGGACTGTCATCATGCATGTTGCTGTCCTGATAGTAATTTTCACCGATATGATCGAATGATGACAAACGAACCAATCCACAATTCCGGCACTCCAAAATTGAAAGATCATGATTGTCTCGAACTTCACCAGGCCGCTGAAAGAAGGATGTATTACCGCAAATCGGACATTTTATTTTAGTTATGTTATTCATGATTATTTATGTTTAAATTTATATGGACTTGGAGCATCATATTTTTTCATTTTGGGAACGGTATTCCATTGTTTTATTTGCTTGACAATATCAACATTAACAGATTCACTCCATGCATTCAGCAACGTAGTAAAAATGGGGCCCGGTCGGCCCTCTCCAATTGCAATCCCATTTAAAGATGTTACCGGGAGCATGCAAAATGGAGTACCTGTCATGAATGCTTCATCTGCATTGACAACATCATAAACATCAAGATTACATTCCTTGTATTCAATCCCCAATTCTCGTGCAAGATGAAAAACATAATCACGCGAAATACCGCGGAGAATATTTCGCGGTTCAGGTGTAAGCAACTTTCCATGCTTCACAATAAAAAAATTATCCCCTGTTCCTTCTGCTATAAAATTATCCGTGTCCAACAGAAGTGCCCAGTTATTATCTCCAGATACTTGAGAAACTTCTATATTGGCCATCAGATAATGAATACGACTCCGATTTTTCACCTTGGGATCTATCAGCGATGCCGGGATAGCTCGTTGGGAAGGTATTACAGCATTGATTCCTTTATCGAACAACGTCCCCATACCTTCAACTGTCCAGCGCAAAGGAAAATCAGCGATCACAATATTCAGTCCGGAATGGGTACCGACAACATCCTGATAAATAGACAAGAGTCCGCGCGAAACATCAATCAATATTCTGTGTTCATCATCTTCTTCGAATTCTGAATCGTTGATTTCGATTGTTCGAAGAATCTGCATCTCCATCTCCTCCATACTCATTACTGAAGGTAAATCAATGCAAAGATACTTTGCAGATGCATACAACCGTTCCAAATGTGCTCGTAACATAAACTGTCTTTTATTAAATGACCTCGTCATTTCAAAAATCATATCGCCAAACATCAAAGCAGAATCATAAATACTTATTCTTGCTTCGCTTTCATCTACAAAATCACCATTAAAAAAAACTTTTCTCATCATTCAGTCCTTTAGTTTTTATTATTTGAGACGAACTGGGATTCAATCCGTAAAAAATCATTCAGAACATCTATTTCATCAACGTTTTCTGTCTCAAACGGATATGCATATTCCCCATGGAACTTCCCTGTCTGCTCATATGCGGATGTCCTAATAATATCAACATACCCGTTTCCCGTATAAGTTTTGGGAAACATCTGCCGTGGCAAATTGGCTATATCGGTGTCTGTGGAATCACTGCCCATAGGTTTTAAGCGGCCATCAGAGGTCTTTTCAAAGCATTTGTATGCAGTTTCCGGCATTTCTTGTATGGACAAAAGACATTGTGCAGGCGGAATGTTTTTGATTGTAGAAATCGCGCGGTCTATTTCGCGTGAATCGCGCAAGGGGGTCGTCGGCCGCAGATGCACTACATATTCGGGAACACCGCCTTCATGTTCCTGAAACCAAGTCAGGAAATGTTCAAAACACTCTGTATCTGTACTCTTGTCTCCGGACAATGCAGCCGGACGTAAAAAAGGGGTTTCAGCACCGTATTTGCGGGAAATTTCTGCATACTTTTCCGAATCAGTGGAGACGATCGTTCGATCAATGAGTTTCGCACCCAATGATGCTTCTATACTCCACGCTATCAGGGGCTTTCCTGCCAACAGACGGATATTCTTATCCGGCACGCCTTTGGATCCGGAGCGCGCAGGGATCATGGAATATATTTTCCCCTTTAAAATGTTGTACATAAATTAAATCCTTTCCAAGTGACTGCGTAATTTCAACGCAACCTTTTGTTCTTCCGGCTGCATGTCTATATCACCATCTCCCAGCGCATTTTCGATCTTTCTGACCGCACCAACCAGTTGCCGCAGTCCCATGGGCTCGACTGACGCGGCTTGATCACTCCCATACATGGAACGATCCAAGGTAATATGACGTTCAATGGAAGTTGCACCTAAGGCCGCAGCGGCATAGGAAATTGCCAAACCGGCTTCATGTCCGGAATATCCTACATTGCAATGATATAGTTCTCTCAAGGTACTGATTCTGCGAAGATTGGCATGTGCCTCATTCATTGGATAGGTGGATACACAATGCATCAGTTCAAACGGGCAATCCGCATCCCGGAAGATCTTTACCGCCCGGTCGATCATTTCCCGGTTGCTCATCCCGGTAGCGATAAAAGTATATTTTTTTTCTTCCGCCACCACTTTCAGGAAACTTTCACAAGGAAGCATTGCAGATGCTATTTTATTGTGTTTCAGATTGAATTTCCGTAAAAAAAGCTGACTCTCAATGTCCCAGGCAGAGGCGAACCATTCTATTCCGATTGTCTTGGCATAACGGTCGATTTCCTGATACTCTGCTTCTGAAAACTCCAGTCCGAATTTCTGTTCGCGGGTTGTGGTTCCCCAGGGACTTTCACGAGGTTTGTCCAGCTGCTCTTTCGAGTAGACTTTCTCAACTGTCCTCTTTTGAAATTTCACCGCATCACATCCTGCATCTTTAGCCGTATCCATGAGTTTTTTGGCAACCTGGATATCCCCATTATGGTTGATACCAATTTCAGCGATAATAAAAATGGACATATGTCTTCCTCCCTGTTTTATATTATATTGTCGAACAACGGTTAATCCAAATAGTTGTTTTATAATTTGCCTTTTGCATGATTTATGGTTTTCATGTGACAATCAATTCCCCTTACTTTTTTCTTATGCGATCCATTCCGAGAATAAGATGCAGCAGGAAACTTTTCAGAGTTGCCGGAAACCAATATTCCGGCCGGGATATCAATTCTTTCAGTTCCTCCATCGGAATCTGTTCACCGTAACCCGTTTCCTGCTCGAACCACTTTCGCTGCTCCTCTGTAATACATGAGACAGGACCTGTATCAAACAGTTCAAACACCCTTCGGGCTATCGGCTGCCTGCTGATATCGAATTCTCCTGCCGGGATATCATTAAAGTTATTTTCCAAAAATATGTTCCGAGATCTTTCACCTACGAAAAAAAATGGAATATTCATGTCCAGCGCATAAAGGATATAGGTGCCGATATCATTGGAACAGGCATATTTGCAGCCGGATAATATCTCGTAGAATCGCGCAGGAAATTCCGGATCGTTGGCATGGCCCGCAGTTACCACGCGATACCCCAATTTTTCAAAAGCTTCGTTCAAATGCAGTTCGTAATAATCATAACAGTGCAGCGATATGGTTATCGGATGGTATTGTTCCGGCAATCCGGACAAAGTCTTATGCAAGCATTCCAGCGAGTATTCTGACCTGACATCTGCGGTGGAGTGTCCGGCATAAAAAACCGTTCCTTCAGCATCGGGACGCGGTTCCCAGCCTTTGAATTTCCGATAATGCGTCAGCATCGGTCCGGCGACATAACAGGGGATTTTCGATACCTGGCTCCACGCGGTCTTTTCCCGGTTGGAATACACCAGCATAATTCCAGCTCTTCCGGCTTCTTCCAAGTCAGGCTTGAAGATCGGCTGATCTACGTAATAGCCATGCTGCTGCCATACCGGCATGGCCTTCCACTTGGGAAAACCCGTCATCTCGCGCAGTGCCGAATTGATTCCATACGCCAATCGGGTATCCAGCAGAGAGGCATCGAAAAGATTCGCCAATTTCTTGAGCAATTTTTTTACGGTAATATTGTCGTCTGTCATGCTTTTCCCATCTTCCTGTTCGTCCTGAGAACAGGTTTGAACGGATACCGGATTCCCCGCAGCAGAATTCCCCCGCAACGCAGCCACTCGGACAGGGAGACCATCCGGTCCCGACCGATTTTCAGCCAACTGAAGAAACGCTCGCGGAATAATAAATTGCCATTTTCATTCTCCTGCCTGAGCAAATCCTGAAAACGCAGACCGTTCCGCTTCATAACTTCGGCACAAAACCGTTCTGCCGCAGCTTTCCTGGCCTGATATGAAGCCCCGCCCGGGGTGTTCCTGCCATAGAACAAATTATCTCCATGCACACGATATTTTACCAGCGGACGATCAAGAACATATTTGACGGCGGCCACGATATCCGAACCCAAAATCAGCAAATCATCCGCCCGCGTTTTCCAGAAATCTTCATCCTCCCGATAGGGCAGGAACTTCTCTGCTGTTTCCCGACGTAACGAACAGGATGAAGTCGCCGCTCCGACCCATACATGACGCGCCGCTGCAGAAAAAGGATTGCATCCCAGATAACCCCCGGGGTAATGCAGGGCCTTTCCTGTCCGTTTTCCGAAATATTCCATTTGAGTCAGCAGAAAACCACACTCCGGATAATGTTCGAAGATTTCCGATACGGCTTGCAAATATCCGGGCTGATAGCAGTCATCCGCATCAAGAAAACAGATGATATCGCCGGTTGATTCGAGAAACCCCGCATTGAAGGCCGAAAGCTGGCCGCCATTCGCTTTGAAAATCGCCTTCAGATGCGGATCTTGAAACTTTCCGATTTCTTCCCGGGATCCATCGGTTGATCCATCATCCACCACGATCAGTTCAAAGTCACGGTATTCCTGATCCAGCACACTCCTGATTGCTTCGCCAAGGTATCTGCCATAATTAAAATTAGTGATGATCACACTGATTTTCGGCATATCTCACCATCTTTCCGTTATCCCCAAACTTTTCAGAAGAAGTCCGGAACGGTAATAAAAAGATTCTTTCAGGTGCTTTCTCAGGCGGCGGATCCGCTGTTTCAAGCTGGCACGGTCCGGATTTTTCCACTCGGACCACCGATAGCGTTTTTCCCTGGAAAATATTTTTTTCAACAGTTTCAGGTCAAGCGGCAAACGGTGACTGTTCATCAATGCGGAAGCCCGTCGGTTCAGGAAAATCAACTTCCCTCCCGCTGCATAGTAGAGAACCCCCGGATTGAACACGGCATTCTGCATATATTGGCCGGTCGTCTGGGGTATATTTCCGTTCAAGATCAGCAGCCAGTCGTCGAACTTCAGGTTTTCCGCATCATCTCTGGAAATGGTGTGGAATTTTTCTCCCTGAGGCAAGGTGGCATTGCCGGAAGTAAAAACCGCTATCTCATGCGGAAAAAGCGTACTGCCGGTATCCTGCGAGATCCGGACGTCTTTGCCGGAAAGATAAGGCTCCCCGCTGTAATTGATCGTGTATTGGGATTGGTCATAATGCGCGGTATCAAAAACTCTGCACCGGCCATTGACAACCTTCCACGCCTTGCGGTTTTTCAGTTTTTCCCAGATCGCAGGAGAAATAAAATCGGTCTCGCGGTTTCCCTCAATTCGAGGGACCGCCAATGCCGCGGAACACATCTCGCACCAGTGCAGCTGATCGCCGAATTCCGCCGGGGTACGTTTCCACCAGCCAGGTTCGACCGGCCATCCGCCCGGACCGTCGAACAGCATATCCAAAGCGGCTGCTATCTCACAGAAAAACGCGCCTTTCGGAGTAATTGACGCACTCCATTCATTTTGGATCCAGCATTTATCTCGCAGCGGGATCCATTCCTCATCACTGATCCCCAGCTCTTTGCGGGAAATCAGCAATGCCTGATGCATTCCGGTGTTTTTATGGTCATTCAAACATTGATATGGAAATATATCGGAAATTGCTTCCAGATTTTCATAATACCGATTGCCCAGCGCGGACCACAATCCCCGCCTGGCATTCGTCAAGTCATTCCAGTAATTTTTATGAAATTGATTGAAATCACGGGTCGGTGCCAGCAAACCATCCGATCTTCTGCCCTCCGGCCGCACTTCCCGTAAATATTGGATCATCTCCGGAAATTGGGGATTCAGCGTCGGCTCCCCGCCCATGACTCCGACTATCCCTTTGTAATCTTTCAATGAATCAACTGCATTTTGAAATTCTTTCAGGGACATCATAAAATTTTTCTCATGAAGCCCGCAAAATCGAGTGCAATTCGAACAATGGTGAATGCAGCTGTTGGTGATTTCCACCTGTATTATCTTCATGTCTGCCGGAGAAATCATCTTTTACCCGTTAGAGTTATTATTTTACTGAGCAAATATGAATACCGAAAATCGAAAAAACCCTGCAGGTTGCCCGGCAGGGTTAATAAATCTACTCGAAAGAGTTGACTTACTTCAGCAGTTTGCCCTGGGTATTAGCAGGAGCATCGGTCTGGGACTTGCCGAAGACCTGAGACGACGCGCTGTACATTTTCGGAATGGCATTCGCAGCCGGAGCGGATTCACCCCAGAACGCGATGGTGGTCTGCCAGGTGTCGCCAGCCGCATTGCGGACGGAACCGTCGACGAAGCAGATGTTGCCGTATTTGTCATGGTTGGACTTCGTGCTGGCGATTTCATAGCCGCAGTCGAAGGTCATACCGCTGTCCGGGCTGTCGTTTTCATTCATGCCGGCGATGAAAGCATAGCTCAGGTTGGTCTGGGCAACCGTGGTGGTAACAGCCTGCAGGATGTATCCGTCGGTGCCGACGTCTTTAACGCAAGTAGCGGGCTTGACGCCGTTCAGGGTGCCGGACGGGCAGACGAAGGTCTTGTAGTCGGTGTTGTAGTTCTGGCTCATCAGCAGGGTGATGGACGGACCGTTGTGCGGACCCGCGCCACTGTCAACTTTACTGCCATCAGATTTCAGATAGGCGGAGTTGCAGGGGAATTTTTCGCTGAAGTCGCCGGCATACATCTTGGCGGCCAGACCGATCTGTTTCAGGTTGCTGGCGCAGGAAATGCGGCGGGCTTTTTCACGGGCGCTGTTCAGGGCGGGCAGAAGCATGCCGGCCAGGATAGCGATAATGGCGATAACTACGAGGAGTTCGATAAGAGTAAAGATCTGTTCTTTACGGACTTTCATTTTTTTTCTTCTCCAAAATTGTTTTTGGTTGTTGGTAACAGGTTTTCAGGCTCAATGCCTGAGATTCAGCTTTGCATTCTGTCTCAAGAATGCCGTTTTCACATCCTTATTCTCTGTCGTCGGCCTCCTTTTTTTAAGACGGTTCACAGTTCAGGAAACTCAGA